>CAZKHE010000169.1:0-7780 GCA_964552535.1 uncultured Enterobacteriaceae bacterium | reverse complement strand
AGGCCTACCTCGGGGATGCCGACGGGCGCCCGCGCGTGACGCGTGCGGGTGCCGCCGAAGCCGGCGAACGCCTGCTCGACGTGGCGGGCGTCTCCGCGGGCTACGGGGCCTCGCCCGTGCTCAAGGCGGTGACGCTCGACGTGCGCCGCCGCGAGATGGTGGCGGTGCTCGGCGCGAATGGCGCCGGCAAGTCCACGCTGATGCGCGCGCTCGCGGGCCTGCACCGGCCGGTGCAGGGCGAGGTGCGCTTCGACGGCGCCGCGGTGCAGGCGCTGCCGGCGAACAAGGTGGTCGCCCGCGGCGTGGTGCTCGTGCCGGAGGGTCGGCAGGTGTTCCCCGAGCTCTCGGTGCTCGACAACATCCGTCTCGGCGCCTTCCTGCGCAGGGACGCGAGCGACGCCGAGGTGGAAGGGATGCTGGAGCGCTTTCCCCGGCTGCGGGAGCGCCTGCACCAGCGGGCCGGGCTGCTGTCCGGCGGCGAGCAGCAGATGCTCGCCATCGCGCGCGGGCTGATGGCGCGGCCGCGGCTGCTGCTGCTCGACGAACCGTCGCTCGGGCTCGCCCCGGCGATCATCAACGATCTGTTCGCCGCGCTCGATCGCCTGCGCAGCGAGCACGTCACCATCCTGCTGGTGGACCAGATGGCGGCGCTCGCGCTTGCGCTCGCCGATCGCGCCTACGTGCTGGAGGGCGGCGCGATCGTCGCCTCCGGCAGCGCCGCGGAGCTCGCCGGCGACGGCGCGCTCGAGAAGGCCTATCTGGGCGGCGGCGGCTGACCCGCAAAGGAGCGGGCACGGACGCCGTCCGTGCCCCTTCCGGTCAGCTGCCTTGCGTCACGACTGCGGCGTGGACTGCCACCGCGGGCCGTAGCCCGGGCCGCGCGGCCCCTGCGGCAGCGGGACGCCCTTCTCCTTCGCGCGTGCTTCGGCGGTCGAGCGCATCTCGTCGCGGATCTTCATCCGTTCCTCGACCGTCTGCGCGCCGTGCATGCGATCGCGGAACTGGTCGCGCTCGGCGTCGGTGAAGAGCTGCGCGTACACGCCCTGGCCGTGGCGGCCGGGACCGCCCGCGCGCGGGCCGTCGCCCCAGCCGTAGCCGGGACCCGCGCCGGGGCCGCGGCGCTGCGTCGGCGCGATGCCCATCTCCTTCGCGCGCGCATCCGCCAGCGTGCGGATCTCGTCGCGGATCGCCTGGCGCTGGTCGACGGTCTGCGCCTCGCGCATGCGCTCGGCGAAGCGGTCACGCTCGGCCTGCGAGAAGACCTGGTTGTAGACGCCGTCGGCACGCGGGCCGTAGCCGGGGCCGCGGCCGTCGCGCGGGCCGTAGCCGGGGCCACGACCGTCACGCGGACCGTAGCCGGGGCCGGGACCGTATCCGGGGCCGCGCCCGGGCTGCGCCAGTTCGACGCCGCGTTCCTTGGCGCGCGCTTCCATCGCGGCGCGATGCGCGTCGCGGACCTTCTGGCGTTCCTCGACGGTGGTCGCCTGCTCCATCTGCTTGCGGAAGGCCTCGCGTTCCTGCTGGGTCATGAGGTCCGCCGGGCGCACGACCTGAGGTTGCTGCGCGGCGGGGGCGGGGGTGCTCTGCTGAGCCAGGGCGCTGCCGGCGAAGACGGCGATGGCGGCGGCGATCAGCGTGAGCTTCAGATTGTTGCGGGTGGCGGTCATGGTGTCCTCTTTATCGGTCTGCCTTGGTGCACTTCCACTCTAGGCCAACCGCCGGCGGCGCCAGAGGCCATTGTGTAACGAGGTATTGCCCGGGATCGATGCGTTACAGACCGAGACGTTCATCGGGAAAAGCCTGAAGAAGATTCGCCAATCCCGGGGTCATCCCGACTGTTGATCTCTCGACGTAGACCGTTAATTGACAATGTTTTTCAGTCCGGAAGTGCCGCCATGCGGCTCTGCCAACTAGCATTAGCTGCTGGTCGGGACGGACGAACAACAACAAGCGAAAGGCACGGCAATGGGACCGTTACTCGAATGTCGGTTGGCCTCCCTGCTGGGTGTCGACCGGGGCGGGCGCACACCGGTCACGTGGGCTACACCCTCTGCGCCCGCGCGCGTCTTCCGCGGCCTCCTTGCCGCCCTCTGATCTTTTTGCCGGCCCGCGTACAGCGGGCCGAGTCGTTTTCACAGGACGGCCCATGCTCGCCTGGAACCAACTTTTCCGCCGCTTCCGCAACGCCGACGACCGCCGCCCCGAGGGCTCCGGAGGGCGCACACCGCCGCCCTTCAAGCGCAAGCCGCTCTTCGAAGCGCTCGAGCAGCGTCTGCTGCTCTCAACGACCATCGCCGGCGCGATCGACACGCCGGGGGAGACCGACCGGTACGCCTTCACCGTCGACGCCGAGCGCCGGGTCTACGTTGACGTCCAGACGAACAACAGTGCGCTGAACTGGTCGCTCACGGGCCCCGCCGGCACGGTCGTAGCCAGCCGGACGTTTACGAACTCGGACGGGAACGACTTGAGCGGCAACCCGCTGCTGACGCTCGTTCCGGGCGACTACATCCTCTCGGTTGATGCCGCCGGGGACGGCACCGGAGCCTATCGGCTCGACCTCCTCGACCGCCGGGACGCGCTCAGCCTGACGACCGGCACGATGCAGACGGCCACGCTCGCGCCGGCCGCGTCGACCACGCTGTATGCGTTCACCGCCGAGGCGGGGCAGCGCTTCTACTTCGACTCGCGCGGCATTTCGTCGGGCAGCGCCGGCACGTGGCGGCTCTTCGATCCCAACGGCGGTCAGCTGTTCTGGAACGGCAACACCACTGACGAGGACGTGATCCGGCTGTCCATGGGGGGCGAGTATCTGCTCGCGTTGGAGGGTCGCATCTCCAATTCGCCGACCGCGTCGGCAACGTGGAGCTTCAACGTCCAGCCCGTGACCGACGACACCGTCGCGCTCACGCTGGGCACCCCCGTGAGCGGCGCGATCGCGCATGCGGGTCAGGTGGACCGGCACACCTTCACGCTGACCGAACGCAAGCTGGTCGTGTTCGACTCGCTCGCGGACACCGGCCTCGCGTGGTCGCTCGTCGGGCCCACCGGCACGATCGTCGCCAACCGCAGCTTCCAGGCCTCGGACTCGCGCGACATCGGCGCCGGAACGGCCCTGGATCTCGGACCTGGCAACTACGCGGTCGTGATCGACCCTTCGGGCGAGACCACCGGGGCCTACGCCTTCGCGCTGCTCGACCTCGGCACTGCAACGCCCCTCACGCCCGGCACGCCGGTCGCCGGCGTGCTGGAGCCGGGCAACGAGACCGCGATGTACCGGTTCGGCGCCAACGCGGGCGACCGGTACTTCTTCGACTTCCTCTCCGCCCAGAACACCGACGCCGAGTGGCGGCTCATCGATCCGTACGGCAACCAGGTCTTCCAGCGCACCTTCAACGGCGATCAGGCCGAGGTCACGCTCATCGACACCGGGACGTACACGCTGCTGATCGAGGGGCGGCGTTCCGCCGGTGGCGTCAACGCATTCTCGTTCAACGTCCAGTTCAACGGCAACACGCCGCCGGTGGCCTTCGCCGGCGACCCGCTGCCCTTCGGCACGACCATGAACGGCGCCATCTCGGCGACGGGTGAGCAGGATCGCTACGTCTTCTCCGTGGCCGAGCGCACGCGGATCTACGTCGACAGCCTCACCACCAACGGCGTCAACTGGACCCTTGCCGGCCCGGGCGGTACGTGGGTGGCGAACCGCGGTTTCACCGGGACGGATTCGAACGACGCGCTGTCGGTTCTCAACCTCGTGCCGGGCACCTACCAGTTCACGGTCGCCGGATCGGTTGCGACGTATGCCTTCCGACTTCTCGATCTCGCCGCGGCCCAGGCGATCACGCCCGGCACCCCGGTCAGCGGACAGCTCAGCCCGGCCAACGAGACCGATCTCTATCGCTTCGACGCGACGGCCGGTGAGCGGTTCTTCTTCGACGTCCAGGCGGCGGACATCACCGATGCGGCCTGGCGCGTGATCGCGCCGGCGGGCAACGTCGTCTACGGCGCCGGCCTCGGCACCGACGTGGACGTGGTGACGTTGAACCAGACGGGCACCTACACGCTGCTGGTGGAAGGAAGGCGCAACTACACGACCGGCGTCAACAACTACCGCTTCAACGTCCAGCGCGTCCAGGACGACGCTGCGCCCGCTCCCATCGGCCAGCAGATGAACGGGAGCATCGCGCACGTCGGGCAAACGGACGTCTACACGCTGACGCTCGCCCAGCACACGCAGGTGATCTTCGACTCGTTCACCGACTCGTCCGAACTGCGCTGGACGCTCGCCGGCGCCGCGGGCGTGATCGTGTCCGATCGGCAATTGCGCTCGTCCGACAGCTTCGACGGCTTCCCGCTGTTCGCTCTGGCGGCGGGTACCTATACCCTGAGCGTCTCCGGAAACGGCGACGCCACGGGTGCCTACGCCTTCCGGCTCCTCGACCTGGGGACGGCACCGGTCATCGTCCCGGACGCGCGGGTGGCCGGCACCCTCTCTCCCGGCAATGAGACCGAGCTCTACCGCTTCGAAGGGGTGGCCGGCGAGCGGTTCTTCTTCGACGGCCGCACCGCCACCAACAACGACACGTCCTGGCGCCTCCTGGATCCCTACGGCCGGCAGGTCTTCGTGACCAACCTGCAGAGCGACGCCGAGATCACGCTCGGCGCGACGGGGACCTACGCGCTGCTCGTCGAAGGGCGCCGCGGCAACACGCCCGCGAACGACTATGTGATGCGCGTCCACCGGCTCGTGGACGACAGTAGCGTCATCGTTCCCGGCGATGCGCCCGTTCGCCAGGGGTGGACCAGCGGTCCCGTCGGCGGCGCGCTGGCGTTCAACGGCCTTCAGCAGGTGGACGTGGCGCCGGGCGCCGCGGTCAATCTCCGCGACAGCCTCACCGTCGAGCTCTGGTTCCGCGCCGACGTCCTCGCCGGCGAGTGGACGAACCTCCTCTACAAGGGCGACGGCGCCGGCGCGCGCACCTACTCGCTCTACCTCAACAACGCGGGCTATCTGTACTACTCGAGCTGGGGCGGACCGATCGGCGCCATCGATCTCGCCAGCGCGGCCGGCAGCATCCGCGCCGGTCAGTGGCACCACGCCGCGGTCGTGGCGGACCGGGCGGGCGGACAGCTGCGGATGTATCTGGACGGCACCGAGGTCGCCAGCAAGGCGCTCTCCGGGGCGCTGTTCGCCCAGACGAGCAACGGCCTGCGGCTCGGGCGCGAGATCAACGAGAGCAACGGGATGTTCATCGGCGCGATGGACGACCTGCGGCTGTGGAGCGTCGCGCGCACGGCGGACCAGATCGCCGGTTCGCGCAACGGCCCCCTGTCGGGCAACGAAACCGGCCTCGCGCTCAACCTGCGCTTCGACGAGACCAGCGGCACCAGCGCGGCCAACAGCGCGCAGGCGACCCAGGCGGCGACGCCGGACGGCGCCGTCCGCAACTTGATCGCCGGCGCGCCGGGGGCCGTCGCCGGCATCATCTCCCAGCCCGGTCAGCTCGACCGATACACGTTCACCCTGAACGAGCGCAAGCAGTTCTACCTGGACGCGCTCTCGGACACGCAGGTCTTCTGGACGTTGTCCAGCCCGGCCTACGGCACGCTCGTTTCCGCGCGCAACCTCCGTTCGTCGGACTCCGCCGACGGCTATCCGCTGCTCGACCTCGGGCCGGGCCAGTACACCCTGACGTTCGACATGAGCAACGACGACGTCGGCGCGTACGCCTTCCGGCTCGTCGACCGCGCGGGCGCGCTGCCGCTTCCGATCGGCGTGCCCGTGACCGTGACGCTCGACCCGGGCAACGAGACCCACCTCTACCGGTTCGACGTGGCGGCGGGCGAGCGCTATTTCTACGATGCCCGCAGCTTCGCCGGCAGCGACATCCGGGTGCGTGTGCTCACGCCCTACGGCGATCAGCTCATCGAGAGCGCCGGCAACACCGACGTGGACGTGGTCACCTACAGCGTCCCGGGGACGTACTACCTCTCCATCGAGGGGCGGCGCGGCCAGCTCTTCGCGCCGCAGACGCTCACCTTCGTGATGTACCGCCTCGTCGACGATGCGACGCCGATCGTCCTCGGTCAGTCCTCGGGCACGCAGATCGGCTGGACCACCGGCCCGCTCGGCAACGCGCTCGGCTTCGACGGCCTGCAGCAGGTCGACGTCGCCAACGGCGCGGCGGTCAATCTGCGCGACAGCCTCACGCTCGAGCTGTCCTTCCGCGTCGACGCGTTCGGCAGTCCGTGGTCCAACCTGGTGTACAAGGGCAACGGTGCCGGACAGCGCACGTATGCCCTGTACCTGAACAGCGACGGCTATCTGCATTTCTCGAGCTGGGGCGGCGCGCTTGGGACAATCGGCCTGAACAGCGCCGTCGGCAGCATCCAGGTCGGCCAGTGGTACCACGCGGCCGTCGTCGCCGACCGTGCCGCAGGCCAGCTGCGGATGTACCTGAATGGGGCGGAGGTCGCGAGCACGGCCCTCTCCGCGATCCCGTTCGTCGATTCGGCGGGCGGGCTGCGCATCGGCCGCGAGATCAATGAAGGCAGCGCGGCGTTCGTTGGCGCGATCGACGACTTCCGCCTCTGGAACGTCGCGCGCACCGAGGCCCAGATCGTGGCATCGCGGGGCGCGGCGCTCGTCGGCGACGAGACGGGGCTGACGCTCAACCTGCGGTTCGACGAAGGCAGCGGGACGACTGCCGCGAACAGCGCGATCGCCACGCAGGCGGGGACGCCCGCGGGCATCGTGCGCAACCTCGTCGCCGGCGCCCCGGGCGCTGTGGCCGGCAACATCCTCCATCCCGGGCAGGTCGACCGCTACACCTTCACCTTGTCCGAGCGGCGTCAGTTCTACATGGACGCGCTCACGGACACACAGGTGTTCTGGACGCTGTCCAGCCCCAGCTACGGCACGCTCGTCTCGGGGCGCAACCTGCGCAGTTCCGACGCCGCCGACGGCTACCCGCTGCTCGACCTCGGGCCGGGCCAGTACACGCTCACGTTCGATATGACCGGGGAGGACATCGGCCCCTATGCGTTCCGGCTCATCGACCGTGCCACCGCGATCCCGCTCGTGGCCGGGACGCCGGTCACGACGGTCCTGGATCCCGGGACGGAGACGCACCTGTACCGCTTCGACGTGGCGGCGGGCGAGCGCTACTTTTACGACGCCCGCAGCTTCATCGGCAACGACGTGCGCGTCCGCGTGCTCACGCCCTACGGCGATCAGCTCATCGAGAGCGGCGGCAGCACCGACGTGGACGTGGTCACCTACAGCGTGCCGGGGACGTACTACCTGTCCATCGAGGGCCGGCGCGGCCAGCTCAACGCCGCGCAGACGCTCGCGTGGACGCTGCACAAGGTCACCGACGACATCACGCCGATCACGCTCGGCCAGTCGCTCGGCATGGCGCCGAACTGGGGCACGGGGCAGGTGGGCGGGGCGCTGACGCTCAACGGCTTCCAGCACGTCGACGTTCCGGCCGGCAGCGCGGTGAATCTGCGCGACAACCTCACCATGGAGCTCTGGTTCAAGGCGGACGCCTTCTCCGGGCAATGGACCACGCTGCTCTACAAGGGCGACGGCGCGGGCGCCCGTACGTACGCGCTCGGCCTGAACAGCGCCGGCTACCTCAACTATTCGACCTGGGGCGGACCGCTCGGCCTGATCGACCTGCGCAGCCCGGCGGGCAGCATCGAGCTCGGCCGGTGGTATCACGCGGCGGTGGTCGCCGACCGCGCGAGCGGTCAGCTGCGCATGTATCTCGAC
>CAZKHE010000168.1:0-7982 GCA_964552535.1 uncultured Enterobacteriaceae bacterium | reverse complement strand
CCAAGGACCAGATCCTCGAGATCTACGTCAACCAGATCTTCCTCGGCCAGCGCGCCTACGGCTTCGCCGCCGCGAGCCAGATCTACTACGGCAAGGCGCTCAAGGACGTCACCGTCGCGGAGGCCGCGATGCTCGCCGGCCTGCCGAAGGCGCCGTCCTCGTTCAACCCGGTGGTGAATCCCAAGCGCGCGAAGACCCGCCAGCTGTACGTCCTGCGCCGGATGCACGAACTCGGCTACATCACCGACGCCCAATACGCCGACGCGCAGAACGCGAAGCTCGCGGTGCGCCGCGACCTGGAGCAGTACCCGGTGCACGCCGAGTACGTGGCGGAGATGGTTCGCCAGGTGCTGTTCGAGCGCTACCCGCAGGACGTCTACACCAAGGGGTTCCGCGTCTACACCACCGTTACCAGCCGGGACCAGGAGGCGGCCTACCTGAGCCTGCGCCGTGGCGTCCTGGATTACGAGCGCCGCCACGGATACCGCGGTCCGGAGGCCTATGTGGAGCTGCCTGCCAACGCCTCGGAGGAGCGGCTCGAGGAGGCGCTGCAGGAGTCGCCCGACGTGGACGACCTGCTCGCCGGCATCGTGCTGGAGGCGAACCCGAAGCAGGTGAAGGTCTACCGGCGCGGCGGCGACCTGGTGACGGTCGAGGGAGCGGGGCTCCGCTTCGCCCAGTCGGCGCTGTCGGAGAAGGCCGCGCCCAACCGGCGCATCCGCCGCGGGGCCATCGTGCGCCTGCTGCGCGACGACAAGGGCGCCTGGCAGATCATCCAGCTCCCCGAGGTCGAGGCGGCGTTCGTGTCGCTCGATCCCCAGACCGGCGCGGTGCGCGCCCTCGTCGGCGGCTTCGACTTCCAGCGCAACAAGTTCAACCACGTCACGCAGGCGTGGCGGCAGCCCGGCTCGTCGTTCAAGCCGTTCATCTACTCGGCCGCGCTCGAGCGCGGCTTCACCGCCGCCACCGTGGTGAACGACGCGCCCGTGGTGGTGGACGCGACCCTCACCGGCGGCCAGGCCTGGGAACCGAAGAACTACGACGGCAGCTACGACGGCCCGATGCGGATGCGCACCGCGCTGGCGAAGTCGAAGAACATGGTGTCGATCCGCCTGCTGCAGTCGATCGGCACCCAGTACGCGCAGGACTTCGTGACCCGCTTCGGGTTCGAGGCGGAGAAGCACCCGCCGTATCTCACCCTCGCGCTCGGCGCAGGTTCGGTGACGCCGTGGCAGATGGCGCGCGGCTACGCCGTATTCGCGAACGGCGGCTTCCTCGTCGACCCCTTCATCATCGGACGCATCGTGGACGACCGGGGCAACGTGCTCGCGGAGGCGCAGCCGCGGACCGCCGGCGACGAGAGCCTGCGGGTCCTCAACGCGCGCAACGCGTTCATCATGGACAGCCTGATGCACGACGTGGTGCGCAGCGGCACCGCCACTCGCGCCCTGGCGCTGAAGCGCACCGACCTCGCCGGCAAGACCGGCACGACCAACGACCACGTGGACGCGTGGTTCGTCGGCTATCAGCCCACCCTGGTGGGCGCGGCGTGGATCGGCTTCGACCAGCCGAAGAAGCTCGGCGCGAACGAGACCGGCGGCTTCGCGGCGCTGCCGATCTGGATCGGCTACATGCAGACCGCGCTCAAGGGGGTTCCGGAGATGGAAATGCGGGCGCCCGAGGGCGTCGTGGCCGCCCGGATCGACCCGGAGACGGGACTGCGGGACGACACCTCGAAGGTCACCGAGTTCTTCTTCGCGGAGAACGTCCCGCCCATCGGCTTCGGTGCGGCGGCCGCCACGGGGGGCACGCGCACGGCGGACGAAGTCCGTTCCCAGCTCTTCTAGGCCGGGACGCGGCCGGTCCGCCTCACGCGAGCGTCACGTCCTCTCCGGCCTGCGCGCTCACCTGCCGCGACAGCGCAGCGAACAGCTCCTCCCCGTCGCGCGTGTTCACCCACGCGCTGCCGTTCCACCTGAAATGGAAACCGCCTGCCTTGGCCGCGACCCAGATCTCCCGCGCGGCGCCGTGGCGGTTCACGATGATCTTGGTCCCGTTGCCGAACTCCAGCTCCAGGACGCCGCCGTCCTTCAGCTCGAAGTCGATGTCGGCACCGTCGTCGACGGCCGCTTCCAGGGCCGCCTCGAGCCGCGCGAGGGCGGCATCGGCACGTTCGGTGAACTCGCTCTCGGTCATGTCGTATGATGCCTCGTTCCAACCACGCCACGACGCGCATGCGCCGCCTGATTCCGCTGCTCGCCCTCGCCGCCACCCTGCTCGCCGCCTGCGGCACCAAGGGGTCGCTGTACATTCCCACGGCGGAGCAGCGCGCCGCCACCGATTCTAAGCAAAAGCGCTGAGCGCCCCCGCTGCGATGTCCGCATTCGAGTATCGCGACGGCGTGCTGCACGCCGAGGACGTCCCGCTGCCGGCCATCGCGGCGGCGTTCGGGACGCCGACCTACGTCTATTCCCGCGCCGCCATCGAGGAGCGCTTCCGCGCCTTCGCCGCCCCGCTCGCCGGACGGGACCACCTGGTGTGCTACGCGATGAAGGCGAACTCCAATCTCGCCATCCTGGCGACGCTCGCGCGGCTCGGCGCCGGCTTCGACATCGTCTCCGGCGGCGAGCTCGCGCGCGTGCTGGCCGCCGGCGGGGATCCGGCGAAGGTGGTGTTCTCGGGCGTCGGCAAGGGCGAAGGCGAGATGCGCGCGGCCCTCGAGGCCGGCATCCTGTGCTTCAACGTGGAATCGGCGGCCGAACTCGATCGCCTGGACCGCGTCGCCGCGGCGGCCGGGCGCCGCGCCCGCGTCTCCTTCAGAGTGAACCCCGACGTCGATCCGAAGACGCATCCGTACATCTCCACCGGGCTCAAGGAGAACAAGTTCGGCGTGCCCTACCAGGAGGCGTTCGCCCTGTACCGGGACGCCGCCGGCCGCCGGGGGATCGAGGTCGTCGGCGTCGACTGCCACATCGGCTCGCAGATCACCGAGACCGCGCCCTACCTCGAGGCGCTCGACAAGGTGCTCGCGCTCGTGGACCGGCTCGCGGCCGCCGGCATCGCACTCCATCACCTCGACCTCGGCGGCGGCTTCGGCATCCGCTACCGCGACGAGACGCCCCCCGAGCTCTCGGCGTTCGTGAGCGCGATCACCGCGCGCCTCGGCGACCGGCCGCTCACGCTCATGTTCGAGCCCGGCCGCTCCATCGTCGGCAACGCCGGGCTGCTGCTCACCAAGGTCGAGTATCTGAAGCACGGCGAGGCGCGCAACTTCGCCATCGTCGATGGGGCCATGAACGACCTGCTGCGGCCGTCGCTCTACGCCGCGTGGCACGACATCGTCGCGGTGCGCCACCGCGCGGGCGCAGTGGCCACCTACGACATCGTCGGGCCGGTGTGCGAGAGCGGCGACTTCCTCGGCAAGGAGCGCGCCCTCGCGCTGGCCGAGGGCGACCTCCTCGCGGTGCTGTCCGCAGGCGCCTACGGCATGAGCATGAGCTCGAACTACAACACCCGCGGGCGTGCCGCCGAGGTGCTCGTCGACCGGGCCGCACCGCACCTCGTGCGGCGGCGCGAGCGCGCCGAAGAGCTTTTCCGCAACGAATCGGTGCCCTTCTAGCGGCGGCCCGCGCCGGGGCGGCGGCATGGCAGCTATGCCTTGACCCTCGGGCATCCGCCCTGCTAGCGTCGCCGCTTCCGAAGGCAGGCAGGGGCATCATGGCTTTCCAGAACAACAAGATCGCGGCACTGGCGCTCGCATTGCTGCTCGCCGGGTGCGGCGGCGAGAAGGCGCCGGAGGCCAAGCGTCCCGCCGGCCCCCCGCCCACCCCCGTCACCGTCACCCAGGCGCAGGCCCGCAGCGTCGAGATCGCCGAGGACGTGGTCGGCTCGGTGGAGAACGTGATCGACCCGCGCATCGGCGCCGAAGTCGCCGGCCGCGTCACCCGGGTCGCCGCCGATGTCGGCAAGCGCGTGCGCAAGGGGGACGTGCTGGCGGAGATCGACGCGGTGGACGCCGAGATCCAGGCGAAGTCCGACGCCGCGGAGCTGGCGCGGCTGCAGACGCTGCTCGCGAACCAGGATCGGGTGGTGCGCAACCAGCAGGCGCTCTTCGAGAAGAACTTCATCAGCCAGAACGCGCTGGACGATGCGGTGGCGCAGCGCAACGCGCTGCGCGAGCAGCTCGCTGCGGCGCGCGCCAAGGTCGAGGGCGGTCAGAACACGCTGCGCAAGTCGCGGCTCGTCGCGCCGGTGGACGGCGAGGTGGAGGAGCGCCTCGTCAACGTGGGCGACTACGTGAAGCTCGGCGACCCGATGTTCCGGCTCGTCGGCCGCCAGCAGTTGCGCGCGCACCTGCCGTTTCCGGAAAGCGCCGGCCCGCGCCTGAAGATCGGCCAGACCGTGCGCCTGTCCTCGCCGCTGGTGCCGGACAAGGTGGTGGAGACGGCGATCAGCGAGATCCGCCCGACCATCACCGCGACGAGCCGCGCGCTCGACGTCATCGTGAACTTCTCCGGCGACAGCGCGTTCCGCGGCGGCGGCACGGTGAACGCCGTGGTGGTCACCGGCGTGCGCGAGAACGCGATCATGGTGCCCGAGCAGAGCGTCGTGCTGCGACCGGCAGGCAAGGTCGTGTACCTCATCAACGAGGGCAAGGCGACGCAGGCGGTGGTGCAGACCGGCATCAAGAAGGACGGCTTCATCGAGATCGTGGCCGGCCTGAAGGGCGGCGAGACCATCGCGGTCGACGGCGCCGGCTTCCTCACCAACGGCGCCAACGTCGCGGTGGCGCAGCCGCGCGGCAAGCCGGGGGGCAAGCCGGCGGCGCCGGCCACTCCCGGCACCTGATCCAGGAAGGCGACCCATGACCCTGCCCGAGCTGTCGATCAAGCGGCACGTCCTGGCCGTGATGGCCAATGCGGTGCTGGTGCTGTTCGGCCTCATCGCCTACGACCGGATGGGCATGGACAAGCTGCCCTACATCGAGTTTCCGGTGATCTCGGTGCAGACGACGCTCAAGGGTGCAAACCCCGACGTCATCGATGCGGGCATCACGACGGTCATCGAGGGCGTGGTGAACAGCGTGCCGGGCATCGAGCACATCCAGTCCACGTCCTCGCCCGGCACGTCGCAGATCAACATCACGTTCAACCTCGACAAGAAGATCGACGTCGCCTTCAACGAGGTGCAGGCGAAGGTGAATCAGGTGCTGCGCCGCCTGCCCAGGGACGCCGATCCGCCGGTGGTCGCGAAGGTGGAGACCAACACCAACCCGGTGCTGTGGATGGCGCTGTCCGGCGACCGCACGCAGCAGCAGCTCAATCAGTACGCCATCAACGTCATCAGGAAGAAGCTGGAGACCATCGACGGCGTCGGCGAGGTGCGCATCGGCGGCCGCCGCGACCGCACCATCCGCGTGAACCTGCTGCCGTCGCGCATGGCGGCGTTCGGCGTCGCCGCGCAGGACATCCAGGACGCCTTCAACCGGGAACACCTGCAGCTCGCCGGCGGCTTCATGGTCGGGCGGAACACCGAGCACCTCGTGAAGCTCGACCTCGAGTTCCACCGCATCGACGACCTCGAGAAGATGATCGTCGCCTACCGCGACGGCTCGGCGGTGCGGCTGCGCGACATCGCGGAGGTCGAGGACGGGCTTTCCGACTTCCGCCAGCTCGCGCGCTTCAACGGGCAGACCGCGGTCGGCCTCGGCATCGTGAAGATCCCGAACACCAACACGGTCGAGATCATCCGGAACGTCCAGGCGCGGCTGGACAACGACATCATCCCGGCGCTGCCGCCGGGCATGAAGATCGACCTGGTCCAGAACGACGCGGTGTTCATCGGCGAGATCATCAACTCGCTGAAGGAACACCTGATCGAAGGCACCATCCTCGCCGCGCTGGTGGTGCTGGTGTTTCTGCGCAGCGTCCGCTCGACGCTGATCATCGCCACCGCGATCCCGGTGTCGCTGCTCGGGTCGGTCGCGGTGATGTACTTCTTCGGCTACACCTTCAACTCCGTCACCATGCTGGCGCTGCTGCTGCTGATCGGCGTGGTGGTGGACGACGCCATCGTGGTGCTGGAGAACATCTTCCGCCACCGCGAGCACCTCGACCCGGACCCGATCTCGGCGGCGATGAACGGCAGCCGGGAGGTGACCTTCGCGGTGCTGGCGGCGACGCTCTCGCTCGTGTCGATCTTCGCCCCGGTGATCTTCATCGGCGGCATCATCGGGCAGTTCTTCAAGTCGTTCGCGGTGGTGGTGACCTGCGGCGTGCTGGTGTCGTGGTTCGTCTCGCTCACCCTCACACCGATGCTGTGCTCGCGCTTCCTCAAGGTGCACAAGCACGAGGGCCCGATCCATCGCGCCCTCGACCGGGTGTTCGACGGCATGGACCGCCTCTACCGGGGACTCCTGGATCGGGCGATCCGCCATCGGTGGGTGGTGCTGGCGGCGACGGCCGTCATCGTGGCCTCGAGCCAGTACTTCTTCTCCGCGGTGCCGAAGGAGCTCGCGCCGCAGCAGGACGAGGGCCGCTTCCTCATCAGCCTGCGCACGCCGCTCGGCTCGTCCATTCAGTACACCGAGCAGAAGCTGCGCGAAGTCGAGGCGCTCATGAAGAAGCACCCGGAGATCGTCACCGAGTGGGGCATCATCGGGCTGGGCTCGGCGCAGCAGGTGAACCAGGCGACTTTGGTGATCCGCATGCTGCCCAAGGCCGAGCGGCGGGAGAAGGGCATGCGCAGCCAGCAGCAGGTGATCGCGGCGGTGCGCCGCGATCTCGCCCAGGTGCCGGGCGCGCGCGCCTTCGCGCGGAGCTTCGGCATCGTCATGGGCCAGCGGACCGAGCCCCTACAGTTCGTCGTGAGCGGCCCGAACCTGCAGGAGATGGGGCGCCTCGCCACCGAGATCCAGCGCAGCCTGCAGGCGAATCCGGCGATCGGGCGCATGGATACGGACCTGCAGCTCGAGCTGCCGCAGCTCGTGCTCGCGCCCGACCGCACGCGGGCGCAGGCGTTCGGCCTCAATTCCATCGACGTCGCCAACGCGCTGAACATGCTCACCGGCGGCATCGACATCGCCAAGTTCAACGACGAGCCGAGCGACGGCCAGCGCTACGACGTGCGCGTGAAGGCGGCCGACGGCGAGTTCCAGCAGCAGGCCGATCTCTCCAAGATCTACCTGCGCAACCGCCAGGGCCAGCTGATCCGGCTGGACAGCGTCGCCACCTTCAGGGAAGTGCTGGGACCCGCGGTCATCAGCCACTTCGACCTGCAGTACGCGGCCACCTTCTACAACACCCCCAACGTCTCGCTGGGGGAGGCGATCGAGATCGTGAAGAAGGCCGCCGAGGGCCTGCCGCTCGGGTACCGCCTGCAATTCATCGGCGAGGCGGAGGAACTGGGCAAGACGCAGCGCTTCATCACGTTCGCGTTCGTCGTCGGCTCGGTGCTGCTGTTCATGGTGCTCGCGAGCCAGTTCAACTCGTTCGTCCAGCCGCTGGTGATCATGCTCGCCGTGCCGCTGGCGGTGATCGGCGGCATCTTCGCGCTGTGGATCTCCGGGCCGATCGCGCGCTTCGCGGCCTCGCACGGGGCGGAGGTCGTGCCGCTCACGCTCAACATCTACTCGATGATCGGCCTGGTGCTGCTGATCGGCCTGGTGGCGAAGAACTCGATCCTGCTGGTCGACCTCACCAACCAGCGCCGCGCCGAAGGGCTCGGCGTGAACGAGGCGTTGCGCGATGCCTGCCCGATCCGCCTGCGCCCGGTGCTGATGACCTCGCTCACCATCATCCTCGCGCTCGCGCCCGCGGCGCTCGGCCTGGGCTCCGGCTCGGAGACCAACCAGCCGCTCGCCGTGGCGGTGATCGGCGGCATGGTCACTTCAACCCTGCTGACGCTCGTCGTCGTGCCGGCGGCCTACTCGCTGGTGGAGACGCGCGACATCCTGCGACCGGTGACGCGCTGGTTCCCGGGCC
>CAZKHE010000167.1:0-8135 GCA_964552535.1 uncultured Enterobacteriaceae bacterium | reverse complement strand
TCGTCAAGGCGGTGGGCAAGGGCCTGCGCAAGGTGATGTCCAAGATGGGCATCTCGACCTACATGTCCTACACCGGCGCGCAGATCTTCGAGGCGGTCGGCCTCGCCAGCGCGATGGTGGACAAGTACTTCCCCGGCACCGCGTCCTCGGTCGAGGGCATCGGCGTGTTCGAGGTGGCCGAGGAGGCGGTGCGCGTGCATCGCGCCGCGTTCTCCAGCGATCCGACGCTCGAAGGCACGCTGGACGCCGGCGGCGAGTACGCCTTCCGCGTCCGCGGCGAGGAGCACATGTGGACGCCGGACGCGATCGCCAAGCTGCAGCACTCGACGCGCCAGGCGAGCTTCGCGACCTACAAGGAGTACGCCAAGATCATCAACGACCAGTCGAAGCGGCACATGACGTTCCGCGGGCTGTTCGAGTTCCGCTTCGACAAGGCCAAGCCGATCCCGATCGACGAGGTCGAGCCGGCCAAGGAGATCGTCAAGCGCTTCGCCACCGGCGCGATGTCGCTCGGCTCCATCTCCACCGAGGCGCACACGACGCTCGCCATCGCGATGAACCGCATCGGCGGCAAGTCGAACACCGGCGAGGGCGGCGAGGACCGCAAGCGCTTCGCCCCGATCAAGGCCGGCGAGACGCTGCAGTCGCGCCTCGGCAAGGATCGCATCGAGCGCGACATCGAGCTGGTCGAGGGCGACGTGCTCAAGTCCAAGATCAAGCAGGTCGCCTCGGGGCGCTTCGGCGTGACGGCGGAGTACCTCGCGAGCGCCGAGCAGATCCAGATCAAGATGGCACAGGGCGCGAAGCCCGGCGAGGGCGGCCAGCTGCCCGGCAAGAAGGTGTCGGAGTACATCGCGGAGCTGCGCTACTCGACCCCCGGCGTGGAGCTCATCAGCCCGCCGCCGCACCACGACATCTACTCCATCGAGGATCTCGCGCAGCTCATCCACGATCTGAAGAACGCCAATCCGCGCGCGTCGATCTCGGTGAAGCTCGTGTCCGAGGTGGGCGTGGGCACGGTCGCGGCGGGGGTGTCGAAGGCCAAGGCCGACCACGTCACCATCTCCGGACACGACGGCGGCACGGGCGCCTCGCCCTGGTCGTCGATCAAGCACGCCGGCACGCCGTGGGAGCTCGGCCTCGCCGAGACGCAGCAGACGCTGGTGCTGAACCGCCTGCGCGGCCGCATCGCGGTGCAGGTGGACGGCCAGATGAAGACCGGCCGCGACGTCGTCATCGGCGCGATGCTGGGCGCGGACGAGTTCGGCTTCGCGACCGCGCCGCTGGTGGTCGAGGGCTGCATCATGATGCGCAAGTGCCACCTCAACACCTGCCCGGTCGGCGTGGCCACCCAGGATCCGGTGCTGCGCAAGAAGTTCCAGGGCAAGCCCGAGCACGTGGTCAACTTCTTCTTCTACGTCGCCGAGGAGGCGCGCGAGCTCATGGCGCAGCTCGGCGTGCGCACGCTCGACGAGCTGATCGGCCGCACCGACCTCCTCGACATGAAGAAGGGCATCGAGCACTGGAAGGCGCGGGGCCTCGACTTCTCGCGCATCTTCTACCAGCCGAAGCAGCCGGCGGAAGTGGCGCGGCGCCACTGCGAGACCCAGGATCACGGTCTGGAGAAGGCGCTGGATCACCGCCTCATCGAGCTGGCGAAGCCGGCGCTGGAGCGTGGCGAGCGCGTGACCATCGAGACGCCGATCCGCAACATCAATCGCACCGTGGGGACGATGCTCTCGAGCGAGGTCGCAGCGCGCTACGGCCACGAGGGCCTGCCCGAGGACACCATTCACGTGAAGCTCGCCGGCAGCGCCGGCCAGAGCTTCGGGGCGTTCCTCGCGCGCGGGATCACGCTCGACCTCATCGGCGAGACCAACGACTACTGCGGCAAGGGACTGTCCGGCGGCCGCATCGCGGTGCAGCCCTCCGCCAAGTTCCGCGGCGATGCGCTGGAGAACATGATCACCGGCAACGTGGTGCTCTACGGAGCCATCGCCGGGGAAGCGTACTTCCGCGGCGTGGCGGGCGAGCGCTTCTGCGTCCGGAACTCCGGCGCGCACGCGGTCGTGGAAGGCGTGGGCGACCACGGCTGCGAGTACATGACGGGCGGCACCGTGGCCGTGCTCGGCCTCACCGGTCGCAATTTCGCGGCGGGCATGTCGGGCGGCATCGCCTACGTGCTCGACGTCGACGGCCTGTTCGCCAAGCGCTGCAACCAGGCGATGGTGGATCTCGAACCGGTGCTGCCGGAAGGCGAACAGGAAGCGCGCGTGTCGCGCGATCTGTGGCACACCGCGCGCGCCGACGAGGCGGTGCTAAAGGCGCTGATCGAGAACCACGCGAAACACACGGGGAGCGCGCGGGCGAAGGAGATCCTCGCGAACTGGCCGGCGTACCGGGCCCGGTTCGTGAAAGTTTTCCCGAAGGAGTACCGCCGCGCGCTTGGGGAACTGGCGCAGAAATCCAAACGCCTCGCGGCTTGACCAGGCGCCTCGCGGCATACAGCAACGAACAAGGGTTCCAGGGAAATGGGCAAGGTCACCGGGTTTCTCGAGTATCAGCGCCTGCAGGAAGCGGCGGAGCCGCCGCGCGAGCGCATCAAGCACTACCGCGAATTCGTCATCCACCTCACCGACCAGGAAGCCTCGGTGCAGGGGGCGCGGTGCATGGACTGCGGCATCCCGTTCTGCATGAGCGGGTGTCCGGTCAACAACATCATTCCGGACTGGAACGACCTCGTCTACAAGCAGAACTGGAAGCAGGCGCTCGACGTCCTGCACCAGACGAACAACTTCCCCGAGTTCACCGGCCGCGTGTGCCCGGCGCCGTGCGAGGCGGCCTGCACGCTCAACATCAACAACGATCCGGTGGGCATCAAGTCCATCGAGCACGCGATCATCGACAAGGGCTGGGAGCTCGGCCTCGTCGCGCCGCTGCCGCCGAAGCACAAGACCGGCAAGCGCGTCGCCGTCGTCGGGTCGGGGCCGGCGGGCATGGCCTGCGCACAGCAGCTGGCGCGCGCCGGCCACGACGTCGTGCTCTTCGAGAAGAACGACCGCATCGGCGGGCTGCTGCGCTACGGCATTCCCGACTTCAAGATGGAGAAGTCGCACATCGACAAGCGCGTCGAGCAGATGCGCGCCGAGGGCGTGGAGTTCCGCGTGAACACGCCGGTCGGCGGCACCGCCAAGAACGCGATCCCGGCGAAGAAGCTGCTCGACGAGTTCGACGCGGTGGTGCTTACCGGCGGCTCGGAGCACCCGCGCGACCTGCCGGTGCCCGGGCGCGAGCTCGACGGCATCCACTTCGCGATGGACTTCCTGCCGCTCCAGAACAAGCGCGTGGCCGGCGACAAGAACGTCAAGCCGCTCACCGCGGAGGGCAAGCACGTCGTCGTCATCGGCGGCGGCGACACCGGGTCGGACTGCGTGGGCACGTCGAACCGCCACGGCGCCAAGTCCATTACCCAGTTCGAGCTCCTGGCGCGTCCGCCCGAGGAAGAGAACAAGCCGCTGACCTGGCCCTACTGGCCGCTCAAGCTGCGCACGTCCTCGTCGCACGAGGAAGGCGCGAACCGCGACTGGGCCGTGACCACCAAGGCCTTCAAGGGCGAGAACGGCAAGGTGAAGGCGCTGGTCGGCGCACGCGTCGAGTGGAAGAACGAGAACGGCCAGATGAAGATGGTCGAAGTGCCGGGCTCCGAGTTCGAGATTCCGGCCGACCTCGTGCTCTTCGCGATGGGCTACATCCACCCGGTGCACCAGGGGATGCTGGACGAGCTCGGCGTCGCGTACGACCCGCGCGGCAACGTCAAGGCCAACACCGACGGCGAAGGCTGCTACCAGACCTCGATTCCGAAGGTCTTCGCCGCCGGCGACATGCGCCGCGGCCAGTCGCTCGTCGTGTGGGCGATCCGCGAAGGCCGCCAGGCCGCGCGCGCGGTGGACGAGTTCCTGATGGGCAGCTCCGAACTGCCGCGCTGAGCGAGAGCGCGGCTCGAAAGGACGAAAGGCCCCTCGCGGGGCCTTTTGCTTTTCCCGAACCGGACGTCAGCGCGGGATGGCGGAGCCCGGCTCCCCACCGACCCGCGGTCCCGGCCCGGTGCGCGGCGAGGGAACGACCGCCGGGCCCTGCGGCCACGGCTGTTGCTGTTGCGGCGGCACCGGCACCGGACGCGGGGGCAGGGGCGGGCGCACCACCGGGGGCGCGACCCAGGCGGGGCCACCCCATGCGTAACCGGGCGCGATCGCGCCGCGCGACGGATCGTCGCAATCGACGCGTCGCTCGGCACGGCACTGCTCGAGCCAGCTCTGGTAGTCACCGCTCTGGGAGCGATTGACCCGATTGGCGCGACGCTCGATTTCCAGCTCGCGCTCGAGACGGTCCATGCGGCGCTGGTCGGCACGCTCGCGGCCGGCCTCCAGCTGCTGGGGCGTGAGGCCGGGGACCGTGCTGACTTTCCCGTCGCTCTCGTTCATCACGGTGACGTTGCGGGCGTTGGCTGGCGGCTTGTTGCCGTAGTTGACGCCCCCCCGCTCGTCGATCCAGCGGTACACCTGGGCCGACGCGAACGGGGTCCAGGCGAGCAGGACGGCGGCAAGGCCGGCGGCGAGGCCCCAGCGGGGCAGCGAACGGGCGTTCATGAGGCCTTTACGCACGACGTCCTCCCTCGGATGACGAGCCGCCGAAACCCGCGCGGCATCAAGAACTTCGATCATACGCGCGGCACGTGGAATCCGCCCCGCACGGCGCGACTCGCAAGATCGGGGCCAGAACCCGCGTGATACCATGCCTGGTCCCCTGCACGCCTCGCTCGCCCCCTCGTGAACGTCGTCATTCTCGCCGCCGGCCAGGGCAAGCGCATGCACTCGGACCTCCCCAAGGTCCTGCACCCGCTCGCCGGCCGCCCCCTGCTGGCCCATGTCATCGCCGCCGCCCGGGCGCTCGGGCCGGAGCGCATCTGCGTCGTGTACGGGCACGGCGGCGAGCGCGTGCGCGAGGCGTTCGACGATCCGGCGCTGCACTGGGTGCGCCAGGAACCGCAGCTCGGGACCGGCCACGCCCTCGCGCAGGCGCTGCCGGTCCTCGGCCCCGACCCGCGCACGCTGGTGCTCTACGGGGACGTCCCGCTGATCTCCGCCGAGACGCTGCGCGCACTGGTCGTCGCGGCGGGCGAAGGCGTCGGGCTGCTGACGGTCACGCTGGAGGATCCGACGGGCTACGGGCGCATCGTGCGCGAGGGCGACCGGGTGGTGCGCATCGTCGAGCACAAGGACGCGAACGCGGCCGAGCGCGGCCTGCGGGAAGTGAACACCGGCATCATGGTCCTGCCGACCGCGCGCCTCGCCGCCTGGCTGGGCGCCCTGTCCAACGCCAACGCCCAGCACGAGTACTACCTCACCGACGTGATCGCCATGGCCGTGCGCGAAGGCATGCCGGTGTCGCCCGCCCAGCCCGCACAAGCGTGGGAAACGCTCGGCGTGAACTCGAAGACCCAGCTCGCCGGGCTCGAGCGCATCCATCAGGGCGAGCAGGCGCGCCGGCTGCTCGAACGCGGCGTCGGCCTCGCCGATCCGGCCCGCTTCGACGTGCGCGGCGAGCTCGAATGCGGGCGGGACGTGTTCATCGACGTCAACTGCGTCTTCGAGGGCCGCGTGGTCATCGGCGACGGCGTGGTGATCGGGGCGCACTGCGTGCTGCGCAACGTCACCGTGGGCCACGGCACGCGCATCGAGCCCTTCTGCCACCTCGAGCAGGCGGACATCGGCCGCGCCTGCCGCATCGGCCCGTACGCGCGCCTGCGTCCGGGCGCCGAGCTGGGCGAGGACGTGCACATCGGCAACTTCGTCGAGGTGAAGGCGAGCACCATCGGCAACGGCTCGAAGGCGAACCATCTCGCCTACGTGGGCGACAGCTCGGTAGGCCGCAACGTGAACATCGGCGCGGGCACGATCACGTGCAACTACGACGGCGCGAACAAGCACCGCACCATCATCGAGGACGACGCGTTCATCGGCTCGGACACGCAGCTCGTGGCGCCGGTGCGCGTCGGCCGCGGCGCGACCCTCGGCGCCGGCACGACGCTCACCAAGGACGCGCCCGAGGGGCAGCTCACCGTGTCGCGCGCGAAGCAGGTGTCGATTCAGGGCTGGCAGCGGCCGGTGAAGAAGAAATGAGTGCAGTGAAAAGGCGGGAAGGGGCAAGAGGGAAGAGGGATGCCCCCTCTCCTCGACCCTTCCCCCCTGTCGGGGGAGAGGGAGCGGACTGGCGCACCCGAACGGGGGTAGGGCGCGAAGCGTCTCCCTTCCCCCTTCCCCCTTCCCTCTTCCCGAAGGTCTAAGAAATGTGCGGCATCGTCGGCGCGATCGCGCAGCGCAACGTGGTCCCGATCCTCGTCGAGGGTCTCAAGCGGCTCGAGTACCGCGGCTACGACTCGGCGGGCATCGCCATCGTGGACGGCAGCATCCGCCGCGTGCGGCGCGTCGGGCGCGTGGCGGAGATGGAGTCCGCCGCGGCCGCCGAGAACCTCGTCGGCCCGCTCGGCATCGGCCACACGCGCTGGGCGACCCACGGCGGGGTGACCGAGCCCAACGCGCATCCGCACGTCTCGCGCGAGAAGATCGCCGTCGTCCATAACGGCATCATCGAGAACCACGAGGAGATGCGCACGCGCCTGCGGGCGCAGGGTTACGGGTTCGAGTCGCAGACCGACACCGAGGTCATCGCGCATCTCGTGCACCTGCACTACACGGCGTGCGGCAACCTGCTCGAAGCCACGCAGCGCAGCGTGCGCGAGCTCGTCGGCGCGTACGCCATCGCGGTGGTGGCGCTCGACGCACCCGATGCAATGACGTGCGCGCGGGTCGGGTGCCCGCTGCTGATCGGCCTGGGCGAGGGGGAGAACTTCATCGCGTCCGACGTCTCGGCGGTGCTCGGGGCGACGCGCCGCGTGATCTACCTGGACGAGGGCGACGTCGCCGAGGTGACCCGCGCCGGCGTGCGCGTCTTCGACCGCCTCGGCGCGCCGGTGGAGCGGCCGGTGCACGTCTCCGACGTCTCGCTCGCCTCGCTGGAGCTCGGGCCCTACAGCCACTTCATGCAGAAGGAGATCCACGAGCAGCCGAAGGCCCTCTCCGACACCATCGAGACGGTGCTCGCCGAAGGCGTCCACCCCGAGCTGTTCGGCACCGGCGCCGAGGCGATTCTGCGCGACGTGGACGGCGTGCAGATCATCGCCTGCGGCACGAGCTACTACGCGGGCAGCGTCGCACGGTACTGGCTCGAATCCATCGCCAAGGTGCCCACCAGCGTGGAGATCGCAAGCGAGTACCGCTATCGCGACGCGGTGGCCAATCCGCGCCAGCTCGTCGTGACCATCTCCCAGTCGGGCGAGACGCTGGACACCATGGAAGCGCTCAAGCGTGCGAAGGAACTGGGCCAGGAGCGCACGCTCGCCATCTGCAACGTACGCGAGAGCGCGATTCCCCGCGCGTCACGGCTCGTGTTCTACACGCGCGCCGGCGCCGAGATCGGCGTGGCGTCGACCAAGGCGTTCACCACCCAGCTCACCGCGCTCTTCACGCTGACGCTCGCGCTCGCCAAGGCGAAGGGGCGTCTTTCCGCCGAGGAGGAGAAGGTCCATCTCGACGGCCTGCGCCACCTGCCCGGCAGCGTGCAGCACGCGCTCAACCTCGAGCCGCAGATCCGCGTGTGGTCCGAGCGTTTCGCACCGAAGGCGCACGCGCTGTTCCTCGGGCGCGGCGTGCACTACCCGATCGCCCTCGAAGGCGCGCTGAAGCTGAAGGAGATCTCCTACATCCACGCCGAGGCCTACCCGGCGGGCGAGCTCAAGCACGGCCCGCTCGCGCTGGTGGACGAGTCGATGCCGGTGGTGGTGATCGCCCCGAACGACTCGCTGCTCGAGAAGGTGAAGTCGAACATGCAGGAAGTGCGCGCACGGGGCGGCGAGCTCTACGTGTTCGCCGATGCCGACAGCCACTTCACCGAGAGCGAGGGCGTGCACGTGATCCGCACGCCGCGTCACGTGGGCGTGCTTTCGCCGGTGGTGCACGCCATTCCGGTGCAGCTCCTCGCCTACAACGCCGCCGTGATGCGCGGCACCGACGTGGACA
>CAZKHE010000166.1:0-8328 GCA_964552535.1 uncultured Enterobacteriaceae bacterium | reverse complement strand
GCACCTCGGCGTGGGCGAGCACTCTGAGATTCGGGACGGCACGGCGCAGCAGGCGCGCCACCGGCGCGCGCAGGCGATCGGGGACGAGCAGCGCCGGCGGATGGCCGAGCGCCTCCTGGCGGCGCGTCGCGGTGGCGGCCTGCGAGAGCAGCGTCTCGACGAGCCCGGGCTCGAGGCCGAGTCCGTCGCCGCCGGCGACCGCCTGGCCGAGCACGCGCTCGAGCTCGGGGTCGAGCACCATGACGGCCAGCTCGGGCGCGGCGCCGTACATGAGCTGCACGATGGCGGGGCCGAGCGCGTTGCGCACGGTGGCGGTGAGCTCCGCGGGATCCTGCGTGCGCGCGGCGGCATCGGCGAGGGTCTCGAAGATGGTGCGCAGGTCGCGGATGTGCACGCCCTCGCCCAGCAGGTTCTGCAGCACCTTCTGCACGGTGCCGAGCGGCAGCAGCTTCGGCACGAGGTCCTCGACCAGCTTCGGCGCCTCGCGACCGACGTGCTCCAGCAGGCTCGACGTTTCCTGGCGGCCGAGCAGCTGCGCCGCGTGGGTGTGCACGACGTGCGAGAGATGCGTGGCCACGACCGATCCCGCGTCGACCACGGTGTAGCCGGCGGCGGCCGCCTGGTCGCGGTGGGCCGCGTCGATCCACGTCGCCGGCAGCCCGAACGCGGGATCCTTGGTCGGCGTGCCGGGCAGCGCGCCCGCGGCGCGGCCGGGGTTGATGGCGAGGAACATGCCCGGCATTGCCTCGCCCTCGCCGACCGCCACGCCCTTCACCAGGAGCCGATAGCCGTTCGGACGCAGCTCCAGGTTGTCGCGGATGTGCACCGCCGGCGGCAGGAAGCCGAGGTCCTGCGCGAACTTCTTGCGGATCGCCTTGATGCGCGCGAGCAGCTCGCCGCCCTGCGCCTTGTCCACCAGCGGAATGAGGCGATAGCCGACCTCGAGCCCGAGCGCGTCGATCGGCACCACGTCGTTCCAGCTCGCCTCGTTGGCGTTCTCGGCGGCAGGCGGCGGCGCGGCTTCGAGCGCGGGCTCGATGGCGCTGCGCCGGTCCAGCCACCACGCCAGCCCGCCTGCAGCGGCCGCGAGGAGCAGGAAGGCGAAGTGCGGCATGCCGGGAATGAGCCCGAGCAGGCCGAGCACCGCGGCGGTCAGCCAGAGAGCGTGGCGATAGCGCGTGAGCTGCAGGCCGAGCTGCTTGCCGATGTCGTCGCCGGTGCCTACGCGCGACACCACCAGGCCGGCGGCGGTCGAGATGACGAGCGCGGGCACCTGCGCGACCAGGCCGTCGCCGATGGCGAGCAGGACGTAGTTGTTCACCGCCCGCGAGAACGCGAGGTCGTGCTGGATCATGCCGACCGCCAGCCCGCCGACGATGTTGATGACGAGGATCAGGATCCCGGCGATGGCGTCGCCGCGCACGAACTTCGAGGCGCCGTCCATCGAGCCGTAGAACTCCGCTTCCTGCGCGATCTCGGCACGGCGGCGGCGCGCCTCGGCCTCGCCGATCAGGCCGGCGTTGAGGTCGGCGTCGATCGCCATCTGCTTGCCGGGCATGGCGTCCAGCGTGAACCGCGCGCTGACCTCGGCGATGCGCCCGGCGCCCTTGGTGATGACGACGAAGTTGATCACCACCAGGATCACGAACACCACCAGCCCGACGGTGAAGTTGCCGCCCACCAGGAAGTGGCCGAACGCCTCGATCACCTTGCCGGCGGCGTCGGGGCCGGTGTGGCCGTGCAGCAGCACCACCCGCGTCGAGGCGACGTTGAGCGACAGGCGCAGCAGCGTGGTGACGAGCAGGATGGTCGGGAACGCGGCGAAGTCGAGCGGCTTCTCCGTGTACATCGACGTCATCAGGACCAGCAGGCCCAGCGCGATGTTGAACGTGAAGAGGAGGTCGAGCACCAGCGGCGGCAGCGGCAGGATCATCATCGCGAGGATGAGCACGATGAGCACCGGCGCACCGAGCGCGCGAACCCCGCCCTTGCCGAGGGCCTGCGAGAAATTGGCGACGAGCGCGTTCACGCGGCGGCCCCGCCCTTGTCCATGCCGGCGGGCACCGGCAGGTCACGCGGCTCGGCGGGGACCGCGCCGCCGGCCGTCCGCCAGCGGCGCACCTGGTACACCCACGCGAGGACCTGCGCGACGGCGTCGTACAGCGCCACCGGGATGTCGTCGCCGATCTCGGTCGAGAAGTACAGCGCGCGGGCGAGCGGCGGCGCTTCCAGGCGCGGCACGCCGTGCGCGGCGCCGAGCTCGCGGATGCGCTGCGCCACGTGGCCCTGCCCCTTCGCCACCACGCACGGCGCGGCGCTGCGCCCTTCGCGGTACGCGAGCGCGACCGAGTAGTGCGTCGGGTTGGTCACGACGACGTCGGCCTTCGGCACCTCGGCCATCATGCGTTTCCTCGCCGCCTCGCGCTGCAGGCTGCGGATCCGTGCCTTGAGCTGGGGATCGCCCTCCGACTCGCGCAGCTCGCGGCGGTACTCCTCCGGGGTCATGCGCAGCTGGTGATGGTGCTGCCACAGCGCGAGCGGGACGTCCGCCACCGCGATGAGCGCCAGCGCGCCCGCCAGCCACAGCAGCGCCTGCTGGCCGAGCGCGCCGACCACGGCGAGGCCCTCGCGGGTGCCGAGCGCGCCCATCGTGGCGAGCGTGTCGCGCACGTGCCACAGGAAGGCCGCGGCCACCGCGGACACGACGACCGCCTTGAGCAGCGCCTTGCCGAGCTCGGCCAGGCCGCGCTTCGAGAAGATCATGCCGAGGCCGCGCAGCGGCGAGAGGCGCCCGGGGTCGGGGCTCACCGCCTTGGTGGAGAGGAGCCAGCCGCCGAGGGCGAGCGACGCGCCGAGCGCCGCGAGCGACACGGCGATCATCAGCGGGAGCAGCAGGACCGTACCGTCCACGATCAGCCCGCCGAAGCGCTCCGACAACGCGGCGGCGGACATCGCGTCGTCGCGGCGGAATGCGAGGCCGCGCTCGAGCAGACGTTCGCACGCGGCGACGGCAGCGGGTCCGAAGGCGTACACGACGCCGGCCGCCGCGGCGACGGACGCCGCGCCCGCGAGCTCGCGGGAGCGTGCGACCTGGCCCTCCTCACGCGCCTGCTCGAGGCGCCGCGGGGTGGGCGGCAGCGTGCGTTGGTCCTGTTCGGTGTCGTCGGCCATGGGCGCGGAGAGCGGGTTTTACGCCGTCATTCTTCCGCGCCGGGCCGGCGCTCAATCGCTTGATGAGGCCGGGAATTCCGCTCCAATCCGGAGGGATGGGCGGGCGTGCCCGGCCGGGTCCGCTCGGCCCCGCGCACGCAACGGCGGGGCGGCGGGGTCCGGCGCTCAAGCCACCCTGAACCGCCCCACCCGGCTGTGCAGCTCGCCGGCGAGCGACAGGAGCTCGTTCGCCGCCTCGCGGTTCTGCTGCAGCGTCGTGGCGTTCTGCTCCGCCGCGTGCGCGATCTCCTCGATCCGCGCGGCGATGTCGTCGCCGGCGGTCTTCTGCTCCCGCGTCGCGGCGGCGATGCTCTGTACCACGCGCACCGTCTCCTCGACGTGGCGGCGGATCGCGTCGAGCGCGTCGCCCGCTTCGCGGGTGAGGTCGAGACCGTGCGCCATCTCCTCGTTGACCGCTTCGATGCCGCGCGCCGCGGTCACCGTCCGCTCCTGCACCGCGGCGATCATGCGCGCGATCTCCTCGGTCGAGCCGGTGGTGCGCTCGGCCAGCACCCGCACCTGGTCCGCCACCACGGCGAAGCCGCGGCCCTGCTCGCCGGCGCGGGCCGCCTCGATCGCGGCATTGAGCGCGAGCAGGTTGGTCTGGCTCGCGATGTCCTGGATCACCTGCACGATGCGCGAGATCTGCTGCGAGGACTCCCCGAGCGCCAGCACCTGGTCGGCGGCGCTGCGGAGCGTCCCGGCCACGCGTGCCATCTCCTCGCCGGCGCGGGTCATCACCGCCTTGCCGTGCATCGCCGCCGACTGGGTCGCCGCGGCGCCCTGCGCCGCCTCGGCGGTGCTGTCGGCGATGTGCGAGATGCTGACGGCCAGCTCCTCGACCGCGGCAGCCACCGACGCCGCGGCATCGCTCTGGCGCGCGGAGCCGGTGCTGATGCTGTCCACCGCGTCGGCCATCTGGCGCGACGCGACGCTCACCGATTCGCCGGCCGCGATCACGTTGCCCACCAGCGCGCCGATGTTCTGCCGCGTCTGGTCGAGCGAGCGCGCCAGGCGGTCGACTTCGTTGGCGCTGTCCGCCGGGCCGGCCGGCACGGCGTGCGCGAGGTCGCCCGCGCCGATCCGGTCCACGGCGCCGAGCACCGTGCCGATCGGCCGCAGCCGCGCCGCCAGGGTGAGGTGGAGCAGCAGCACGGTGACGAGCGTGGCCGCGAGCGACAGTGCGATGAGCACGTTGCGCACGCCGCGCGAGGCGGCGACGAACTCCGCGGTCGGCGCGCCGGCCGCGAGCACCCAGTCCCAGCCGGGCACGCGCTGGTAGACCTGCAGCCACTCCCCGCCGCCGAAGGCGGGCCACTCGCCGCGATGCGCGCCCGCGGGCGACTCGAGCATCGCCGCGAGCTGCGCCCGCTCGGCCGGCGCGAGCGCCTCGGCGGTGGTGCGTCCGGCGTGGCGGGGATGGATCACGAAGCGCCCGGCATCGGCGTTCGCGCCGGGGGCCAGCACCCATGCGTAGCCCGTGGCCCCGACCGGCGTGCGGGCAAGCGCGCCGGCGAGCGCCTCCACTTCGCGGGAGAGATCGATGCGCGCGGTCAGACCGCCGTACACGCGTCCGCTCTCGTCCACGAGCGGCCGCACGTGAATCGCATACTGGCGGCCGTTGCGCACCACCATCTCGGTGGCGGGCTTGCCCGCGGCGAGGGCGCGCGCGATGACGTCGGTCGCCGGCAGCACGGAGCCGTGCAGCGGCTGGCCGTTCGCGTCCTTCAGCAGCGTGGCGGCACGCACGAAGCGGTCGTCCTTGCGCACGATGACGGCGGCCTCGGCGCCGGTGAGCGCGCGCAGCTCCTCGAGCGCGCGCGTGCTGCCGTTCACCACCTGGTCCCGCAGCCGCAGGGTCGGCACCGCCGGCGTCGCGCCCAGCGTCGCGGAGCTGCCGTCCGGCTTCGGGACGCCCTGCTCGAGGCGGATGAAGAGATCGACCTGCCGCTCGGCCCGCGCCCGGCCGTTCTCGTATGCGAGGTCGAGCGTGCCGCGCACCAGGCCGACCTGGGTACGCAGGGCGGCCTCGGCCTGGGCGAGCGCCGCGCGCTCGGAGTAGGCGCTGAAGACCGCCATGTACGCGGCGGTGACCGTCACGCAGACGGCGGCGGTGATGCCCAGCACCTGCCAGGCGAGCGACAACCCTCGAAAGCGACGGAGCATGGTCGTGTTCCCGGTGCGTGTGAGGGCGGATCAGGCCGCGGGCGAGGTGCGGAACGACTGCACCATGCGCGACAGGGTGGCGGCGAGCGCGTCGAGGCTCTGCGCCGCCGTCGCGACCGCCTTGACCGCGGCGGCGCTCTCGTCCGACATCTGCGCGATGCGCTCCACGCTCTGCGCGATCTGGCTGCTGGCGGTGGACTGCTCGGTGAGCGCGCTGGAGATGTCGTTCACCACCCGGACGACCTCGACCGCGCCGTGCTGGACGGTGCCCATGCATTCGCCGGCGCTGCGCGCGCTGTCCACGCCCTGCGACACGCGCCCGCCCCAGGTCTCCATGTACTCCACGGCGCGATGCGTGCCGCTCTGCATCGCCTCGATGGTCTGGACGATCTCGAGGGTCGAGGCCGAGGTGCGCTCGGCGAGCTTGCGCACCTCGTCGGCCACCACCGAGAAGCCGCGGCCCTGCTCGCCGGCGCGCGCCGCCTCGATGGCCGCGTTGAGCGCGAGCAGGTTGGTCTGGTTGGCGATGTCCTGGATGACGGTGACGACGCGCGAGATCTGCGCCGAGCGTTCGCCGAGCTGGCTGATGATGCCCACCAGCTCCTGCGCCGACTGGGCGATGTCGCGCATCTCGGCGGCCGTGCGGCCCACCACTTCGGCGCCCTGGTTGGAGAGGTCGCCCGACTCGCGCGACATGCGCAGCGCCTCGGCGGCATGCTGCGCGACCTGGTCGATGGAGACGGTGAGCTGCTCGACCGAAGCGGCCATCGAGGAGGTCGCCTCGCTGCCGTGATCCGCCCCGGCGGAGATCTGCGACGACGAGGCGGAGAGCTCGGCCGCGGCCGCGGCGATGGCGACCGAGCTCGAGCTGAGCTCGCCGATCAGATCGCGCAGGCGCCGCTGCATGGCCGCGAAGCTCGCCGCGAGGCTGGCGGTGTCGCCCGCGGCGAGGGGAATCTCGGTCGCGAGGTCGCCCGCGGCGATGCGTTGGGCAGCCGCCGCGAGTGCGGCCGGATCGCCGCCCAGATCGCGGAGGATGCTGCGCGCGATCAGCGTGAACGCCGCCACGAACACCGCGAGTCCGGCGACGGTGACGAGGGCCATCAGGCCGAGCGCGAGGCGGTAGGCGGACTCGCCTTCGGCCGTCACCCGCTGCGCGGCCGCGGCGAGCCCGCGCTCGATCGCGGCTTCCGCCTCCTGGAGCTCGCCCGCGAGCTTGGCGTCGGCGCCGCGCACCATGCGGTCGACCACCGAGGCGGTCGACAGGGGGTTGATCGGGTCGTACTCCTTGAGCGCCTCGCGGTAGCGTTCGGTCAGCGCGCGGTGCTCCGCGGCGAGTGCATCGAGGCGCGCGGCGGGTACGCCGACCGCCTCGCTGCGCGCCGCGACCTCGCGCAGCTCGGCGGCTACCGCTTTCGCCTCGTCCTCGAAGGCCTTGCGGTGGCGCGCGAGATCGGCCGCATCCTGCCCGCGCAGCAGCAGGTTCTTGAACTCGGCGAACTGGCGCTGGTAGGCGCCGAACGCCCGGTCGGCGTGGCGAATGGCGGCCACGGCGCGCTGCTCGAGCGCGGCCAGCTCGGCCTGGCGGGCGTCCTGTCGCGTGAGCATGAGGCCGCCGACGACGCCGAGGCTGGCGAGGATCGCCGCGAGCACGAGGCCCAGTCCGACGAGTTTCTGGCGGAGGGTGGCGTTGCGCATGGCAGTGTGCTCCGGTGGTGCTGGTTCAGGATCAGGCGGCGAGGCGCACGGCGCCCGCCGCTTCGAAACGTCCGGCGAGCAGCTCGTGCAGCTCGAGCACGAGCACGAGCTCGCCCTGGCCGGAAATCGTGGCGCCGGACACGCCCTTGGGCTTCACGCCCTCGACCGGCTTCACCATCACTTCGTCCTGGCCGAGCATCACGTCCACGGCGAGGACGAGCGCCTGGTCGTGGAGATGGACGACCACGCCGAGTGGCGGAAGCGCGTCCGCCGTGCGGCCGAGCGCGTCGACCAGCGCGAGCACCGGCAGCACCTCGCCGCGCACGACCACGTGCGGCGCGCCGGAGACGTGCTGGATGGACGCAGCGGGCAGCTCCACGATCTCGCGCACGGCGCCGAGCGGCACCGCGTAGGCCTGGCCGCCGGCCTTGAGCATCAGCACCGGCAGGATGGCGAGCGTGAGCGGCAGGCGGATGGTGAGGCGCGTGCCCTTGCCCGGCTCGGAGTGCATGTCGATGCGGCCCTTGAGGCGCTGGATGTTCGTCTTCACCACGTCCATGCCCACGCCGCGTCCGGAGACGTCGGTGACCGCGCTCTTGGTGGAGAAGCCCGGCAGGAAGATGAGCTGCAGCGCCTGACGGTCGTCGAGGAGCGCGGCCTCCTCCGCCGGCATCAGGCCCTTCTCCACCGCCTTGGCGCGCAGCACGTCGGGCCGCATCCCGCGGCCGTCGTCCACGATCTCGATCACGATGTGGTCGCCGGTCTGCCGCGCGGCGAGGCGCACGACGCTCTTCGCGGGCTTGCCGGCCGCGGCGCGCTCCTCGCGCGTCTCCACGCCGTGGTCCACGGCGTTGCGGACGAGATGCACGAGCGGATCGTTGAGCTCGTCGAGGATGGTCTTGTCCACCTCGGTGTCCTCGCCCTCGAGGGCGAGCTCGACGTCCTTGCCGAGGCTCCGCGCGAGGTCGCGCGCCTGGCGGATGTACTTCTGGAAGACGCGGCCGACCGGCTGCATGCGCGCCTTCATCACCGCGTTCTGCAGGTCGCCGACCAGCATGTCGAGCTCGTCGATCGTCTCCTCCAGCGCCCGTGCGCGCGGATCGTCCTTGGCCCGCTGCGAGAGCCCCGCCTTCAGGCACGCGAGGCGGTTGGTGGTGAGACCGATCTCGCCGGAGAGATTCAGGATCTGGTCGAAGCGCTCGGTGTCGACCCGCAGCGTGTTCTCCTTCGCCTGGCCGCCGCGCTGCGCGGCGC
>CAZKHE010000165.1:0-8480 GCA_964552535.1 uncultured Enterobacteriaceae bacterium | reverse complement strand
GCGAGCGCATCAACGCGGTGCTGCCGGTGCAGGGCTTCGACGACGCGCACTACGTGTTCATGGCGACCGCGAACGGCACCGTCAAGAAGACGCCGCTGTCCGAATTCTCCCGGCCGATGAAGAAGGGCATCATCGCGGTGGACCTGGAGCCGGGCGACTTCCTCATCGGCGCCGCGATCACCGACGGCCGCCACGACGTGATGCTCTTCTCCGACGCCGGCAAGGCGGTGCGCTTCGAGGAGGAGGACGTTCGTCCGATGGGCCGCGCCGCCCGCGGCGTGCGCGGCATGCGGCTCGGCGACGACCAGCACGTCGTGTCGATGCTGGTGGCCGACGACGAGACGCGCACGGTGCTCACTGCGACCGAGAACGGTTACGGCAAGCGCACGCCGATCTCCGAGTACACCCGCCACGGGCGCGGCACGCAGGGGATGATCGCCATCCAGACCAGCGAGCGCAACGGCAAGCTGGTGGCGGCGCTGCTGGTGGAGGACTCCGACGAACTGATGCTCGTCTCGACCGGCGGTGTGCTGATCCGCACCAAGGTCAACCAGATTCGCGAGATGGGCCGCTCGACACAGGGAGTCAGCCTCATCAGCCTCGACCAAGGCACGACGCTTGCAGGCATCGAGAAGATCGCCGAGCCCGAGGAGGCCAACGGGAACGGCGGCGGCAGCGGGCACGATCCCGATCTCGGGGCGGCCGAGGGGAACGGGCAGGACACGGAGGCAGGCGAAGCATGACGCGGGTGTACAACTTCAGTGCGGGGCCGGCGGTGCTCCCGGAGCCGGTGCTGCGGCAGGCGGCCGAGGAGATGCTCGACTGGCACGGGTCGGGCATGAGCGTGATGGAGATGAGCCACCGCGGCAAGGAGTTCATCGCCATCGCCGAGGAGGCCGAAGCGCTGCTGCGCGAGCTGCTCGCCATCCCCGCGAACTACAAGGTGCTGTTCCTGCAGGGCGGCGCCACGCTGCAGTTCTCGATGGTGCCGATCAACCTGCTGCGCGGGAAGCGGTCGGCCGACTACGTGCACACCGGGGAATGGTCCAAGAAGGCGATCAAGGAGGCGAAGGCCTTCTGCCAGGTGAACGTCGCCGCCTCCGCGGAGGACGCGAACTTCACGTACGTGCCGGACCCTTCGTCGTGGAAGCTCGATCCGGACGCCGCGTACGTGCACCTGTGCACCAACGAGACCATCGGCGGCGTGGAGTACCACTTCGTCCCCGACACCGGCGACGTGCCCGTCGTCGCGGACATGTCTTCGCACATCCTGTCGCGCCCGCTCGACGTCTCCCGGTACGGCCTGATCTACGCCGGCGCCCAGAAGAACATCGGCCCCGCGGGCCTCACCATCGTCATCGTGCGCGAGGACCTGGTCGGCCACGCGCCCGCCGGCACGCCGAGCATGCTCGACTACAAGGTCCACGCCGACGCGCAGTCCATGTCGAACACGCCGCCCACGTACGCGATCTACGTCGCGGGGCTGGTGTTCAAGTGGCTCAAGGCGCAGGGCGGTCTGGCGGCGATCGAGCGTCGCAACGTCGAGAAGTCCGAGCTCATCTACCGGTATCTCGCCGATTCGTCGCTGTTCGCGAGCCCGGTGCGCGCGCAGGACCGCTCGCGCATGAACATCCCCTTCACGCTGCGCGACGCGTCGCTGGACGAGGCGTTCCTGAAGGGCGCGAAGGCGCGCGGCATGGTGCAGCTCAAGGGCCACCGGTCGGTGGGCGGCATGCGGGCCTCGATCTACAACGCCATGCCGATCGAGGGCGTGCGCACGCTGGTCGAGTACATGAAGGAATTCGAAGCGCAGCACGGCTGAGGGAGCCCCCGGTGCCCGCCTACGAGATCCTCGTCCTCAACGCCATCGCCCCGACCGGGCTCAAGCGCCTTCCGCCCGAGCGGTATCGGTGCGGCAAGGACATCGCCCGGCCGCACGCGATCCTCGTTCGATCGGCCGACATGCACGCGATGACGCTGCCCGACAGCGTCCTCGCCATCGGCCGCGCGGGTGCGGGGACCAACAACATCCCCGTGAAGCAGATGAGCGCACGGGGCGTCCCGGTGTTCAACGCTCCCGGCGCCAACGCGAACGCGGTGAAGGAACTGGTGCTCTGCGGCATGCTCATGGCGGCGCGCAACATTCCGGCCGCCCTCGGGTTCGTGCAGGGCCTCGACGGCGACGGCGGCGTGCTGTCCAAGCGCATCGAGGACGGCAAGAAGGCGTTCGCCGGCTTCGAACTGCCGCATCACACGCTCGGCGTGATCGGCCTCGGGCGCATCGGCCGTCTCGTGGCCGAGGCGGCCATCCGGCTCGGCATGGACGTGCTGGGCTACGACCCGGAGATCACGGTCGATGCGGCCTGGGGTCTGCCGGCGCAGGTGAAGCGCGCCGGCTCGATCGAGGAGGTGCTGCGCCTCAGCCACTTCGTCTCGCTGCACGTCCCGCTCACCGAGGGGACGCGCCATCTGGTGAACGCGGCGCGGCTCGCCACGGCGCGCGCGGGGCTCATCCTGCTCAACTTCTCCCGCGAAGGCATCGTGGAGGAGGAGGCCGTCGCCGCCGCGCTGACCGCGCACAAGCTGCGTGCCTACGTCACCGATTTCCCGACGGCGACGCTGCGCGACGCGCCGGGCGTGATCGCGCTCCCGCATCTGGGCGCCTCCACCCGCGAGGCCGAGGACAACAGCGCCGTAATGGTGGTGGATCAGGTGCGCGATTATCTCGAGCACGGCAACATCCGGAACGCGGTCAACTTCCCCGACGTGGTGATGGCGCGCGAGTCGCCGTACCGCATCGGCATCGCGAACGCGAACGTGCCCAACATGCTCGGACAGATCTCCACGACCATGGCCCAGGCGGGGCTCAACATCCACAACATGCTGAACAAGTCGAGGGGAGAGATGGCCTATACCCTGGTGGACATCGACAGCCCGGCGAGTGCGGAAGTCGTCGCGGCGCTGGAGAGCATCGACGGGGTCCTCGCGGTCCGCGACCTGCCGGCCGACGCTTCGCCTGCGCAATGAGCGAGGATCTCTCGGCGCGCCGGGCCGCCATCGACGCGCTGGATCGCGAGATCGTCCGGCTCATCTCCGAACGGGCCGGCCACGCGCGCGCCATCGGTGCGCTCAAGGGCGACGGCCCCATCTACCGTCCCGAGCGCGAGGCGCAGGTGCTGGAGAAGGTGCGCGCGGCGAATCCCGGTCCGCTGCCGAACGAGGCATTCGCGCGCATCTACGTCGAGATCATGTCCGCGTGCCGCGCGCTCGAGCAGCCGCTGGCGGTGAGTTATCTGGGCCCCGCGGGCACCTTCAGCGAGATGGCGCTGCTCAAGCAGTTCGGCGGGGGCGTCGAGGCGCGCGCTTGCGCCACCATCGACGAAGTGTTCCGCCAGGCCGAGACCGGCGCGGTGCACTACGCGGTGGTGCCGGTGGAGAACTCCACCGAGGGCGCGGTCGGCCGCACGCTGGACCTGCTGCTGGCCACGCCGCTCACGATCGTGGGCGAAGTGGTGCTGCGCGTGCACCAGAACTTCATGACCAAGGAGAAATCGCCGGCGGAGGTGCGCATCGTGTACTCGCACGCGCAGTCGCTGGCGCAGTGCCAGGGCTGGCTCGCGCGCACCGTGCCGCACGCCGCGCGCGAGGCGGTCGCCTCCAATGCCGAGGCAGCGCGCCGCGCGGCGGCGGAGCCGGGGGCCGGCGCCCTCGGGCCGGCGATCGCCGCGGAGCGCTACGGCCTCGCCATCCTCGCCGAGAACGTCGAGGATCAGCCGAACAACATGACCCGCTTCCTCGTGCTCGGCAACCAGGCGCCGGGCCCGACCGGCCGCGACGTCACGTCGCTGGTCATGTCCGCGCCGAACCGCCCCGGGGCGGTGCATGCGCTGCTGACCCCGCTCGCCAAGCACGGGGTGAGCATGAGCCGCATCGAATCGCGCCCGGCGCGCATGGGCAAGTGGGAGTACATGTTCTACGTCGATCTCGTGGGTCACCAGGACGACGCGCCCACCGCCGCGGCGCTCGCCGAGCTGCGCGGCCTCGCGCCGTTCCTGAAGATCCTCGGCTCGTATCCGCACGCCACGCCCGAATAGGAAGAAGGGACCATGAGCGCCCAGCCCAGCACCCAGAACGTGCTCGCCGACCTGTGCGAGCGGTCGCCCTCGTACATCCGCGCGATCGCGCCGTACCAGCCCGGCAAGCCGATCACCGAGCTCGCCCGGGAGATGGGTCTCGACGAGAAGTCGATCGTGAAGCTCGCCTCCAACGAGAACCCGATGGGCCTCTCGCCGAAGGCGCAGGAGGCGATCCAGCGCGCGATTCCCGAGCTCATGCGCTACCCCGACGGCTACGCGCTCACGCACGCGCTGTCGGAGCGACTCGGCGTGGGACTCGACCAGATCGTCCTGGGCAACGGCTCGAACGACGTGCTCGAGCTCGTGGCCGGGGCCTTCCTCGCGCCCGGCCGCGCGGCCGTGTTCTCCCAGCACGCGTTCGCGGTCTATCCGCTGGCCACGCAGGCGCGCGGGGCGCGCAGCATCGTCGTTCCGGCCAGGCAGTACGGGCACGACCTCGACGCGATGCGCGCCGCGATCGACCGCGACACCTACGTCGTCTTCGTCGCGAACCCGAACAACCCGACCGGTACGATGCTCGACGCCGGCGCGCTGGAGGCCTTCCTCGCGCGGGTGCCGGCGAACGTCGTCGTGGTGCTCGACGAGGCCTACAACGAGTACCTTGCCCCCGAGCTGCGCTGCCCGAGCGTGGCCTGGGTGCAGCGCTTCCCGAATCTCGTCGTCACGCGGACCTTCTCCAAGGCGTACGGCCTCGCCGGGCTGCGCGTGGGCTACGCCGTGTGCCACCCCGAGATCGCCGCGCTGCTGAATCGCGTGCGCCAGCCGTTCAACGTCAACAATCTCGCGCTCGACGCCGCGGTCGCCGCACTCGCCGATCAGGCGTTCGTCGACCGCAGCTACGCGCTCAACACGGCGGGGATGAAGCAGCTCACCGCCGGCTTCGCGAAGCTCGGGCTCGCGTGGATCCCGTCGTACGCCAACTTCGTCGCGGTGCAGATCCCGCGCAAGGGCGGCGAGGCACAGGCGGGCGTGGTGTACCAGAAGCTGCTGCGGCAAGGCGTGATCGTGCGACCGGTGGGCGGCTACGGCATGCCGGACCACCTGCGCGTCACCATCGGCCTTCCCGAGGAGAACGAACGCTTCCTCGCGGCGCTGGCCGCGTCGCTCGCTTCGTGATCGGCAAGCTCGCCGTCGTCGGCGTCGGGCTGATCGGCGGCTCCTTCGCTGCCGGGCTGCGTCGCGCGGGCGCGGTGCGCGAGGTGGTGGGGCTCGGCCGGACGCGCGACGCGCTGGCGCGCGCGCGGTCGCTCGGCCTGATCGACGCTGCGCACGACGATCCGGGCGAGGCGCTCCGCGGAGCCGATGTCGTCATGCTCGCGATGCCGGTCGGCGCGACGCATGCGGCGCTGGCGCGCATCGCGCCGCACCTCGGGCCCGCGACCATCCTCACCGATGCCGGGAGCACGAAGAGCGACGTGATCGCTGCGGCCCGTGCGGTGCTGGGCGAGGCGTTCCCGCGTTTCGTGCCGGGGCATCCCATCGCGGGGGCGGAGAAGAGCGGCCCGGAGGCGGCCCGCGACGATCTCTTCGAGGGCCGGAAGACGGTGCTCACCCCCGTGGCGGAGACCGCTCCGGAAGCCGCGCGGCTGGTCCGCCGGCTCTGGGAAGCGTGCGGGGCCGACGTGCGCGAGATGCCGGCCGGGACCCACGACGCGGTCTTTGCCACCGTGAGCCACCTGCCGCACCTGCTCGCGTATGCGCTCGTGCACGAGGTCGCCTCGCAGCCCGAGGCGGCGACGTTCTTCGAGTACGCCGCGAGCGGCTTCCGCGATTTCACGCGCATCGCATCGAGCCATCCCGAGATGTGGCGCGACATCTGCATCGCGAATCGGGTGGAGCTGGGACGGCAGCTGGAGCGCTACCGCGCGTCGCTCGACCGCCTGCAGGCCCTCGTCGATGCGGGTGACGGCGCGGCCCTCGAGGCGGTGTTCGCCCGGGCGCGCGAGGCGCGGGACCGCTGGATCGCCGGACGCAAATGACGCACCTCGACCTGGGGCCGATCGCACGCGTGGCGGGCACCGTGCGCATGCCCGGCTCGAAGAGCCTCTCCAACCGGATCCTGCTGCTGGCCGCGCTCGCGGAGGGCCGCACGCGGGTGCGCGACCTCCTCGACTCGGACGACACCCGCGTCATGCTGACGGCGCTCGAGGCACTCGGCGTGAAGGTGGAGCGCCTGGACGCGGGAACCGTGATCGTGCACGGCGCCGCCGGCGTGCCGCCGGTCAAGTCCGCGGAGCTCTTCCTCGGCAACGCGGGGACGGCGTTCCGGCCCCTGACGGCGGTCCTCGCGATGGCGGGCGGCGAGTACCGGCTGTCCGGCGTGCCGCGCATGCACGAGCGGCCGATCCGCGACCTCGTCGATGCGCTGCGCCGGCTCGGTGCCGCCGTGGACTATCTCGGCAGCGACGGCTACCCGCCGCTCGCCATCCATCCAGCGCGGGTCCGTGCCGCGGGCGAGGTGCGCGTGCGCGGCGACGTGTCGAGCCAGTTTCTGACCGCGCTGCTGATGGCGCTCCCGCTCAGCGGCGAACGGACCGTCGTCCGCGTGGAGGGCGAGCTGATCTCGCGGCCGTACGTCGAGATCACGCTGGCGACGCTGGCGCGCTTCGGGATCGCGGTGGAGCGAGACGGCGCGGACGGCTTCGTCATTCCGGCGGGGGCGCGCTACGCCAGCCCCGGGGAGGTGTTCGTCGAGGGCGACGCCTCGTCGGCGTCCTATTTCCTCGCCGCGGGGGCGATCGCGGGCGGCCCGGTGCGCGTCGAGGGCGTGGGGCGCGACAGCGTCCAGGGCGACGTCCGCTTCGCCGATGCGCTCACGGCGATGGGCGCGACGATCACCATGGGCCCGAACTGGATCGAGGCCGTCAATCCCGGGCGGCGCCCGCTGCGTGCCTTCGACCTCGATCTCAATCACATCCCCGACGCCGCGATGACGCTTGCCGTTGCCGCGCTCTTCGCGCAGGGCCGCTCGGTGCTCCGCAACATCGCGAGCTGGCGGGTGAAGGAAACGGACCGCATCGCCGCGATGGCGGCGGAGCTGCGCAAGCTTGGCGCGCAGGTGGAGGAGGGCGCCGACTTCATCGCCGTGACCCCGCCGGCCCGGCTGCAGCCCGCCGCGATCGAAACCTACGACGATCACCGCATGGCGATGTGCTTCTCGCTCGCGGCACTGGACGGCGTCACCGTGCGCATCAATGATCCGGGGTGCGTCGCAAAGACCTTCCCGGACTACTTCACCGCGTTCCAGGGCATCGCCGGATGAGCGGGGTGCCGGTCATCGCCATCGATGGACCCGCGGGATCCGGCAAGGGCACGGTGGCGCAGCGCGTGGCCGCCCGGCTCGGGTTCCATTACCTGGATAGCGGCGCGCTGTACCGGCTGGTGGCGGTGTCCGCCTCGCGGCACGGTATCGCCTTCGACGATGCGCCGGACGTGGCCCGGCTGGCAGTGGCGCTCGAGGTGGCCTTCGAAGGCGAGCGGGTGCGGCTGGAGGGCGACGACGTGACCGATGCCATCCGCACCGAGGAGGCGGGTACCGGCGCGTCGCGCGTGGCGGCGATTCCCGCCGTGCGCGATGCCTTGCTGGACCGGCAGCGTCGCTTCCGGATGCCGCCGGGCCTGGTTGCGGACGGCCGAGACATGGGCTCGGTGGTGTTTCCCGACGCGCCGCTGAAGGTGTTCCTGACGGCGAGCGTCGAGGCCCGCGCGGAGCGCCGGCATAAACAGTTGATGGAAAAGGGTATCTCTGTTAGCATCCCGATTCTTTTGCGCGATCTTGCAGAGCGCGATGCCCGCGATGCCGAGCGTGCGGTGGCGCCGTTGAAGGCGACGCCCGATGCCCGGCTCCTCGACACCACCGGGCTTACGATCGACCAGGCGGTCGATCGGGTGGTGGGGTGGGCAGCAGCGCTCGCGGTTCGCTCCTAGGTGGTCCGGACGCAGGCAAGGCGTCGGACTTTTTTGCAACCCGCCCCGTACCCGTCGTACGGGCCAACGAGCAGGTCCCCTACTTCATGTCCAATCTTTCCACCGCACCGGTCGCTCCCGCCGTCGAGAACTTCGCCGCGCTCTTCGAAGAGAGCCTCAACCGCAAGGAAATGCGCATCGGCGAAGTCATCACCGCGGAAGTGGTGCGCGTCGATCAGAACTTCGTCGTCGTCAACGCCGGCCTCAAGTCCGAGTCGTTCGTTCCCATCGAGGAATTCCGGAACGACCGCGGCGAGGTCGAGGCGAAGCCGGGCGACTTCGTGGCCGTCGCCATCGAAGCGCTCGAGGACGGCTACGGCGAAACCCGCCTCTCCCGCGACAAGGCCAAGCGCCTCGCCGCGTGGATGGATCTCGAGA
>CAZKHE010000164.1:0-8526 GCA_964552535.1 uncultured Enterobacteriaceae bacterium | reverse complement strand
TCAACAACTACTGGAACCAGTGGATCCTCGGTTACGATCCGGACCGCCAGCGCGAGATGCTCACGCGCCTCGGCATGCGTTCCCCGGACTGGAAGCAGATGACGACCTGGCTCTTCTGGATGGTGGCGGCCGCCCTTGCGGTGGTCGCGTTCACCATGCTCCGCCGCGGCCCCGCCACCGATCCGGCGCAGGCCGAGTGGCAGCGCTTCTGCCGCAAGCTCGCGCGCCGCGGCATCGCGCGGCGTCCGGCGGAGGGACCGCTCGAGTACGCGCGGCGCGCGGCGAGCGCGTTCCCGGCACGCGCCGGCGACGTCGCTTCGATCCGCGATCTCTATCTCGATCTGCGCTACGGTCCTGCGCCCGACAAGGCGCTGCTGCAGACGCTGCGCCAGCGCGTGCGAGCGTTCCAACCGTGATCCGCAGTCTGCTGCGCGCCCTGGCGGCGGCGGTGCTGACGGTTGCCTGCGGCGCCGCCGCCGCCCAATCCGCCGCCCAGGCGTCCGCGCGGTCGGCGGCGCCGCCCTCCGGCTACGCGGCACGGCCCGACGTGCAGGCCTTCGTGACGGAAATGGTGGAGCGCCACGCGCTGCCCCGGAAGGAACTCGACCGGTTCTTCGAGCGCGTGCGCCATCAGCCCGCGATCATCCGCGCCATGACCCCGCAGGTGAAGGGTGCGCGGTCGTGGCAGCAATACCGGGCGCGGTTCATCACGCCCGCGCGCATCGAGGGCGGCGTCGCCTTCTGGCAGCGCCACGAGGCGGCGCTCGAACGCGCGTCGCAGCAGCACGGCATCCCGCCGCAGATCGTCGTCGCGATCATCGGCGTGGAGACCGAGTACGGCCGGGTGATGGGCGAGTTCCGCGTGGCCGATGCGCTGACGACGCTCGCCTTCGACTACCCGCGCCGCGCCGAGTTCTTCCGCGGCGAGCTCGAGGAGTTCCTGCTCCTCGCGCGCGAGCTGTCCGGCGACGCGCTCGCCTTCCGCGGCTCGTTCGCCGGCGCGGTGGGACTGCCGCAGTTCATGCCGGGAAGCTACCGCCGCTATGCGGTCGACTTCGACGGCGACGGCCGCCGCGACCTGCGCGGCAGCGCGGTGGATGCCATCGGCAGCGTCGCGAACTTCCTCGTCGCGCACGGCTGGCAGGCCGGCGGGCCGATCGCAGTGCCGGCCATGCTGCAGTCGGCCGATGCGCGCGCGCTGGCCGACGGCCGCGTGGAGACGACGCGCACGGCGGCCGAGCTGCGCCTGGCGCAGGTCGCGTTCGCGGCGGGCATCGACGACACGCAACCGAGCGTGCTGGTCGAGCTCGACTCGACCGACGCCGACTCCGTCTTCTGGGTGGGCTTCGACAATTTCTACGTCATCACCCGCTACAACCGCTCGAGCTTCTACGCGATCTCCGTGCTGGAGCTCGCGCAGGCGATCCACGCCGCCCGCGGCCGCCCATGACCGCCACCGTCGACATCCGCCCCGCCACGCGCGCCGACGTGCCGCACCTGGTCGCGCTCATCCGCGCGCTCGCCGACTACGAGCGGCTCACCCACCTCATGCACGCCGACGCGGCGTCGCTCGAACGCGAGCTCTTCGGCGAACGGCCGGTGATCGAGGCGCTGGTCGCGTGGGACGGCGAGACGCCCGCGGGCTTCGCGGTCTTCTTCGAGAACTACTCGACCTTCCTCGGCCGCCGCGGGGTCTATCTCGAGGATCTGTTCGTGCGGCCCGAGCATCGCGGGCGCGGCTTCGGCAAGGCCCTGCTCGTCGCCGTCGCACGCATCGCGCACGCGCGCGGCGCGGGCCGCTTCGAGTGGATGGCGCTCGACTGGAACACGCCCGCGATCGACTTCTACAAGGGCCTGGGCGCCACCGAGATGGGCGAGTGGCGGCTCTTCCGCGTCACCGGCGACGCGCTCGCGCGTCTCGCCGGCTCGGCGTAGCGACCCTCAGAGCAGCGCTTCGCGCGAGAGCCCGCTGCGCTTGAGCAGTCGTCTCAGCTGCGCCAGGGCCTCCAGCTGGATCTGCCGCACCCGCTCGCGCGTCACGCCGAGCTGCTCGGCAATCGTCTCGAGGGTCGCGACCTCCTGCCCGTCCAGCCCGAAGCGCTGCGCCACGACCGTGCGCTGGCGCTCGTTGAGCTGCTCGAGCCAGGCGTGCACCAGCCGCTCGACCTCGTGCACCGCGAGCTGCGCCTCGGGGGTCGCGGCCTGGTCGTCGGCGATCGACTCGCCGATGGACAGCAGCGGGTCGATGTCGAGCGGCGCGTCGAGCGAGGCGAGATGTTCGCCGTGGGCAAGCACCCGGCGCACCTCGTCGGGCGCGCGGCCGAGGAGATGGGCGACGTCCTCGATGCGCGGATCGGCGTCGCCGTGCCGCTCGAGGTGCCGCCGCGCGCGCAGGATGACGTTGATGTCCTTCTGCACGTGCACCGGCAGGCGGATGGTGCGCGACTGGTTCATGATCGCGCGCTCGACGTTCTGGCGGATCCACCACGTCGCATAGGTGGAGAAGCGGAAGCCGCGCTCGGGATCGAACTTCTCCAGCGCGTGCATCAGGCCGAGGTTGCCCTCCTCCACCAGGTCGAGCAGCGGCAGGCCGCGGTTGAGGTACTGCTTGGCGACGTTCACCACGAGGCGCAGGTTGTGCTCGATCATGCGCCGGCGCGCGACCGCATCGCCGCGGGCCGCGGCGCGCGCCAGCTCGCGCTCCTCGGCGGGCGTGAGCAGGCGGCGCAGGCCGATCTCGTGCAGATAGATCTGCGTGGCGTCGGAGAGGTCCGGGCTCTCGTCGTGGCCCGGCGGCGGCTCGTCCAGGTCGGCGCCCGAGACGGGGTCTTCCAGCGCCGCGTCCTCCCCGGCCGCGTCGGCGGTGGGGACCGCGTCGGGATCGTCGGGCGGGACGCCGCGCGGGTCGGTCACGGTCGTCCGGGCAGGAACTGCATCGGATCCACCGGCTTGCCGAAGCGGCGGATCTCGAAGTGGAGCTTGGGCTGATCCGCGTCGGTGTTGCCGATCTCGGCGATCTTCTGGCCGAGCACGACCTTCTGCCGCTCCTTCACCACGATGTCCCGGTTGTGGCCGTACACCGACAGGTACTTCTCGCTGTGGCGGATCACCACGAGCTTGCCGAGACCGCGGATGCCGGTGCCCACGTACACGACTTCCCCGGCGGCGGTCGCATGGACCGGATCGCCCATGCGCCCGCTGAACTGCAGCCCCTTGGAGCTATCCGAGAACCCCGCGATCAGCTTGCCGCTCACCGGCCAGCTCCATTCGACGCCGTCCTCGAGGTTCTCGTTTCGCGGCCGCGCCGGTTCCGGTTGCGGCTTCGCCGGTTCCACCGCGGGCTTGGGCAGCGTCGCCACGGCGACCGGCGGCGCGTCCGGCTTGGCCGCCGCCGGCGGCGCCTCGGGCTTCGCGGCAGCCCGCGCCGGCTCAGGCCGCGACACCGCGGCGAGGTTCTCCTCCGAATACGGCAGCTTCACCGCCTTCGGCTCGGTCCGCAGCGCGCTGCTGGGCGCAGCAGGCGGGGCGGCGGACGCAGCGGCGCCGGGCGTGGCGGCGGCGGGCGCGGCCGGCGCATCGCCACCGAGCGCGCGCGCCTGCGGCCCGGCGGCGCCGCCGATCGGCATCACCTCCACACCGCCGGCGCTCGCGGCCTGCACGGTGCGCAGCCGCAGCGTCTGCCCCACCTGCAGCCTGCCCGGATCGGTGATGCCGTTGAGGCTCGCCAGCTCGCGCCAATCCATGCCGTGGTCGAGCGCGATGCTGTAGAGCGTGTCGCCGCGTTTCACCACATGCGTGTCCACGCGGTCATCGGCGCGCGTTTCCGGCTTCGCCGCCGGCGCCGATGCAGCGGGCGCGGCGGGCCGCGGCGGCGGCGAACGATCCACCACCGGCGCGGGCGGACGGCTCGCGCAGGCGGCGAGCGCAAACGCGGCCAGCAGCACTGCGACGCGTCGCGCGCTCACGTCTTCCCCAGCCGCAACGGCACGAAGCGCACCGCCTCGAGCCGGGTTTCCTTGTACCCCTGGGCGGTCCGCTCGATGAGCAGCAGATGCTGCGACGTCGTGCCGACCGGCATGACCAGCCGCCCGCCGACGCCGATCTGCTCCAGCAACGCCTGCGGCACCTGCGGCGCCGCCGCGGCGACGATGATCGCGTCGAACGGCGCGACCTCCGGCAAGCCCTTGTATCCGTCCCCGTGCACCATGCGCAGATTGGAGATGCGCATCGGCCGAAGGTTCGCGCGCGCCTTCTCGGCGAGCGGCTGGATCCGCTCGATCGAATACACCTCGCGCGCGAGCCGCGCGAGCACCGCGGCCTGGTAGCCGCAGCCGGTGCCGACCTCGAGGACCCGGCCGAGCTCGCGCCCGGCGCGGGCGGCCTCCGCCATGCGCGCGACGACGTAGGGCTGCGAAATCGTCTGCTCGAAGCCGATGGGCAGCGCCGAATCCTCGTACGCGCGGCTCGCAAGCGCCTGATCGACGAAGAGGTGCCGCGGCACGGCGCCCATCGCGGCCAGGACCATCTCGTCGGCGACGCCCTGCTCGCGCAGCCGCGCCACCATGCGGTCGCGCGTGCGCTGCGACGTCATGCCGATGCCGCGGGCCTGCGGCGCGTTCGTCACCGGACGGCCCTCGCGGCGGCGGCGCGCCCGGGCCGAGCGCGTTGCAGCGGCCCGGCCGCGCTCATGCCAGGTCGAGCCACTTGCGCACGGCGCCGATCTGCTGCGCGTGCGTGAGGTCCATCTGCAGCGGCGTGATGGACACGCGATTCTGGGTGACGGCGTGGAAATCGGTGCCGGGGCCGGCGTCGGCCGCCTCGCCTGCGGCACCCACCCAGTAGACGGTCTGACCGCGCGGATTGGTGGTCTTGACCACGCCCTCGGCCTTGTGGCGCTTGCCCAGCCGCGTGACTTCGATGCCGGCGAGCTCTTCGTAGGGCACGTCCGGCACGTTGACGTTCAGGAGCATCGGCTCGGCTGCCGCGCCCGCCGCGAAGCGCCGCACCAGGTCCTGCGCGATGCGCCCCGCGGTGGCGAAGTGGCGGCCTTCGCGGGTGCTGAGCGAGACCGCGATCGATGGCAGCCCGAGCAGATAGCCTTCGGTCGCGGCCGCGACGGTGCCGGAGTAGATCGTGTCGTCGCCCATGTTCTGGCCGTGGTTGATGCCCGACACGATGATGTCGGGCAGCTGCTCCAGCAGGCCGGTGACGGCGAGGTGCACGCAATCGGTGGGCGTGCCGTTCACGAACAGGAACCCGCTCGGCGCGCGGCGCACCGTCAGCGGGCGGTCGAGCGTCAGCGAGTTGGAAGCCCCGCTGCGGTCGCGCTCGGGAGCGACCACGGTGACCTCGCCCACTTCGGCGAGCGCACGCGCGAGCGCCTCGATGCCCGGAGCGAAGTAGCCGTCGTCGTTGGAAATGAGGATGCGCACGACCCGCGGATTATAGACGAGCCCCCTGTGGCCACGGAGCGACGGTGCCCCGCGCAATGCGCGCCGGTGTGACGCACGCCTTGCGCGCCGCGCGGCGTCACGCGGGAACGCGCCGCAGCCGCCATGTGCGGCCGCAGGCGATGCGCGCGGCGGCGAGCGACAGCGCATCGAGCGCCGCGTAGAACGCGCCGGCCGCCAGCGGCGGATTCGCGCTGGTGAGTCCGAACCAGGGTTCCACCGGGCGCCAGGCCCAGTTGCCGAGGGCCGTTCCGTACAGCTCCAGCGCGAGCGCGAGCCAGAGCATCACCGCATAGAGCCTGCGGTCGGCGGGATCGCGCGCCAGGGCAAGGCAGGCCAGCAGCAGGCCGGCGAGGAAGACGTCGAGCGTCGAGTGGCCGCGCCACAGCGCGTACGCGGCCCATGCCGCGACCAGGGCGGCGGTCGCGGTGACGAACGACTCGGGCAGCCGCGCACGCGCAAGCTGCATGCCGGCGAGCATCAGCAGCAGGTGCCCGGGGGGCACGAAGAACGGGACGTTGTGCAGGCGATAGTCGTACAGGCCCCACACCAGCGAGAGAAAGAGCTCGCCCAGCGTGGCGAGTACCAGGCAGGCCATCATGCGCACGCGCAGCGGCGTCGGCGTGCCGATCAGCGCCAGCAGCGCCGCGACCCAAGCGACGGCGCCGATGAGCCCCTGGAGGGCGAACCCGGCCACGCTGTCGAGCGCGAGCCCCGGCACGATGACCGCGAGCATCAGCCACACGGCATCGCGTTCCGGACAGGGTCGGGCGAGCAGGCGGCGGCGCAGGAGCGTCATGCCCCCGGACTGTAGCATTGCGGAACCCCGGGGAGGCTCCTACCATTGGACCTTTCCCCTCCTGCGGTGCCGCCATGAACGCTCCCACCCGGCTCGAACAGGCCCTCGATCTCGCTCCGTTCTGGATGCCCTTCACGGCGAACCGCCGCTTCAAGGCCGCGCCGCGCCTGCTGGTCGAGGCGAAGGGCATGTACTACACCGCCGCCGACGGCCGGCAGATCCTCGACGGCACCGCCGGCCTCTGGTGCGTCAACGCCGGGCACGGCCGCGAGGAGATCGTGCGCGCGATCCAGCACCAGGCCGCGACGATGGACTACGCGCCGCCGTTCCAGATGGGCCATCCGGCGGCGTTCGAGGCCGCCGCGCGGCTGATCCGACATGCGCCCAAGGGCTTCACGCAGGCCTTCTTTACCAACTCCGGCTCGGAGGCCGCGGACACCGCGCTCAAGATCGCGCTCGCCTACCACCGCGCACGCGGAGAAGGCACGCGCCAGAAGCTCATCGGCCGCGAGCGCGGGTATCACGGGGTGAACTTCGGCGGCATGTCGGTGGGCGGCATTCCGAACAACCGGAAGGTCTTCGGCCAGCTCGTCGCCGGCGTCGATTACCTCTCCAGCACGCACGACCTCGAGCACAACGCCTTCTCGCGCGGCCAGCCGCAGTGGGGCGCGCACCTCGCCGACGAGCTGGAGAAGCGCATCCTGGCGCTGCACGACGCCTCCAATGTCGCGGCGGTGATCGTCGAGCCGTTCGGCGGCTCCACCGGCGTGCTGATCCCGCCGGTCGGCTACCTGCAGAAGCTGCGCGACATCTGCACGCGCCACGGCATCCTGCTGATCTTCGACGAGGTGATCTCCGGCTTCGGGCGCGCCGGTGCCGCGTGGGGCGCGGACGCGTTCGGTGTGGTGCCCGACATGATCTGCTGCGCGAAGGGACTCACCAACGGCGCGGTGCCGATGGGCGCGGTGCTGGTGCGCGAAGGCATCTACGACACGGTGGTGAACGCCGCCCCCGAGGGCGCGATCGAGCTGATGCACGGCTACACCTACTCCGGGCATCCGCTGGCAGCGGCCGCCGCCGTGGCGTCGATCGACCTCTTCGAGCGCGACGGCCTCTACGCGCGCGCGGCCGAGCTCGCGCCCCACTTCGAGAACGCGGCGCATGCGCTCAAGGGCGCGCCGCACGTCATCGACATCCGCAACATCGGCCTCGTCGCCGGCATCGAGATGGCGCCGCGCGCCGGCGCGCCGGCCGCGCGGGGCTACGAGGTCTTCCTCAAGTGCTGGGAGCGCGGCGTGATGGTGCGCTTCACCGGCGACATCATCGCCGTCTCGCCGCCGCTCATCATCGAGCGCGCCGAGATCGACCGCATCTTCGAGACGCTGGCCGAAATCATCCCGACGGTGGCCTGATGAACGCCCCCGACCGCGTCGCCGCGCTGCGCGTCGACGGCGGGCGGCTGTGGGACGCGCTCATGGCGCTCGCGCGGATCGGCGCGACGCCGAAGGGCGGGGTACGCCGTCTCGCGCTCACCGACCTGGACCGGCAGGGCCGCGACCTCTTCGCGCAGTGGTGCCGCGACGCCGGGCTCGAGATGACCGTGGACGGCGTGGGCAACATGTTCGCCCGCCGCGCCGGCCGCGATTCCGCACGGGCGCCGATCGTGTCCGGCAGCCATCTCGATACGCAGCCTTCGGGCGGCAAGTTCGACGGCTGCTACGGCGTGCTCGCGGCGCTGGAGGTGGTGCGCACCCTGAACGATGCCGGCGTCCAGACGCTCGCGCCGCTCGAGGTCGCGGTGTGGACCAACGAGGAAGGCACGCGCTTCCTGCCCACCATGGGCGGATCGGGCGCGTTCGCGGGGGTCTACGACGTCGCCGATCTCCTCGCGCAGCAGGACGCGGAGGGCATCAGCGCGGACGACGCGCTCGACCGCATCGGCTACCGCGGCAGCGCGCCCGTGGGCGGGCGGCCCGTCGGCGCGTACTACGAGGCGCACATCGAGCAGGGGCCGGTGCTCGAGGACGAGGGCATCACGATCGGCGTCGTGACCGGGGCGCTCGGGCAGCGCTGGTTCAACGCGCGCGTGGTCGGCATGGATGCGCACGCCGGCCCGACCCCGATGCACCTGCGCCGCGATGCGTTGCTCGCCGCGAGCCGCCTCGTCCAGGCGGTGAACCGGACCGCGCTCGCCACGCCGGACTCGCGCGGCACGGTCGGCATGATGCAGGTGAAGCCGAACTCGCGGAACGTGATTCCCGGGGAAGTGCTGTTCTC
>CAZKHE010000163.1:0-8717 GCA_964552535.1 uncultured Enterobacteriaceae bacterium | reverse complement strand
ACCTCCTCGTCGTCCATGCCGTCGGGGATCTTGATCGGGCCCACGTCGGCGTAGGGTACCCGGGCGTACTCGGCCTGGCCGCCCGCGTAGCCGCCGACGAGGTGCGAGTACCCGAAGATCCCGGCCGGCGAGTGGCCCCACATCTTCTCCGCCATCCACGCGTTCGGATTCGAGTTCTCGCACAGGGAGAACAGCTTCCCCGTGCAGAAGAAGCAGTTGCCGCAGGAGATCGGGAACGGCACCACCACGCGATCGCCCGCCTTCAGGTTCTTCACCCCCGGGCCGACCTCGACCACCTCGCCCATGAACTCGTGGCCGAGGATGTCGCCGGCGCGCATCGACGGCACGTAGCCGTCGTAGAGATGCAGGTCGGAGCCGCAGATCGCGGTCGAGGTGATGCGCACGATGGCATCGCGCGGATTGACGATCGCGGGATCGGGAACGTGGGTCACGCGCAGGTCCTTCGGACCGAACCAGCAGTTCGCCCTCATGCCGGGCTCCCCGCGAGCTGCGGCGCGGGCAGCGGCTCGCGCGCGCGCGGCGGCTCGATGCGCGCCTCGTCGGGCCGGCGTCCGGACGGGTCGAACTCGGAGGTCGGGATCTCGCCGGTCTCGGCGAGGCTCTTCAGGCGCTGCAGGGCGCGCATCGCGACCGATTCGGGCACCACGCGCAGGAGCTTCATCGCGGCGCCGCCGAGGGAGCCCCCGGGCGGCGAGTAGGCGAGCTGCAGCGAGACGACGGTGCCGCGTCCGCCGGGTGCGGCGGACAGGGCGAGGCTGCCTTCGCTGCGCAGCGCCGCGCCGGGCACCGAGAGCCACGACAGCCGCTCGCCCGGGCGGCGCTCGACGATGCGCGCCTCCCACTCCAGGCTGCGGCCGAACAGGCCGTGCATGTGCCAGTGCATCGTGTCGCCGTCCACCTGCACGTCGGCCACGTGCTCCATCATGCGTGTCAGCACGTCGGGCTGCTCGAGCAGCGCGTAGAGCTCGTCCCGCCCCTTGCCGATGGTGATCCAGCGCTCGACGCTCGGCGCGTCGTCGCGCGCACCCGGCCGGTCGGGCTCGCCGGCCGAGGTGGTGCTGATGCCGAGTGCCGTGTACCCCGGGCAATTCCCGGAGAGCCCCCGGTAAAGCATGCCGACGCCGGCGAGCGCCAGCAGCGCGCCCGGCCAGTCGCCCCGCCTCGCGGCCGCCAGGAGCAGCGCCCCCCCGGTGACACCGGACAGCGCGCGGTCGACCGGATGCATGTTGACGGTGGGGTGTGCGGAGGCGATGCGGGCGTCCATGGCGATCCTCGGGGAACGGTTTGCGCCGTGCGTAGCAGGTATCATGCGCGGGCGGTGCGGCCCGCAGGGGATCGCCGGCGCCGCTGGTCGCGAACTTGCTCGATCCGCCGGGGTCAGCGGGACGCCCGGCGTCTCCAGGAGAAGACATGCAGAAATCGCCCTCCCGTGCAGCAGAGCTGGCGCTCTTCGCCACCAACTTCCTCAAGCATCCGGTGATGCTGGGCTCGGTGATTCCGAGCTCCCGCTTTCTCATCGATCGGCTGCTGCGCCAGGTGGACTTCGACCGCGCGCGGGTGATCGTCGAGTACGGTCCCGGAGTGGGGACGTTCACCCGCGAGATCCTTGCGCGGATGCGGCCCGACGCCACCCTGGTCGTGATGGAGACCAACCCGGACTTCGTCCGCTTCCTGCGGCGGACGGTCCCCGATCCGCGGCTGCGCCTCGTGCACGGCTCCGCGGCGGACGTGGAGGCCGCGCTGGCGCGCGAGGGCCACGCCACCGCCGACTACGTCATCTCCGGGATCCCGTTCAGCACGCTGCCGCCCGCGGTCCGCGAGGCGGTGCTGTTCGCCACGCGCAAGATCCTCGGCGCGAGCGGCGTGTTCCTGGTTTACCAGTTCTCGCCGAAGGTACAGACCCACCTGCAGCGCTTCTTCCAGCGCGTGCAGCGCAGCTTCGAGCCGCTGAACGTGCTGCCGGCGCAGGTGTTCTACTGCACCGCGTGACGCGCAGGCTGCGGCCGTAGACGGCGCAGGCGCGGCTCAGCCGCCCTCGCCGTCGCCCCCGTCCGACTCGATCGCCTTGAACTGGCCGTCCATCGCCGCCATCGCGGAATCGAAGGGGCGCGCCCCGTTCATGTCGGCGATGCGCGCCCAGTTCTCGGCCACCCACTCGGCGCTCGGCTGCGTGCCGATGGGGCAGCGCACGCCCTGGCCTTCCACGATCTGCACGCGCGAGAAGTAGTTGCCCCCGGCCGCGACGATCTCGCCCGAGAACGTGCACGCATCGCTCGCGAGGAACACCACCGCCGGCGTGACCCGGTCGGGCGTCGCGATCTCGATGAGGTCGGCGAAGGGCAGGCCCTCGGTCATGCGCGTCACCGCCACCGGCGCGACGGTGTTGACCAGGATGTTGTACTTCGCCGTCTCGTGCTTCAGCGCGTTCATGAGTCCGACGAGGCCGAGCTTCGCAGCGCCGTAGTTGGTCTGGCCGAAGTTGCCGTAGAGGCCGGCCGACGAGGTCGTCAGGACCACCCGGCCGTACCCGCCGGCCTGCATGTGGGGCAGCGCGGCGTGCGTGCAGTACGCGGAGCCGCCGAGGTGCACGCGCACGACCTGGTCGAAGTCGTGCATGTCCATCTTGGCGAGGGTCTTGTCGCGCAGGATGCCGGCGTTGTTCACCAGGATGTCGAGCCGTCCCCAGGCGCTGATCGCCGCCTGGATGACGTGGCGGGCGCTTTCCGGCGTGGCGACGGAGTGGTGATCGGCGATCGCCTGGCCGCCGGCGGCGACGATCTCCTGCACCACCCGCTGGGCCACCGAGGCGTCGCCGCCGTCGCCTTGCACGCTGCCGCCCGGATCGTTCACCACGACGCGGGCGCCGCGGCGCGCGAGCTCGAGCGCGTGGGCGCGGCCGAGACCGCTGCCTGCGCCGGTGACGACGGCGACGCGGCCGTCGAAGCGGATGTCCTTCATCGCTGCCTCCCGAGTTGATGCTGCCCCGACGTTCATGGAAGCAGATGCACGTGGCGCGGCATTTGATCCTGCTCAATCCGCACCGGGTGGCCGTGCACCGCAATCGTGCGGCGCGAGGCCGCTAGGCCGTCTGCTCGGCCGGCTTCTCGCCGTAGAGGCTCTCGATCAGGTCGCCATACTTCGCCGCGATCGACTTGCGGCGCAGCTTCATGGTCGCGGTGACCTCGCCGTCGTCGTGGTCCAGCTCCTTGGTGAGGAGATGGAACTTGCGGACGTTCTGCACCCGCGGCATCTTCGCGTTCGCCTTGTCCACCTCGGCCTGGACGAGCTCGCGCACCTTCGGGTTCTCCGCGAGGTTGCGGAAGTTGGTGTACGCGATGCCGTGGTCCTCGGCCCACTTGCCGACCGTCTCGTAGTCGATCTGGATCAGCGCGGCGACGAAGTTGCGCCGTTCGCCGACCGCGATCGCCTCCTTGATGTACGGGCTGAACTTGAGCGTGTTCTCGACTTCCGACGGGCTGATGTTCTTGCCGCCGGAGGTGATCATGATGTCCTTCTTGCGGTCGACGATGCGCAGCTCGTTGTCCACCCACTCCGCGACGTCGCCGGAGTGCAGGAAGCCGTCGGCGCCGATCGCCTCGCGCGTCGCCTCGTCGTTGCGGTAGTAGCCCCTGAACACGCTGCGCCCGCGCATCAGGAGCTCGCCGTCCTCGGCGAGCTTCACCTCCACGGTCGGCACCGGCTCCCCGACCGTGCCCGGCGGCGAGTAGCCGGTGCGCTGCCCGGTGGAGATGCCGCTCACTTCCGTCATGCCGTAGATCTCGCGGATCGGCACGCCGAGCGTGCGATAGAACGCCAGCAGGTCGGGCGCGATGGGCGCGGTGCCGGAGAATGCGAGGCGCGTGGTGCGCAAACCGATGAAATTGAGCAGCGCACGGAACACCACGACGTACCAGAAGGCATACGTCGCGCGCTGGCCGAGCGTCCATTGTTCGCGCGGCTTCCCGGCGAACCCTTCGACGGCGGCGAACGCCCGGTCGAACAGCGCGCGGCGGACCCGGCCGGCCTGCGCGATGCGGATGTACATGGCCGCGTGCAGCTTCTCCCAGATGCGCGGCACGCCGAGGAAGATGGTCGGGGCGACCTCGCGCAGGTCCGACTGCACGGTGCGCAGGCTTTCCGCGAAGTTGACCGTGCAGCCCACCGCCATGGGGATGAACACGCTGAAGCTCTGCTCGGCGACGTGGCACAGCGGCAGGTAGGAGAGCACCGTGTCGTCGCGGCTGAAGCCGTACACCGCGACGCCGCCCTCGGTGGCCGCGTTGAGGTTGTCGTACGAGAGCATGGCCGCCTTCGGCCGCCCGGTGGAGCCGGAGGTGAAGATCATCAGCGCGACGTCGTGGATGGTCTGGCGCGCGAGCCGGTCGTCCACCAGCGTGGGATGCTCGCGCTCGTGCTCCGCGCCGAGCTTCACCACGTCGTCGAAGGCGTGGATGCGCGCGAGGTCGTAGCGGCGCAGGCCCTTCGGATCGATGACGACGATGCGCTCGAGCTTCGGCAGGCGTTCGCGCGCCTCCAGCACCTTGTCCACCTGCTCCTGGTCCTCGCAGACCGCCATCACGGCATCGGAGGCCGCGAGCAGGTACTCGACCTCCGGCGACGGGCTCGTGGGATACACACCGACGGTGACCCCGCCCACCATGCCGAGGCCGAGCTGCGCGATCACCCATTCCTTGCGGTTCTCGCTGATGACGGCCACGTGACCGCCGTGAGCGAGGCCGAGACGCGTGAGGCCGAGGCCGAAGTGCTTCGCGAGCCGCGCGTATTCCGCCCAGGTGTAGGGCTGCCAGATGCCGTAGTCCTTCTGCCGGAACGCGATCGCGTCCGGCTGGGTCCGCGCCCAGTGGAGGAGCTTCTGGGGCAGCGTGCCCTGGGGATGGTTCACGACAGCCATCGCTTCCGCCGCTTGTAGTGCTTCACGTCGCGGAAGCTCGCCACTTCCGCCGAGTGGTCGCCGTAGCCGAGATAGAACCGCTGCACGTCGGGGTCGTTCACCAGGCGCGAGGTGGGGCCGTCGATCACCACCCGGCCGTTCTCCATGATGTAGCCGTACTGCGCGATCCCGAACGCCGCCATCGCATTCTGCTCCACCAGCAGCATCGCCACGCCGCGCTCGCGGTTGATGCGGGCGATGATGGCGAAGATCTCCTCCACCACCTTGGGGGCCAGGCCGAGCGACGGCTCGTCGAGCAGGATGAGGCTCGGCTCGGCGATCAGCGCGCGGCCGATGGCGAGCATCTGCTGCTCGCCGCCGGAGAGATAGCCCGCGATCTGCTTCTTGCGCTCGGCGAGGCGCGGGAAGTAATGGTACGCGATCGAGTAGTCCGGCCGGGTGCCGCGGCCGATGAGCGCATTGCCCGCCGCGATGAGGTTCTCGTCCACCGTCAGGTCGGCGAACACGTGCCGGCCTTCGCGCACGTGGACCAGTCCGCGCCGCGGCAGCAGGTGCGGGGCGACGCGCTCGATGCGCTCGCCCTTGTAGCGGATCGCCCCCTCGCCGACCTCGCCGTTCTCCAGCGGCAACAGCCCCGAGACCGCCTTGAGCGTCGTCGTCTTGCCGGCCCCGTTCGCCCCGAGCAGCGCGACGATCCCGCCCTCCGGCACGGAGAGCGAGAGGCCGCGCAGCACCTGGATGGTGTGGTGGTAGACGACCTCCAGGTTTTCGATGGCGAGGGCGGCGGTCACGTCGTCTCGGGGCGGCTGCGCACTAGGACGCGATGGTGATCCAATCCGAATCGGCGATGATGTTCCGTCCGGAGAAGTCCACCTTGTACACCCGCCCGACCGGGATGGAGTGGTTCTTCAGCGAGACCGGCACGCCGAAGATCCCGCCCGTATCCCACTTCTCGATCGACTCGAGCGCGGCCTTCATGTTCGGGCCGGTCAGTTCCTTCTTCGCCTTCAGCGTGCGGTCGATGATCTCCGAGAAGATCATGCCCACCATCCAGCCGTGGGTGTAGAAGGTGGTCTGCCACGGGTTGTTGGGCTTGCGCGAGCCGAACGCCTCCATTTCCGTGAAGGCGGGGGTGCGCACGTGGTCGAACGAGTAGCGGTAGGGCATCACGCCGAGGAAGCCGTCGCCGGCCGCGCCCATCGCATCCAGCGTCGACTTGTCCATGCTCCAGATGGTGCCCATGCCCACGCTCTTCAGCCCGGCCTCGCGCATCTGCCGCAGGAACTCGGGGATGGGCGCCAGGACGTAGCCGTGGAAGATGACGTAGTCGGGCTTTGCGCGGCGCATGCGGATCATCTCCGCCGAGACGTCCACCGCGCCCGGCTTGGTCACCACCTCCAGCACCACCGGAATGCCCATCTTCTCGGCGCGGGCCTTCGCGGCGGCGATCGGGTCGCGGCCGAACTCGGTGTCGGAGTACACGAAGGCGACGGTGGGCTTCTGCGAGCCCTTGGCGTTGCGCGCGATGTACTCGAGCAGGATGAACACCATCGCCTCGTAGGTCGGGCCGGCCATGAAGTAGAACGGCACCTTCTCCGGATTGGCGAGGTCGGAGGAGAACGAGGGCGAGCACGTCATCACCGTGCCGAGGCTCGAGACCTCGGGCGCGATCGCCTTCGCCCAGCCGGTGGAGTCGCCGTAGAACACCGGCGGCTTGTTGTTCGCCATGATCTTCTTGAAGATCGCCACCGACTGGTCCACCTTGTAGCCGGAGTCCTCCGAGATGTAGCGCAGCTTGCGGCCCGCGACGCCGCCCTTGGTGTTGCGCCACTCGCAGTAGTCGCCCAGGCCGGCGTTCAGACCCACGCCGGCGAAGGCGAACACGCCGGTGATCGGCGGCGCGGCGCCGACCACGAGGTCGCCGGCCTGGCTCCAGGCTTCCAGCGGCAGGCCGAGCGAGCCGAGTGCGCCGGCGGCGGCGCCGGCCTTCAGGATGCGACGACGATTGCCATTCACCATGTTCCCTCCTCGTTTGATCATTGGATGCGGCGTTGCGTGCGCTGATGCATGCGGCGGCGTTCAGGTGCGGAACGGCCACAGATGGAAGAATCGTCGCACGCGGCGCCAGATCTCGGCGAGCCCGTGCGGTTCGAGAATCAGGAAGCCCACGATCAGCAGACCGAATACCACGGCCCGGGCCGGGGCGAGGAACACGCTCGCATCGTTGACCCCGAGCTGCTCGACCACGGTGAGCACGGTGCGCAGGATCTCCGGGATCATGGTCATGAAGGCGGCGCCGAGGATCGTGCCGAGGATCGACCCCAGGCCGCCGACGATGATCGCCGCGAGATAGAAGATGGACTGCGTGAAGCCGAACACCTCCGGCGTCACCGCGCGGAAGAAGTAGCCGAACAACCCGCCCGCGATCCCGGCGTAGAACGAGCCGATGGCGAACGCGAGCAGCTTGTAGTGGAACAGGCTGATGCCGAGCACCTCGGCGGAGATGTCGCGGTCGCGGATGGCGATGAAGGCGCGGCCGACGCGGGTCCGGAAGAGGTTGCGCGCCCCCGCGAGCAGCAGCACGACCAGCGCGAGGATCACGTAGTAGAGCCGGGTGTCGGTGTTGAGCGCGAAGCCGAAGAGGTCGGCGGGGGGAATGTTCGCGCCGCGCACGCCGCCGGTGAAGCTCTCCCACTCGCGGAACACGAAGCCGAGGACGAATTGCGCGGCGAGCGTCGCGACGCCGAGGTACAGCCCCTTGATGCGCAGGCTCGGGATGCCGACCACGATGCCCACGAGCGCAGTGACCGCCCCGGCCACCGGGAGGCTGAGCCAGAAGGGCACGCCCTTGTTCGCGAGCCAGGCGGCCACGTAGCAGCCCACGCCCATGAACGCGGCGTGGCCGAGGGAGATGAGACCGGTGTAGCCGGTGATGATGTTGAGCCCGGTCGCGGCGATGATGTGGATGCCGAGCAGGCACGCGAGGTAGGTGAGGTAGTTGCCGCCGAGGAACGGGAAGGCGGCCGCGGCGGCGATGAGCACGGCGAGCCAGACGCGCTGCGTCTTCGTGTCGAAGAGCGCCTCGTCGTGGGCGTAGCTCGCCTTGAAGTCGCCTATGCGCACTCACTCACCTCCGCACGAGTATTGAACTCCCTCCCCCTGGTCGAGGGGGAGGGCCGGGGAGGGGGGGTCGTTCCCGAATTGAACTCCCTCCCCCTGGCCGAGGGGGAGGGCCGGGGAGGGGGGGTCATAATCTCTCAATGTCGCGCGTGCCGAACAGGCCGTACGGCCGCACCATGAGGATCACCAGGACCACCACGTACGGCACCACATCGCGCGCCAGGCCGCCGAAGAACATCACCGTGATGCTCTCCAGCCAGCCGACGATCAGGCCGGCGATGATCGCCCCGGCGATGCTGTCGAGCCCGCCGAGGATGATCACCGCGAGCACGCCGAGCGCGACGTTGCCCAGCGACGGCGTGAGGCTGGTCATGGAGGCCACGATGATGCCGGCCACCGCGCCGGTGATGCCGGCGAACATCCAGGTGAGGCGCGAGGTGCGGCGCACGTCGATGCCCATCGCGTAGGCGGTCACCGGGTCGCTCGCGGCGGCGCGCATCGCGATGCCGTTGCGCGAGAAGCGGAAGTAGGCGGTGAACGCGGCGATCAGGGCGATGGCGATGACGAAGCTCCACAGCACCTGGCCCTGCAGCATCACCTCGCCGAGCAGCAGCGGCTTGCGCGGCAGGATCTGCGGCAGCGCGAGGTCCTTGCCGCCCCAGAC
>CAZKHE010000162.1:0-8915 GCA_964552535.1 uncultured Enterobacteriaceae bacterium | reverse complement strand
TCGCTGGTGGAGACGCGCGACATCCTGCGACCGGTGACGCGCTGGTTCCCGGGCCGCGCGCGCACCGCCGCGAGCACGCGGTAGCCGAGCAGGCCCGCAAGCACCGCGGCGTAGATCGCGGGCTCGGTGACGTCGCGCTTCACCAGCCACCAGTAGTGCACGACGCCGCCGATCGCGACGGCGTAGACCAGCCGGTGCAGCGCCTGCCAGCGCGCGCCGCCCAGCCGCCGCACCATGGCGTTGGTGGAGGTGGCGGCAAGGGGAATCATCATCAGGAACGCCGCGAACCCCACGGTGATGAAGGGCCGCTTGACCACGTCCTTCGCGATCGCCGCGACGTCGAAGAACTGGTCGAGCCACACGTACGTGGTGAAGTGCAGCACGGCGTAGAAGAACGCGAACAGGCCGAACATGCGCCGCAGGCGCAGCAGCCAGTGGAGCCCGGTCAGCTTGCGCACCGGCGTCACCGCCAGCGTGACCAGCAGCATCACGAGGGTCCACGTGCCGGTGGAGCGGGTGACGAACTCGATGGGATTCGGCCCGACCCGGTCGAGCGCGACGGCGGCCACCATGCGCCCGAGCGGAAGCAGCGCCGCGGCGAACGCGATACCCTTGATCCACGTGATAGCATGCGGCGGCAGCCGCGTCGGATCGAGCTTCACGTGCCGCGCTTGAACGTCGCGAGCAGCGCGCCGGCGAGCATGAAGAGACCGCCGAAGCCGCGGTTCATCCAGCGGATGTGATGCGGCTCGCGCAGCAACCGGAGCACGCGCGCGGCGAGCAGCGCATAGCCGCTCATCACCACGAGGTCGGTGAAGGCGAGCGTGCCCATCACCGCGAGATACTGCGCGCCGAGCGGCCGCGCCGGATCGATGAACGGCGGCACGACGGCGAGGAAGAAGATCGTCGCCTTCGGATTGGAGGCGTTCACCAGGAATCCCTGCACGAAGGTCTTCCAGCGGCTCGCGGCCGGGGCGCCCTCGACCGACATCGCGCGGGGCTCGGCGCGGAACTGCTGCCAGCCCAGCCACACGAGGTAGGCGACGCCGAACCACTTCACGACGTTGAAGGCGAGCGTCGAGGTGGCGAGGATCGCGCCGAGGCCGATGGCCACCACGACGAGCTGCAGCGCAAGCCCGAACTGCATGCCGACGATGCCGACCAGCGCGTGGCGGTAGCCGTGGCGCATGCCGCACGACATGGCGTACACCGCGCCCGCCCCCGGCGACAGGCTGATCAGGAAGGCAGCGACGAGGAAGGCGAGCCAGACGGACAGCGTCATCGCGGTGTGCTCAATAGAACTTCTTCAGGTCCATGCCGGCGTAGAGCGACGCGACCTGCTCGCCATAGCCGTTGAACGGCAGCGTCTTGCGCTTGCCGAACTCGCCCAGGCGGCGCTCGGTCGCCTGGCTCCAGCGCGGATGGTCGACCGCCGGGTTCACATTGGAGTAGAAGCCGTACTCCTGCGGCGCCGCCTTCTCCCAGGAGGTCTTCGGCTGCTGCGCCACGAAGCGGATGCGGACGAGCGACTTGCCGCTCTTGAAGCCGTATTTCCAGGGCACGACGAGGCGCACCGGTGCGCCGTTCTGGTTCGGCAGCACGCGGTCGTACAGGCCGACGGCGAGAATCGTGAGCGGATGCATCGCCTCGTCCATCCGCAGGCCCTCGACATACGGCCATTCCAGCACCGGAAACCGCAGGCCAATCATGGTGTCCGGCTGCAAGGCGGTGACGAACTCGACGAACTTCGCGTTGCCGGTCGGCTCGACGAGCTTCGCGAGCCGGTTGAGCTCCACGCCGATCCAGGGAATCACCATCGACCAGCCCTCGACGCAGCGCAGCCGGTAGATGCGTTCCTCGAGCCCGAGCTTCAGCAGCTCGTCCACGTCGAAGGTCCGCGGGTGCTTCACTTCCCCTTCGACCCGCAGCGTCCACGGGCGCGTCTTCAGCCGATGCGCGTACTCGGCCGGGTCCTCCTTGTTGGTGCCGAACTCGTAGAAATTGTTGTACTCCGTGATGTCGCGCCAGGAATTGGGCTTCTCGGTCGTGCTGAGCGGCGACTTCACCGCGCCGTCCAGCTTCGCGAGCTTCTCGCGCGGCAGCGCCTGCGCCGACGACGGATGCGGCAGGGCGGCAAGGATCGACCCTGCTGCCGCCGCCTTCATGAGCGCACGGCGCTGCAGGTAAACGGGCTCCGGGGTGACCTCGGAGGGAAGGACATCGGCGGGACGCTTGATGAGCATGGCGGGGCCTGCGGCGAGGTGACGATGGTAATACGCGCCCGCGGCGCGCCGCGTTACACGCCTGCCATGCCCGTCAGGGATTGAGCTGCCGGTAAACCGTGTTCGCGACGGCGAGCAGGTCCTCGCGCGGCATGGTGCCCGAGAGGGCGTAGGCCACGGTGCCGTCGATCCAGTAGAAGACCGAGACGTCGTCCTCCCGGCTGTAGCGGAAGGCGGTGTCCCCGGCGTCGTTCACCACGCGCGAGACGTAGAGCGTGAGCCGGCGGCCCTTGCCGTCCTGGTACATGAACTGGGCCACGGCGCCCTGCGGCCCCGGCAGCAGGCGGCCGCCGACGAGCTCGTAGCCTTCGCGCGACAGGGCGGGCGCCTTCAGATCGGTCCCCAGGCGCTTCGAGAGCCACCGCACCAGGTGGTCCTGCTGCTCGGCGCCGACCTCCACCGGATGTCGCACTTCGGGCGCGTACACGGCGTGCGCCACCGCAGCCTGACGCGGCAGGGTCGCGACGTTCGAGCCGCCGGGAAGCGTGAGCGCATGCGCCGCGAACCACCCCACGGCAATGCCGACGATCATCCAGCCCGCGGCGAGCGCGTAGCGCGGCCGCGAGCGCGCGGCCGCTGCGAGCCGGAGCGCCTCGGGCACCGGCTCGTCCAGCACCGCGTCGTAGCGCGCATGCAGCGCCGCGCGCTGGGCGAGGTAGGCCTCGACTCGCGCCGCATCCTCGGGGCTCTGCGCGAGATGCGCCTCGACCGCGCGGCGCGTCTCCGCGTCCAGCGCCCCGTCGACGTATGCGTGCAGCTCCGTTTCGCCCGCCTTCACTTCACCACCTTCAGATTGGGTTGTGCCGGCGCGCCGGCCATCAGCGCGCGGAGGCGCTCCCGCCCCCGGAAGAGCCGCGACATCACGGTACCGATGGGGATGCCGAGGGCCTTCGACGCCTCCGCGTAGGAAAACTCCTCGAGCCCCACGAGCAGCACCACTTCGCGCTGCTCCACCGGAAGGCGCGCGAGCGCGGCATCGAGATCGCGCATTTCGAGGCGATCGGGCTCGTGCGCCCCGGCGATCGCATCGAATGCCTCGTCGAGCGGCTCCTCGGGACGCGAGCCGCGCGAGCGAAGCTGGTTGATGAAGACGTTGTGCATGATCGCGAACAGCCAGGCGCGCAGATCGCTCCCCGGCCGCCACAGGTGGAACTTGTTGATGGCGCGCTCGAGCGTGTCCTGCACGAGGTCGTCGGCGGCGTGGCGCTCGCCGACCAGCGCCCGCGCGTAGCGGCGCAGGCGCGGGATGTGAGCGGCGACCTCGGCTTCGGTCACTGACGCGGTGCGCGGATCAAGGCGCGATGCTCAGGGCTTTGCCAGGCGCCACAGGTTGTTGAAGCCGTCGCCGGTGCGATCGCCCGGCTTCGCGTCCTTGCTCCAGGTGTACAGCGGCTTGCCCTTGTAGGCCCACTGCGTGCGGCCGTCGTCGCGCCGGATGACGCTCCACTCCTTGGGTGCCTCTGCGCCGGCGGGTGCGGCGAGCGGCGGCCAGTTCACCGCGCACTGCGCAACGCACGCGCTCTTGCCGGCCGTGTCGCGGTCGAAGGTGTACAGCGTCATGCCCTTCTCGTCCACGAAGACCCCGTCCGTGACCTTGGCGGGCGCCTGCGGTCCGAACCAGGTCGCGCAGCCGGCGAGCGCCAGGACCGCGAACGTCGTCGTCAGTTTGCGCATCACACGCTCCTCGTTGTGTCTTGAGGACTGAACGGGCGGGCGCGGCGGATTATTCCGGCGTCCCGAAAACGGCCGCGGACATCCGCCACTTCGCGGCGAGCGTTTCCACGGCGTTGAGAAACTCCTCCGCGAGCGCCGGATGGTTGTAACGCAACGCCGCCAGGGTGCGCAGGGCGTCATCGCGGCCGACCAGCGGCGCGGCGATCTGGATCAGCTCGCCGGCATCGCGACCGACGACCTCCGCACCGAGCAGCGTACCGGCGTCGTGATCGGCGACGAGCCGCACGAAGCCGCGCCCGTCGTCCGCCGCCAGCGCGGCAGGATTCACCTCGAAGCCGCCGAAGCCGACTGCCGGCTCGCGGCCCTGCGCTTCGGCCTCGTCCTCGGACCACCCGACGCGCGCAAGCTCCACCGCGCCGTACACCACGCGTGGCACCGCCGCCGCGTCGCGGCGCGCGCTGCCCGGCGAGACGACGTTCGCGATGGCGACCGTCGCGTCGGCGAGCGCGTGATTGGCGGTCATCTCCGGATGCGCGCAATCGCCGATGGCGAACACGTGCGGCTGGGTGGTGCGCAGCGCATCGTCGACGACGGCGTAGCCCTCGGCGTCGACCTCGATGCCGGCCGCCTCAAGCCCGAGCCCGGCGGTGCTGGGCGTGCGGCCGGTTCCGAGCAGCACCCAGTCGACGTCGAGCACGGCGCCGTCGGGCAGACGCAGCCCGACGCCGTCGGCGCGCACCTCGGCACCGGTCGGCCGGCTGCCGGTGCGCGGTGCGAGGCCGCGTGCGGCCAGCGCATCCGCGAGCACGCGCAGCGCGCCCGCGCTGTAGCCGTCGCGCGCGAGCGGGGTGGCGCCGGTGAGCCACGCCACCTCGCAGCCGAGCGCGGCAAGGATGAACGCCATCTCGGTGCCCACGACGCCGCTGCCGATCACTGCGACGCGCCGGCCGGCCGGCACCGGACGATCGAAGAGGTCGTCGGTGGTGAGGATGCGATCGGGGTGCGGGGCGAGCGCCGCGGGCCACGCGGGCGACGAACCCGTCGCGATGACGATGTGCTGCGCGGACAGCCGGGCGCCGGCCACGTCCAGCGTGCGGGCATCGACGAAACGGGCAGCACCGGCGAACGACGTCACGCCGAGGCGCCGCAGATACTCGACGTAGCTTTCACGGACCGTGCGCACCACGGCGTGCTGGTGACGCCACGCCTGCGCGAGGTCCGGGGTGAGGCGGCCGGCGAGGCCGCGCGCGGCGTAGCGTTCGTTCGCGGCGGCGGCGCGGGCCGTCTCGTACCACGTCTTCTTCGGCACGCAGCCGCGATTGAGGCAGGTGCCTCCCCACACGCCGCGCTCCACGATCGCCACCGAGAGTCCGCGCAGCGCCCCGAGCACGGCCGCGCGATAGCCCCCGGGTCCCGAGCCGATCACCGCGAGGTCGAACCGTCCTGTCGCGCTCATGGCCTCAAAAGAAAATGGGTGGCACGCGGCCACCCATTGTCGGCGAAACGCCCCGCGCCTAGCGCAGGCCGGCGATGTAGTCGGCGACGGCTTTGATCTCGCGGTCGTTCAGCTTCGCCGCGATGGTGCGCATCATCGCATTCGGGTCGTTCGCGCGCTCGCCGCTGCGCCAGGCCTTCATCTGCGCCTCGGTGTAGTCGGACCACTGGCCGGACAGCAGCGGGTACTGCACCGCGACGCCCTGTCCGGTCACGCCGTGGCACCCCGCGCAGGCGGGCACGCCCTTCTCGACGATGCCGCCGCGCCAGATGCGCTGACCGAGCTCGATGGTCTCCTTGTTGCGCGCGACGTCGGGCACCAGCTTCTGCGTGGCGTAGAACGCCGCCACGTCCTTCATGTCCTGCGCCGAGAGCTGCGACGCGAAGCCCATCATGATCGGGTTCTCGCGCTCGGGCTTGCGCCCGTCCGGGCCCGGCTTGAAGTTCATGAGCTGCTTCACGATGTACTCGGGAATCTGCCCGGCGAGTTTCGGGTTGGCAGGGGCCGTCGCATTGCCTTCCGCGCCGTGGCACGCGGCGCACACCTGGCCGGCGATCTTCTGGCCCTTGGCGGGATCGGCCTTCGCCGGCGCCGGTGCGGTCTGTGCGGCGACGGTCGTCGCAAGGGTGCCGCCGGCGAGGATGGCGGCGAGCGCGATGGCCAATCTCATTGCGATGCTCCTGAATGCCCGAAGTCGAAAAGCTGCTATTCTACAATGCTTTGGGCCGTTACCGTGACCCTGTTTCAGGACGCGCGCTACGTCGCCTCGGCGCATCGCCTGCGCGACCTGCCGCCCGCGGCCGGACCCGAGGTCGCGTTCGCCGGACGCTCGAACGCCGGCAAATCGAGCGCCATCAACGCGCTCGCCGGACGCACGCGGCTCGCCTTCGTCAGCAAGCAGCCCGGACGCACCCAGCAGATCAACTTCTTCGCGCTGCGCGCGGGCGGCTTCATCGTCGACCTCCCGGGGTACGGGTACGCGAAGGTGCCCCACGATCTGCGCGCGCACTGGGACGAGACGCTCTCGGGCTACCTCCAGCATCGCAACGCGCTCATGGGCATGGTGCTGGTCATGGACGCGCGCCATCCGCTCACGCCGTTGGACGAGCGCATGCTCGACTGGTTCGGCGTCACCGGCCGTCCGGTGCACGTGCTGCTCACCAAGGCCGACAAGCTCTCGCGCGGGGAGGCGGCGGCGACGCTGCAGGCGGTCCGGAAGGCGCTGGCGGCGCGTGGCGAGGGCCACACGGCGCAGCTCTTCTCGAGCCTCAAGCGCACCGGCGTGGAGGAGGCGGAGGCGCGCATCGCCGAGCTCCTCGGGCAGCCGGGGTCGGCATGATCCCGGCGGGGCCTGGCTGGGCCGCCGCCGGAACCGGGAATAAAAAGGCCCCACGGAAGGGGAAACCGAGGGGCCAAAATGCCTTAACTAGCATTAAGGCACCCGCTCAGGGAGGAGAAGCGGGAGACGATCGAAACCGTCTACTGCTATGAGTCCGGGCGCGTCGGAAAAGTTTCCGCGACTCCACAAAAATTCGCCGTGCTCGCATAATCCCTTGAAATCCTTCTCGGATCACCGTTTCGGGCGCCGGAACGACAGGTCCCGCTCGTCAACCCCCGCTCTTCACCCCTGAGGTTCGCAATGAAGGTTCTGGGCAGCTTCCCGCAGGTCCGCATGCGCCGCATGCGCCGCGACGACTTCTCCCGCCGGATGATGCGTGAGCATGTGCTCACTGCCGCGGATTTCATCTACCCGGTGTTCGTCATCGACGGCGAGAACCGCAGTCAGCCGGTGCCTTCCATGCCCGGCGTGGAGCGCCACACCCTGGACCGGCTCTACGCGGTCGCCGAACGCACGCTGGACCTCGGCGTCCCCGCGATGGCCTTGTTCCCGGTGATCGAGCCGTCGCTGAAGACCCCCGACGGGAAGGAAGCGATGAACCCGGAGGGCCTGGTCCCCCGGGTCGTGGCGGGGCTGAAGAAGCGCTTTCCGGAGCTCGGCGTCATGACCGACGTGGCGCTCGATCCGTACACCAGCCATGGCCAGGACGGCGTCATCGACGAGCACGGCTACATCCTCAACGACGAAACGCTGGCCATTCTGCAGAAGCAGGCACTCACCCAGGCGGCCGCCGGCGTGGACATCTGCGCGCCGTCGGACATGATGGACGGGCGCATCGGCGCCATCCGTGCGGCGCTCGACGAACAGCGCTTCATCTACACGCGCATCATGGCGTACTCGGCCAAGTACGCTTCGGCGTTCTACGGGCCCTTCCGCGACGCCGTGGGCTCGGCCGCCAATCTGGGCAAGGGCAACAAGATGACCTACCAGATGGACCCAGCCAATTCCGACGAGGCGCTGTGGGAGGTCGGGCTGGACCTGCAGGAAGGCGCCGACATGGTCATGGTGAAGCCGGGCATGCCGTATCTGGACATCGTCCGCCGGGTGAAGGACGAGTTCAAGGCGCCGACGTTCGTCTATCAGGTGAGCGGCGAATACGCGATGCTGAAGGCGGCATTCGCCAACGGCTGGCTCGACGAGTCGAAGTGCATGCTGGAAGCGCTGCTCGCCTTCAAGCGCGCAGGTGCAGACGGGGTGCTGACGTACTTCGCATTGGACGCGGCGCGCGCGCTGAAGGGCTAGCGCCGGAGCGGGCGCTCACCCCGGGGAAACTTCAGCGCGCCTCGAGCTGCGCGACCTCGCGTACCACCTGGTCGAGCACCGTGCCCTTGCGGTCGCGCGAGAAGATGCGCACGGGCAGCAGGTCGCGGTCGCGATCCAGCCAGATCTCCAGGACGCTGCCATCGCGCTCCACGCGCCCGATGTGGAGCGCTCGGACGAAACCCATGGGCGTCTGCAGATCCTCGTCGCCCAGCACCTCGTACGTGTAGCGTCCCAGCTTGCGGCTGCTCGCCACGGCGAGCTCCGACGAGAACGGCAGCGGGCGCAGGAAGTAGATCTGGTGCAGCACCGAGATCGGGTCCTGCGCACCGGCCGGCAGCTCGACGGTCCGGCGCTCCTCGCGCCAGGCGAGGGCGAGCTTGCCGTCGTCCCAGTCGAACACGGCGCGCTCGGGCGGGTCGCCGCGGCCGCGCTCCAGCGTGTACTCCTCGGGCACGAATCCGTCAGGGCCGATCACGCCGCGTGAACGCTGCACGAAGCGGCCGCGAAAAACCAGCGACACGAAGCCGACTGCCTCCGCCACGGCCTCGGCCTCGTAGCGCTCCCCGTCGGTGCGGAAGGTGTGCGTGACGTGGCCCACGCGCGTCTTGCTCTCCCCGTGCAGGAGGTCGTAGGCGAGCCGCACGCTGCGCCACGGGTAGTCGGCGGGCGCGGGCGCTGCAGGTGGCGGATCGGGGGCCGCGGCGGGGGCGGGCGCGTCGACCGGCCCGACCGGAGCGGTCGGTGCGGGCGGCGCGGGCGCCTCCGCGAGGGGCGGAGGCTGTCTCTTATACACATCTGACGC
>CAZKHE010000161.1:0-8918 GCA_964552535.1 uncultured Enterobacteriaceae bacterium | reverse complement strand
GTCTTCCACTACTTCGCCGGCGAGATCTTCAACCGCGTCCAGCCCGAGAACCAGCGCGTGCTGCTCGCCACGGCGGTGATGCCCCGGTTCACCGTCGCGATGGCCGAGGCGCTGGGCGGCGACCGCAACACCGCCAAGGTGCTGGACTATCTCTATCGGCGGCAGCTCTTCCTGTCGCGCCGCGGCACCACCGAGCCGGTGTACGAGTATCACCAGCTCTTCCGCTCCTTCCTGCTGGCGCGGGCGCGCACCACGCTGCCGCGCGAGACGCTCGCCGACCTCGCGCGCCGCGCCGGCGAACTCCTCGAGGCGCGCGGCTGGACCGGCAGCGTCGTCACGCTGTACCGCGATGCGGAGGACTGGCCGGCGCTCGCACGGGTGGTCGTCGGCGCGGCCCCGTCGCTGATGTCGCAGGGCCGCGCGCAGTCGCTGCGCGACTGGATCGAGATGCTGCCGGCGCCGGTGCGCGATACCGACCCGCGCATCCGCTACTGGGAAGGCCTGGCGCTCGCGCCCGCCAATCCCACCGCGGCGCGCGAGATGCTGGAGCGCGCGCACGACGGGTTCGCCGCGCAGGGCGACGCCGCGGGGCAGCTCCTCGCCGCCGCGGCGGTGGTCGACTCGCACTACCTCGGCTGGGACGACTTCCGTCCGCTCGACCGCTGGATCGCGGTGATGGACGGCCTGCTGGCGCAGCGCCCGGCGTTCGCCGATCCGGCGCACGAGGCGCGCGTGCTGTCGAGCCTCGCCATCGCGCTGGTGTACCGCCAGCCCTTCCACCCGGCCATCGCGCAGGTGCTGGAGCGCCTCTACCCGCTGCTCGACGAGCTCGACGACGTCAACACGCGCACCACCGTGGCGACGCGCCTCATGGACGCCTGCACGCGCGTCGGCAGCTTCGCACGCAGCGCCGCGCTCGCCGCGCGCATCCGCGAGTCGCTCGGCCATCCCGAGCTCGCGCCGGTGCACCAGGCGTGGTCGCGCGTGTGGCTCGCCAACCAGATGTACTTCGAGGCGCGTCTCGACGACTTCGAGGCGATCCTCAAGGAAGCGCTCGTCATCGCCGAGGCGCACGGCTTCGACTACATCCGCGCGGTGATCATCACCTTCCGCGCCTACGGCCACCTGGTGCGCGGCAACGTGCGCGAGGCGATGCCGCTGCTCGCCGAGCAGCGCGCGCGGGTGGACGCGAGCCGGCGCGTCGACGTCGCGCTCTGCGCATTCCTGGAGAGCTGGGCGGCGCTGTGCCGAGGCGATCTCGCCGCCGCCGAGCGCCACGGGCGCAGCGCCGCGGACCTCTCGCTGCAGACCGGCTCGGTCGCCTCCGGACTCATCTGCCACGCCGTGCTGCTCGTCGTGCTCGAGACCACCGGCCAGCACGCGGAGGCCGAGGGCGTGCTGCATCGCATGCGCGGCTTTTGCGCCGGCGTGCCGCCCGGCGTGCTGCGCTTCCACGCGCTGCTGTGCGATGCCTGCGTGCAGCTTCGCGACACGCCCGACGCGCTCGAGACGCTCGCCGAGGCGCTCGCCATCGGCCGCGCGCAGGGCTACCTCAACGGCTACTTCTGGTGGCCGCCGCTCGTCTCGCGCCTGTGCGCCCGCGCCCTGGAGGCCGGCATCGAGACCGACTACGTGAGGCGGCTCATCCTCGAACGCGGCCTCGCGCCCGAGGACGACGCCGCGCCGGAGCAGTGGCCGTGGGCGGTGGAGGTGCGCGCGCTCGGCGGCTTCACGGTGAAGAGCCGCGGCGAGCCGCTCGCCTTCAGCGGCAAGGCGCAGAAGAAGCCGCTCGAACTCCTGAAGGCGCTGGTGGCGCTCGGCGGGCGGGGCGTGGACTGGCCGCGGCTCGCGGCGATCCTCTGGCCCGACGCCGGCGGCGACGCGGCGAAGGTGTCGTTCGACAGCACGCTCTACCGGCTGCGCAAGCTGCTCGGCACCGAGACCGCGCTGTCGCTGCAGGAGGGCAAGCTATCGCTCGATTCCCGCCAGTGCTGGGTGGATGTCTGGGCGTTCGAGCGCCTGGTGCAGGACCTCGACGCGCGCGCCGCATCGAACGGGGGCCTGGGCGAGGCGCAGGCCGCGCACGAGGCGCGCCGCCTGCTCGACGCCTACGCCGGCCACTTCCTCGGCGGCGACGAGGACGCGGCCTGGTCCGCCGCGATGCGCGACCGGCTCCGCGCGAAGCTCATCCGCACCGTCTCGCTGCTGGGCCGCCGGCTGCAGGAGGCCGGCCGCTGGCGCGAGGCGGCGGACCTGTACGCGCGCGCCCTGGAGCACGACAACCTCGCCGAGGACCTGTACCGGCAGCTCATGGTCTGCCACCGCGAGCTCGCCGAGCCCGCCCAGGCGCTGGAGGTGTACCGGCGCTGCCGGCAGCTGCTGTCCATCGTGCTCTCGGTGCCGCCGTCGGCGGAGACCGAAGCGATCCGCGCCTCGCTGCCGTCAGTCATCCGTCAGTCCGGGCACGACGCCGCGTAGGCGCCGCCGCGTAACCGCGGCACGGCCTCACCGGCCCTCGGCAACGTCCTGATTGGTTTCGGGTTTCGCGGAAGTCCGGACGATGCCCGCGCATCGGTCAGCGGCCTGCCAGCACCCCGGTTCGATGATGCACGCCGAGCAGCTTCGCTCGCACATCGGAGAACCGCACATGAAGATCGTCGAACACCGCGCGCTGGCCGTGCACGAGCTCGGCGGCATCGAGCATCGCACCATCGCCGGCCTCGCTCAGGGCCTGGAGACCCTGGACGTGTGGAAGCAGTGCCTGAAGCCCGGCGCGGCGACGCCGCCGCATCACCACCACTGCGAGGAAGTCGTCGTGGTGCTCGCCGGGGCCGGCGCGATCGAGATCGACGGCACGGAGCAGGCCTTCGCCGCGGGCGCGTCGCTCGTGATTCCGCCGGGCGTCCCGCATCGCATCGTGAACACCGGCGCCGCGGACCTCGAGCTCCTCGGCGTGTTCGGCGAGGCCCCGGCGCGAGCGTACGGCGCCGACGGCGCGCTCATTCCGCTGCCGTGGGATCCGCCCGCATTCGTTCCGCCCGGCCAGATGCGCAAGTCCGGACCGTGGCGCATGTACCGCTGAGCAGCGGCCCTTCATCCCCCTCAGGCCCATCTAAAGGAGACACACCATGAGACAAGTCATCGCCGCGGTGCTCGCCGTTGGCGCTTTCGCCGCCGCCGCGTTCGCCGCCGATCCTGCCCCGAAGTCCAGCCGCGCCGACATCGAGCGCGGCCGCTATCTGGTGAAGACCTCGGGTTGCAACGACTGCCACACGCCGGGGTACATGGCGAAGGGCGGCAAGGTGGACGAGCGGGACTGGCTGACCGGCGACGCGATGGGCTGGCGCGGCCCGTGGGGCACGACGTATCCGGCCAACCTGCGCCTCTACGTCGCCGCGATGAGCGAGAACCAGTGGGTCGAGCGCACGAAGAAGGGCGAGGCGCGCCCGCCCATGCCCTGGTTCAACCTCCACGCGATGACCGAGCAGGACTTGCGGGCGATCTATCGGTACGCGCGCGCGATGGGGCCCGCGGGTCAGCCGGCGCCGGCCTACGTGCCGCCCGGCGAGGAGCCGACCACGCCGCACTTCGTCATGGAGCCGCAGATGCCGAAGCAGGCGAAGGTGGCGGCCAAGCCCTGAGCGGGACTCCCGCGGCGCGTTCGCGGCGGCCTGGGCTCACGCCCAGGCGGCGAGCGCGCTCGCCGCGATCGTCTCGCCCCACTCCTGTACGAAATGCCCGCCTTCCGCGATCTCCAGCGGCGGCGGGCAGCCGCGGATGTCGGCGGCCAGCGCGCGCATGACGTCGGGGCCGAGCACGGGATCCTTCATGCCGACGGCCATGAACGTCGGTCCGCGCCACTCGTTCCGCCACCAGTCGCGCGCCGCCCGCGACAGCCGCGCGCCGTCGGCGTCGCCGTCATCGGGCACCAGGTTGGGAAAGCGCCGCACGCCGGCCTTGTAGCGCGCGTCGGGAAACGGCGCCGAGTACGCGGCGGCCTCCGCGTCGGTGAGATGCGGGCAGCCGCGGCGGATGAGCCGTCCCGGGTCCATGTCGGGGTTGGCGTTGGCCCACGCGCGCCAGGCGAGGAAGCCGGGCGGCAGCGGCGGCTCGCCGGTCGCGAACATGGTGTTCATCACCAGCAGCCCCTCGATGCGCTCCGGCATCGCGAGCGGCAGCGTGAGCCCGAGCAGGCCGCCCCAGTCCTGCACCACCAGCGTGATGCGCCTGAGATCGAGACGCTCCACGAGCGCGATCAAGGCATCGCGATGGCGGCTGAACGTGTAGAAGCCCTCGTCCGCGGGCTTGTCGGACCGGCCGAAGCCGAAGAGGTCGGGCGCCACCACGCGCGCGCCGCTCGCGAGGAACGCCGGCACCATGCGCCGGTAGAGGTAGCTCCAGCTCGGTTGTCCGTGCAGGCAGAGGAATGTCCGCTCGCCGGCGCCTTCGTCGATGAACGCGAGGCGCAGGCCGGCGAAACCGGCCAGGTCCTCGACGTAGCGTGGTGCGTAGCGAAACCCCGGCAGCGCGGCGAAGCGCTCGTCGGGCGTGCGCAGGACGTCCATGGCGTTCCTCCGGAGGGAGAGAACGCCATGCTAGCGCGCCGGCGCGGCTACAGCGCGTCCATCACCCGTTGCAGGCGCGTGCGCACTTCGGCAGCGATCGGTTCGACCCCGGGGTTGTCCACCAGCTGGCCCATGATGCCGGGGTCCATGAACTCCACGTGCACCGCGCCGGCCGGCGCCTGCCGCACCACCACGTTGCAAGGTAGCAGCAGCCCGATGGAAGGCTCGGCCTCGATGGCGCGCTTGGCGAAGCCCGGATTGCAGGCGCCGAGGATCCGGTAGGCGGGCATGTCGTGGTCGAGCTTCTTCTTCATCGTGGCGGCGACGTCGATCTCGGTGAGCACGCCGAACCCTTCCTTCGCCAGACCCTCGGTCACCTTCGCGAGCGCCTGGTCGAAGCTCATGTTCACGGTCTTGCCGAAGCCATAGCGGTTGCTGGTCATGCGGATCTCCTTGGCCGTTCCGACAGGGCCCGATTGCAGCACCTCGCGTGCCCGCCTTCAGTGACCGGGGTCGCAATAGCGTGCGGCGAGTGCCGCGTGGAGCGCCTGGAGATCCTCCGCACGCAGCCGCTCGATGCCGGCCGCCCCCTCGCGTCCGCCGCCGGTGTGGAACTGCCGCGCGATGGCGCCGGCGCCGCGCGGATGCGTGAGCGGTGCGCGCAGGCTCACCCACCACGTCCCGTCGCCGTTCGGACCGAGCACGGCGTGCGCGCGGTCCGGGTGCCGCGTCGCCAGTTCGTGGGCGAAGGTGCCGCCGATGCGCCGCGCCCAGGGCGCGTCGGGCAGGCGATACAGCGCGACGCGGGCGTTCGCCTGCTCCGGCTCGAGCGACAGCGCCAGCGCGAGGTCCGCACGGCGGCGCCGCACGAGCTCGTGCACGCACGGCTCGTTCGCCGCGAAGGCCAGCGGGTCGGCGTAGCGGCGCATCAGCCGGTAGAGGTCGTCGGGCGCGATCAGCAGGTCCGCCGCGCGCTCGCCGTAGGCGTTGTAGTTGAGGCTCTGGCCCAGCTCGCGCAGGGTGCGGAGCGCGTGCGCGTCGAGGCCGAGCGGCAGCGCGAGGCGCATCGCCTCGGCGCCGAGGTTGTCGCCGAAGGCGCCGGCGACCGCCCATGCGCGATGCGCGCCGTCGAGCGCGCGGTCGACGATGAGACTCGTGCACATCTCCGGCGACTCGTCGATGTGCGCGGCGAGGCGCGCGTGGGCCGGGATCTCCCCGGCGTGGTGATGATCGAACCAGCGCACGGCGGCACCCGCGGCGAGGGCCCGGTCGAGCGCCGCGCGATTGCGCGCGAGCGAAATGTCGAGGACCGTGATCTCGTCGCCGGGCTGCGCCGCGACGCGCTCGAGCAGGTCGATCTCGCGCTTGGCACCGGTGACGAGCGTCGCCTCGCGGGGCTCGGCGAGCCGCAGCTGCTGCAGGGCGCACAGGCCGTCCGCGTCGCCGTTGAAGACGTCGTACGCGCTCATGCCCGCAGCCGCCGGGCGGCGGCGTCGACGGCCGCCGCATACGCCGCCTCGCCGGCGCCGGTGTCGAGCACGACGGTGCGCGCGCGCTCGTCGTCCGCGATCGGCTCCTGGAAGGCGAGCTGGCGGTCGAGCACCGCGAGCGTGGCCTCCGACGGGTCGCCGCCCGCGGCGCGGCGCGCCTCGATGCGCGCGCGCAGCGTCGCCGTGTCGGCCTCGCAGGAGATCACGACATACGGTACGCCCCGGGCCGCGGCGACGACGGCGAACGCGTCGCGTTCCTCGCGGCGCAGCGACGCGGCATCGACGATCGCGCTGAAGCCCGCGTCCAGGACGGTGCCGGCGAGGGCTTCGAGGCGCGCGTAGGTGCGCGCGGTCGCCTCGCGGGCGTAGAGGCCGGCGTCGACGGCGGCGCCGCTCGCCGCGTCCCAGGCGAGGCCGTGCAACCGCTTGCGCTCGACGTCGGAGCGGATGCGGACGGCGCCGGCGCGCTCGACCAGCGCGAGCGCCGCGCGGCTCTTGCCCGAGCCGGACAGGCCGTGCATCAGCGCCAGGGCCGGCCGGTGCGGGGCGGCGAGCTGGCGCGCGAGCCGCAGGTAGGCGTGGTACTGCGCGTCGGCGCGCGTGCGGCCGTGCAGGTCGAGGCCCGGCTGGTGCGCGCGCATGCAGGCGATCTTCGCCCGCACCATGGCGCGATAGACGAGGTGGAACGGCAGCACGGCGAGCCCGTCGTAGTCGCCGGTCGCCGCGAGATAGCCGTCGAGCACGCGATACGCGGCGGGGCGCATGCCGTGATCGATGAGGTCCATCACCAGGAACGCGACTTCGCTCATGACGTCGATCCAGCGCAGGCTCGCGTTGAACTCGATGCAGTCGAACGGCGTGGCGCGGCCGTCGAGCATCACGAGGTTGCCGAGATGGAGGTCGCCGTGGCACTCGCGCACGCGTCCCGCGACGCGGCGCGCTGCGATCGCCGCGCGGATGCGCGCATGTTCCCGCTCGGTCCACTCGCGCAGCGCGTCGAGCATCTCGCGGTCGGCCGCGGACTCGACCAGCGGCGCGAGCTGCGCGAAGTTCTGCATCGCCGGCGCCAGCAAGGCCTCGGGCGTGCCCCATGGCGTCGCCTCGCCCGCCACGGCGCAACGCGCGTGGAAGGCGGCGACGTCGCGCGCGAGCGTATCGAGCACCTCGGGCGGCAGCGCGCCCTGCGCCGCCATGCGGTCGAGCAGCGCCGCCTGGTCGAAGCGACGCATCCGCACCGCATACTCGACCGCCGGCTCGCCGCCGACGCGCGGCGCGTCCGCCGTGCCGCCGATGGGCACGACGTCGAGATACAGCGAGGGCGCCGTGCGCCGGTTGAGGCGGATCTCTTCCGCGCACGCGGCGCGCCGTTTCTCCAGGGTGCCGAAGTCGAGAAACCCGAGATCCAGCGGCTTCTTCAGCTTGTAGGCGTACTCGCCGGCGACCAGGACGACGGAGATGTGCGTTTCATGCACGGCGACATCGCCCACGGGGTGCGGATAGCAGGCGGGCTCGCGCAGCGCGGCGACGAGGTGCTGGAGCGGCGTCAAGGGCATCCTGCCGGGGTCATTGCGACGCATCCTAAGCCAAACCGGGGACCCGGCGGCGCTTGATCCTGATCAAATGCGCGCCGGGGCCGGCGGCTACGCTGAAATCGCAGGCCCCCAAAGACCAACGACAGAAGGCGCATCATGCAACTCCCCCTCCAGATCACCGTCCGCGACATCCCCCAATCGCCCGCGCTCGACGCGCTCATCCGCGAGAAGGCCGCGAAGCTCGAGACGCTGCACTCGCGCGTGACGAGCTGCCGGGTCGTGGTGTCCTCCGAAGGGCGCCACCGCACGCAGGGACGGGAGATCACGGTGCGGCTGGACCTGCGGGTGCCCGATCACGAGATCGTTGTGACGCGCGATCACCACGAGGACGCCTACGTCGCGGTGCGCGAGGCCTTCGACGACGCCGCGCGCCAGCTGCAGGCGCTGGTGCGCCGCGAGCGGGACGCCTCCCGCGCGGCGTAGCGTCCTGCCGGACGGGGGCGCGCACCGCGGCTGCGCGCATCATCGGCCTCCGCGATAATCGCGGGCATTCCGCCACCACCTGGAGTGCCCCTCATGGCCCGCGTCACCCTCACGCAGTACCTCATCGAACAGCAGCGCCGCGCCGGCGGCATCAGTCCGGAGCTGCGCCTGCTGATCGAGGTGATCGCGCGCGCGTGCAAGTCCATCAGCCACGCGGTGGGCAAGGGCGCGCTCGCCGGCGTCCTCGGCGCCGCGCACACCGAGAACGTGCAGGGCGAGGCGCAGAAGAAGCTCGACATCATCTCCAATGAAGTGCTGCTCGAGGCGAATCTCTGGGGCGGCAGCCTCATGGCCATGGCCTCGGAGGAGATGGAGCATCCGTTCCCGATCCCGAGCGAGTATCCGCGGGGCAAGTACCTGCTGCTCTTCGATCCGCTCGACGGCTCGTCGAACATCGACGTGAACGTCTCGATCGGCACGATCTTCTCGATCCTGCGCTGTCCCGAGGGCGTGACCGAGGCGGACGACCGCGTCTTCCTGCAGCCCGGCCGTGCGCAGCGTGCCGCGGGCTTCGCGGTGTACGGGCCCTCGACCATCCTCGTGCTCACCGTGGGCAACGGTGCGGTCGCCTTCACGCTCGACAGGGAGCTTGGCTCGTGGGTGCTCACCGAGCCGAAGATCGAGATTCCGGCGGACACGAAGGAGTTCGCAATCAACATGTCCAACATGCGCAACTGGGGCGCGCCGGTGAAGCGCTACATCGAGGAGTGCCTCGCCGGCAAGGAGGGGCCGCGCGAGAAGGACTTCAACATGCGCTGGGTGGCGTCGATGGTGGCCGACGTGTACCG
>CAZKHE010000160.1:0-8951 GCA_964552535.1 uncultured Enterobacteriaceae bacterium | reverse complement strand
ACGCGCGTCTCGAAGAAGTTGCGCTCCTTCTTGAGGTCGATCATCTCGCTCATCCACGGGAACGGATTCGTCGCGCCCGGGTACTGCACGTCGATGCCGATCTGCTGGCAGCGGCGGTTGGCGATGTAGCGCAGGTATTCCTTGAACATCGGCGCATTCAGGCCGAGGACTCCCCGCGGCATGGTGTCTTCGGCGTAGCGGTACTCCAGTTCCACCGCCTTGCGCATGAGCGCTGCGATCTCCTCGCGGAACTCCGCGGTCCAGAGCTGGGGGTTCTCCAGCTTGATCTGGTTGATGAGATCGATGCCGAAGTTGCAGTGCATCGACTCGTCGCGGAGGATGTACTGGTACTGCTCCGCAGCGCCGGTCATCTTGTTCTGGCGGCCCAGCGCGAGGATCTGGGTGAAGCCGACGTAGAAGAACAGGCCCTCCATGATGCAGGCGAAGACGATCAGGCTCTTCAGCAGCTTCTGGTCGTTCTCCGGCGTGCCGGTGGTGAACGAGGGATCGGTGAGCGTGTCGATGAAGGGGATGAGGAACTCGTCCTTGTCCCGGATGGACTGGACCTCGTGATAGGCGTTGAACACCTCGCCCTCGTCCAGGCCGAGGCTCTCCACGATGTACTGGTAGGCGTGGGTATGGATCGCCTCCTCGAACGCCTGGCGCAGGAGGTACTGCCGGCACTCCGGCGCGGAGATGTGCCGGTACGTCCCGAGCACGATGTTGTTCGCCGCGAGCGAATCGGCGGTCACGAAGAAGCCGAGGTTGCGCTTGATGATGCGCCGCTCGTCCTCGGTGAGGCCGTTCGGATCCTTCCAGAGCGCGATGTCGCGGGACATGTTCACTTCCTGCGGCATCCAGTGGTTGGCGCAGCCCGCCAGATACTTCTCCCATGCCCACTTGTACTTGAAGGGGACGAGCTGATTCACGTCCGCCTGGCCGTTGATGACGCGCTTGTCCTCGACGCGCACGCGGCGGAAGGCCTCGGGCGACGGTTCCTCGGGCGCCTCCGCGCGCGCAGGCGCCTTCGGCATGAACCCCGGCATCGGCTGGAGACCCAGCGGTGCCCGGGGCGCCGTCGACACGTCCTCTTCGAAGTTCAGCATGCTCTTCTCCGCTTGTTCTTGTATTGCCGCGGGCGCTACTGGCACGCCTCGCATTCGGGGTTGTCGATGGAACAGAACTTCGGCGCGCCCTCCTCGGCACTCGCCGCGACCGCCCCGCCCTCCGCCGGCACCGCGTTGAGCGCCCCGGCCTTGACCGTAGACTTCTCGGCGTGCGTAGCGCCGAGCGCGCGCAGGTAGTAGGTCGTCTTGAGGCCGCGCAGCCACGCGAGCTTGTAGGTCTCGTCGAGCTTCTTCCCGGACGCGTTCGCGATATACAGGTTCAGCGACTGCGACTGGTCGATCCACTTCTGCCGGCGGGAGGCCGCCTCAACCAGCCAGGCAGGATCGACCTCGAACGCGGTCGCGTACAGCCGCCGCAGGTCGCCCGGCACGCGGTCGATCCGCGCCAGGTTGCCGTCGAAGTACTTGAGGTCGGCGATCATGACCTCGTCCCAGAGGCCGAGCTTCTTCAAATCGGCGACCAGGTACTCGTTCACCACCGTGAATTCGCCCGACAGGTTCGACTTCACGAAGAGGTTCTGGAACGTCGGCTCGATCGACGCCGAGACGCCGATGATGTTCGCGATCGTGGCGGTCGGCGCGATGGCGAGGCAGTTGGAGTTGCGCATGCCGTGCGCCTTGATCCGCGTGCGCAGCGCCGCCCAGTCCATCGTCTCGGTTGCATCCACCTCGACGTAGCCGCCCCGCTCTTCGGCGAGGAGCTTGAGCGAATCCTGCGGCAGGATGCCGCGCGACCACAGCGAGCCCTTGAAGGTCGCGTACCGCCCGCGCTCCTCGGCGAGCTCGGTGGAGGCCCAGTAGGCGTAGTAGGCCACGGCTTCCATGGAACGATCGGCGAAGGCCACGGCGTCGTCGGACGCGTACGGAATGCGCAGCATGTGCAGGCAGTCCTGGAAGCCCATGATGCCCAGGCCCACCGGGCGGTGCTTGAGGTTCGAATTGCGCGCCTTCGCGACCGCGTAGTAGTTGATGTCGATGACGTTGTCGAGCATGCGCATCGCGGTGGCGACGGTGCGCTTCAGCTTGTCGTGGTCGAGCCGGCCGTCCTTGAGGTGCGCGACGAGGTTCACCGACCCCAGGTTGCACACCGCGATCTCGTGCTCGTTGGTATTGAGCGTGATCTCCGTGCACAGGTTCGAGCTGTGCACGACGCCGGTGTGATTCTGCGGCGAACGGATGTTGCAGGGATCCTTGAAGGTGATCCAGGGGTGCCCGGTCTCGAACAGCATCGACAGCATCTTGCGCCACAGCTGCACCGCCGGGATCTTCTTGAACAGCTTGAGCTCGCCGCGGGCGACCTTGTCCTCGTAGGCGAGGTAGGCCTTCTCGAACGCCTTGCCGTACGTGTCGTGCAGCTCCGGGACGTCGGAGGGCGAGAACAGCGTCCACTCCTGGTTCTCCATCACGCGGCGCATGAAGAGATCCGGGATCCAGTTCGCGGTGTTCATGTCGTGCGTGCGGCGCCGGTCGTCGCCGGTGTTCTTGCGCAGCTCCAGGAACTCCTCGACGTCGAGGTGCCAGGTCTCCAGGTACGAGCAGACCGCGCCCTTGCGCTTGCCGCCCTGGTTGACCGCCACGGCGGTGTCGTTCACCACCTTCAGGAACGGCACGACCCCCTGCGACTTGCCGTTGGTGCCCTTGATATGGCTGCCCAGCGCTCGCACCGGCGTCCAGTCGTTCCCCAGGCCGCCTGCGTACTTCGCGAGCAGCGCGTTCTCCTTGATGGCCTCGTAGATGCCGTCCAGGTCGTCGGACACCGTCGTGAGGTAGCAGGAGGAGAGCTGGGAACGGAGCGTGCCGGAGTTGAACAGCGTCGGCGTCGAGCTCATGAAGTCGAAGCTCGACAGGACGTCGTAGAACTCGATGGCACGGTCCTCGGGATTCAGCTCGTTCAACGCGAGGCCCATCGCGACGCGCATGAAGAACGCCTGCGGCAGCTCGATGCGGCGGTCGCGGACGTGCAGGAAGTAGCGGTCGTAGAGGGTCTGCAGACCGAGGTAGCCGAACTTGAGATCACGGCGTGCGTCCAGGGCGGCGCCCAGCTTGAGGAGGTCGAAGCGCCCGAGGCGCTCGTCGAGCAGCTCGGCCTGGATGCCTTCCTTGATGAACTGCGGGAAGTACTCCGCGTAGCGCGTCGCCATGTCGGCCTGCGCCACCTCCTCGCCGAGCACCTCGCGCCGGATCGTGTTGAGGAGCAGCCGCGCGGTCACGTAGCTGTACGCCGGGTCCTTCTCGATCAGCGCCCGCGCGGACAGGATGGCCGACTTCCGGACCTCGTCCATGGGGACGCCGTCGTACAGGTTCTTCAGCGTCTCCGAGAGGATCGCGTCGGGCGACACGGCATCCCCCAGTCCCTCGCAGGCGGACACCACCAGTTCCCCGAGCCGGCCGGCGTCGAGCGGAACGCGCTCGCCGTTCTCCGTGACGTGGAGCGTCGGCTGCGACGCCGCGGCCTTGCGCTGGGCCGCCTCCTGCGCGCGCGCCTGGGCGCGCTTCTCGCGGTAGAGGACGTAGGCCCGGGCGACGTCGTGCTGCCCCGAGCGCATGAGGGCGAGCTCGACCTGGTCCTGCACGTCCTCGATGTGGAAGGTGCCGCCGGCCGGCTGGCGCCGGATCAACGCCTGCACCACCGACTGCGTGAGCTGCCCGACGACCTCGCGCACGCGCGCCGACGCCGCGCCCTGCCCGCCCTCGACGGCGAGGAAGGCCTTCGTCATCGCGACGGAGATCTTGCCGGGCTCGAATCCGACGACCGCGCCGTTGCGACGGATGATCTTGTACTGGGCGTAGACCGACTGCGGCGCGCTTGGAGAGGGGTCGGGGAGGCTTGCGGTGGCGACGGATTTAGACGTGATGGCATCACCGGCAAGCTGCATGTCCTCGATCTCCTCGACGCTGCGTGTGTTCTGGTGACCGCCTGCGACGGGCGGCTCTCCTGGGGTGCACCGGCGCGGCCTCCCCGCGCTCCCCCGGGTGACCACAATATATAGTGTGTACGGCGCCTGACGGAACTAATTCTAGTGCGCGGCCTGCGGCGAATGCAAGGCTTTTCTCGTGCTCTTTCAGCGTGCAGCGAGGGAAATGTCATGTTGCGGCGCGGGTCGCGCCGCACCCGGCGAGGCCGCCTGGGACGGGTCAGGTTAGGCGCGCGAGCGCGGCGCGAAACCGCGGCCAGTCGAATGCGGGCCCGGGGTCGGTCTTCCGCCCGGGTGCCACGTCGCAGTGCCCGACGACGTCGTCGATCGGATACCGTTGCGCGATCGCCGCCACGAGCTTCGCCGCCACGCGGTACTGCGCGCCGGTGTACGGCACGTCGTCGGCGCCTTCGAGCTCGATGCCGACCGAGAAGTCGTTGCAACGCTCGCGACCGCGCCAGGCCGATGCGCCCGCGTGCCATGCACGCTGTTCGCACGCGACGAACTGCACGATCTCGCCGCGCCGCCGGATGAGGAAATGCGCGGACACGCGCAGCTGCGCGATTGCGGCGAAATAGGGGTGCGCGGCCGGGTCGAGCGCATTGGTGAAGAGCCGCTCGACGGCGTCGCCGCCGAAGCGTCCCGGGGGCAGGCTGATGCCGTGCAGGACCACCAGCGTGACCGCCTCCCCGACCGGCCGCTCGTCGCAGTTCGGCGAGGCGACGAAGCGCACGCCCGGCAGGCGTCCGGCCCCGTCGAGCGCGAAGCCGCCGCCCACGCTACTGGATGCCAAGGCGCTCCATCCGGTAGCGCAGTGCGCGGAAAGTGATGCCGAGCAGCTTGGCTGCCGCGGTGCGGTTGAACCGCGTCTTGTCCAGCGCCTCCAGGATCGCCTCCCGCTCCACCCGGTCCAGGTACTCCTGCAGCGGCCACTTCGCGTTCGGCGCGATCGGCTCGTCCGATAGCGCGGCCGGGGCGAGCTGGAGGTCTTCGGCGGCGATCTCGTCGGCGGTGGCGAGCGCGGTCGCCCGCTCCAGCACGTTCTCGAGCTCGCGGGTGTTGCCGGGGAAGTCATAGGCGACCAGCGCCTGCAGCGCGGCGGACGAGAGCCTCCCCGCCGCCGCGCCCTGCCCGGCGCCGAGCCGCTCGAGGATCGACGCGGCGAGCAGCGGGATGTCCTCCCGGCACTCGCGCAGCGGCGGCATGCGCAGCTCGATCACGTTCAGCCGGTAGTAGAGGTCCTGGCGGAACTTGCCCTGCTCCACGAGCGCCGCGAGATTCTTGTGGGTCGCGCAGATGACGCGAACGTCCACCGGATCCTCGGCCGTCGCTCCGACCTTGCGCACGCGCTTCTCCTGGATCACGCGCAGCAGCTTCACCTGCATGGGCAGCGGCAGGTCGCCCACCTCGTCGAGGAACAGCGTGCCGCCGTTGGCGGCGTGGAAGAAGCCGTCGCGGTCGGCGTCCGCGCCGGTGAACGCCCCCTTCCGGTACCCGAAGAACTCGCTTTCCATCAGGTTCTCGGGAATCGCGCCGCAGTTCACCGGCACGAACGGCTTGTCGCGCCGCGCGCCGTTCTCGTGGATCAGGCGGGCAGCGAGTTCCTTCCCGCTGCCCGACTCGCCGGTGATGTAGACCGGCGCCTGGCTGCGCGCGAGGCGGTCGATCATCGCGCGCACCGCCTGCATCGGCGGACTCTCGCCCAGCAGGCGCGCGCCGGCGGCCGGGCGCGGCGCGACTTTCTCCGGCAGGCTGAGCGCGGACTTCACCAGCGTGCGCAGCTGGTCCAGCGACAGCGGCTTGGACATGTAGTCGAACGCGCCCGCCTTGAGCGCTGCCACCGCGTTCTCGGTGCTGCCGTGCGCGGTGATGACGGCGACCGGGACGTCGAGTCCGCTGGCGGAGATGTGGCGCACGATCTCGAGGCCCTCGCCGTCCGGGAGGCGCATGTCGGTCAGGCACAGGTCGAAGGACTGCGCCTGCAGCCGCTCCAGCGCCTCCGCCACGGTACCGGCGCACTCCACGCCGAGGCCCATGCGGAGGAGCGTGAGCTCGAGCAGCTCGCGAATGTCCGCCTCGTCGTCGACGACCAGCACCGTCGCCCTGGCCGACGCGCGTCGCTCAGGCCTGTTCATTTTCTGCCCCCATGCATGACGATGCGGAATTCGGCGCCGTCGGCACGCTCTGCGTAGGCCAGGGACGCGCCGTTGGCCGCGCACAGCTCCCGCGCGATGTAGAGCCCGAGCCCGGTTCCCGAGCTGTAGGTGGTGAAGAACGGCTCGAAGAGCTGCGCGCGCAGCTGCGGTGGCACGCCGGGGCCGTCGTCGATCACGCGCAATTCTAGCCGCCCGCCGCCGCGCGCCAGCACGATCCGGACGCTTCCCGGCTGCTGGCGGGAGTGGCGCCAGGCATTGCGGGCCAGGTTCCACAGGATCTGGTTCAGATGCACGCGATCGAACTCCGCGACGGCGTCGGCGTCCGCCTCCACCACGAAAGCCTCGCGCGCGTAGTGCTCGTTCTGCACCAGGTCGTCGACGAATGTCGCCAGGAATGCGGCGAGGCGTATCGGCTCCGCCTGCACCCGGTCGCGCCGGTTGAGCTCGAGCACGTCCTTCACCATCCGGTCGAGGCGCTTCGCGTTGTCCCGGATGATGCGGTTGAGCCGCTCGCGCCCGGGCTGGCGGTTCTCCTCGGCCAGCAGCTCCGCCGCGTGGCTGATGGCAGCCAGCGGATTGCGGATCTCGTGCGCGATGTTCGCGGTCAGCCGGCCGAGCGCCGCGAGCTTGAGCTGGCGCGATTGCTCCTCGAGCTTGGACTGGTCGTCGAGATAGACGACGGTGAAGCTGCCTCCCTGCACGCCTGCCTCCACGAAGCGCGCCCGCACCACCTTGCCGGAGTCGGGCAACGTGAAGGTGGCCACGCGGGGCCCGGAGCGCTCGCGCCAGGCCGCGAGGGCGGCGGCGAGGTCCGTGGAATACGCCTCGACCTGCTCGAGCTCGGGGGCCGGACGCCCCAGCAGCGTTTCAACCGCCGGATTGAACTGTCTCACCAGTCCATTCGAGTCCACCACCAGCACGCCGTCCTGCACGTCCTGGATCACCAGCTGGTTGATGCGAAGTTGATTGGCGAGATCGATGCCTCGCTGGCGCGCCGCGCGCTCGTTGGTGATGACGCGCTGCGCCAGGTGGCTCGTGATGATGGCGGTCGCGAAGTACGCGATCGACAGCAGGCCGGGCTGCACGAACGCAGCCGCCGGCGCCTCGTCGAGCAGGAACCAAACCGACTGCTCGAGCAGGATCGCGATCGACGCCATTGCGGCGAACAGGAGCATCAGCGAGCCGCGGCTCACGAGGCCGGCCGCAGCAAGCGAAACCAGGAGCATGCCCGCAAGGCCGCTGCGGAAGCCGCCGCTGGCATGCATGAGGATGGTGACCGCGACGATGTCGGTCAGCACATGCACGGCGAGTTGCACGTTGAAGTCGCGGCGCGAGCGGCGCGTGACCACGTGGAAGGCCACGGCGAGCACGAGATAGGCCACCGCGACCGCGGCGAAGAGGCCGCGGTCGCGCGTGCCGAGCGAGAGCCCCGCGCCGCTGAACGCGAGCGAGGCGAGGAAGATGGCCGCGGCGCCCAGCCGATAGAAGTTGAAGTAGCGCAGCGAGACCCAGAACGACTCCGGCACCTCGCTACGTCCGGCCGGCGGCACGCGCGCCGCGGCGTGCAGCGGCGGAGCGGCCGCGCTCACGGCTCGCCCAGCCGGCGATGGTCCTCGCTGCAGTAGAAGCGCGTCCCGGCGGCGGTCGCATCCGACTGCGGCAGATGGACGCCGCAGTGCGCGCAACTCACCATGCGCTCGCCGGCCAGCGTCTCCGCCGGCCGGCGCTCGCGCGCCGGTCGCGGCGCCTTCTTGAGCCCCTTCACCAGGAACCAGACGGCGAGGACGACGAGGAGGAGGACGAGGAATTTGCCCACGGCGAGGCGTTGGTCGCGCCGCATGCCGGCGCGAATCGATTATACGCAGGGGCTCTCGCCGCCCGGAGCGGCCACGCGGCCGCTGTCTGCACAAGTTCTCGCCGGCTCGCGCGATCCGGAACGCGCGTGGAGGGGGAGCGGGATGATTGGTCGGGGTGAGAGGATTCGAACCTCCGACTCCTGCGTCCCGAACGCAGTACTCTACCAGGCTGAGCTACACCCCGACGGCAGAAGGATCGGACCGCGCTACATCGCTGCGAGCGGCGGCCCGGAAGACTTTCCGGGAAACGCGGCGTGCATGCGGGAACCGCTAATGATCCCGCTCGACCGCGAAAGCCGCCAAGTTTAGCAAAGATTCGCGATAAGTTGAATGCGGCACGCGTTCGATCGCCGCGCAGGCGGCCGCCGCCTCGCGGCGCGCCTGGGCGAGCGCGGCATCGAGCGACCCGGTGGCGCGGATCGCGGCCATCACGTCGGCGAACGCGTCGCGGCCGCCCTGCTCGATCGCTTCGCGCACGACGCGCGATTGGTCCGGCGAGCCGTGCTGCAAGACGTGGATCAGCGGCAACGTCGGCTTGCCCTCGTTGAGGTCGTCCCCGACGTTCTTGCCCGTGTCGTGGTGATCGCCCGAATAGTCGAGCACGTCGTCCACGAGCTGGAATGCCGTTCCCAGGTGCGCCCCGTACGCGGCGAAGCCCTCCTCGATCTCCGGCGCGGCGCCGGCGAGAACGGCCCCCAGGCGCGCGGCGGCCTCGAAGAGCTTCGCCGTCTTGCGGCGGATCACCTCCAGATAGGCCGCCTCGGTCACGTCCGCATTGTGGACGTTGAGAAGCTGCAGGACCTCGCCTTCGGCGATCGTGTTGGTCGCATCCGCGAGGACTTCCATGACGCGCATGCTGCGCACCGCGACCATCATCTGGAAGGCGCGCGAGTACAG
>CAZKHE010000159.1:0-9002 GCA_964552535.1 uncultured Enterobacteriaceae bacterium | reverse complement strand
CCTTCCCATCCCGAACAGGACCGTGAAACGGCGTCGCGCCGATGATAGTGTGGATTGCCCACGCGAAAGTAGGTCATCGTCAGGACCCTACAGCCAGAAGGCCAGCCCCCCGGGGCTGGCCTTTTGCGTTTCCGGCGCCTGCTTTGGTAACCTCCGTGACCTTCAGGACGCAGCGAGAACAACCATGAAACCGCGCGGTACCAGACTGGCCTGCTCCGTCCGCACCAGCGACGGCTGCAACGGCGTCTACTCGGTGTTCCCGGGCGAGGCGCCGAAGTCGCTGGCGGCCGTCGAGCCGATCAAGTGGGACCGCGAGCCCACAGGCGAGGTGGTCCAGGGCGCCTTCACCGTGATCGGCGAGATGGGCATGACCGGACAGATCGTGCTCCTCGACGCGGAGAAGTGGCGAGCCCTGAAGAAGACGGGGCTGGAGCAGCACTTCTACACCGCCATCCTGTGGGGCGGTACGCCGCTCAAGGTGGCGGAGGATGCGCTGGTGATGGCGCGGCGGGGCTGACCCCGCCGCGATCAGTGCAGCCGCTTGCGGTGCTGTGGCGACATCGGTGCCTGCGCGGCGCTCGCCGCGACCGCGCGTCCGGCCGCCGAAGGTGAGGCCCGCAGGAACAGCTGATTGATGAGCGCCACCACCTCGCCCACCTCCGTGTCCCCGAATTGCCGCGCGAGCACCGCCGACACGTCGTCGATCATCGCCTGGCGCTGCGCCTCGTGAATGGCTTCGGGGGTGGGGCCGATGAAGACCAGCTGGTACTCGTCCGTGCCGTCGTCATGGTAGTAGGTCACCTCGACCTCCGCGGCGCGCTCCGTGTACGAGTTGAGGGCAGCCAGAGCGCTCGAGACGTGCTCCTTGAAGTTGTTGCCCACGTCCCCGGACCAGCAGATCTCGAGCAGCCGGTCCTTCGAATCGAACACGATGCCCGGCTCGTCCTCGTAGACGCTCTTCGCGTCCGCGAGGCTGTCCACGTCGATGTACTCGAGCAGCGAGCGCAGCGCCCCCTCGACCTGGGCGAGCGTGACCCCGGGCCTGAGCGGCACGTTGCCGTGGAGGTGAACTTCGATGGGCATTGCGGGACTCCTGCTGGCCGCAGCGGACGCGCCGCGCCCGCCGAGCCTGCTATTTTCCTCCTTCCCGAGGCGCACCGCAAAGGGCGTCGCTCCAGGCCGGAATGCGCGCCGACGTAGCGGTCATCGGGGCGGGTGCCGCCGGCATGATGTGCGCCGCGGTGGCCGGCCGGCGCGGCCGCCGCGTCGTGCTGCTCGACCACGCCACCCGCATCGGCGAGAAGATCCGCATCTCCGGCGGCGGGCGCTGCAACTTCACCAATCTGCACTGCGGCCCCGAGAACTTTCTCTCCGAGAACCCGGCGTTCTGTCGCTCGGCCCTTGCCCGGTACACGCCCAGGCATTTCGTCGAGCTCGTGCAGCGGTACCGGATTCCATGGCACGAGAAGCATCGCGGTCAGCTCTTCTGCGACGACTCCGCGGAGCGCATCGTCGAGCTGCTCAAGCTCGAGTGCGAAGCGGGCGGTGTCTCGTGGATGAGCGGCGTGGAAGTGGCGCACGTGGAGCGCTCGGGCGCCGGCTTCGACCTGCACGCGGGCGGCAAGCGGCTGCAGGCGGACGCTCTCGTCATCGCGACCGGGGGTCTCTCCATCCCGAAGATCGGCGCCACCGATTTCGGGCATCGGGTCGCGAGGCAATTCGGGCTCCACGTCGTTCCTACGCGGCCGGCCCTCGTGCCGCTCACGTTCGCGCCTGAGGCGTGGGCGCCGTTCACGGAGCTCGCCGGGGTCTCCGTGGAGGCCGAAGTCCGAGCAGGGAAGGGCGCGTTTCTCGAGGATCTGCTCTTCACCCACCGCGGTCTTTCGGGTCCCGCCATACTGCAGATTTCATCCTACTGGCGACCGGGCGAGCCGCTGGCGATCAACCTCGCGCCCGCCCGTGACATGACCGCGGCGCTCATCGAGGCGAAACGCGCGAAGCGACAAGCGGCTGTTCCCGTCCTCGCAGAGTATCTGCCGCGGCGTCTCGCGAACACCCTGGGCGAGCTTGCCGGCACGCCGAACCGCCCGCTCGCGGACATCGCCGACCGAACCCTTCGCGCGCTCGGCGAGCGGGTCAACGCCTGGCAGGTGATCCCTTCCGGTACCGAAGGCTATCGCAAGGCCGAGGTCACGCTCGGCGGCGTGGATACGCGCGGCCTCTCGTCGCAGACCATGGAGGCGCGCGACGTGCCGGGCCTGTTCTTCATCGGCGAAGTCGTGGACGTCACCGGTCACCTAGGGGGACACAACTTCCAGTGGGCCTGGGCCTCCGGTTACGCCGCCGGCACCGCGCTTTGACGGGGCGCGCTCAGCGATCCACGCCTGCCACCAGCCGATCGGACGCCTCGCCGGAGGAGCCGCCTTCCGGGGCTGCCTCGTCAGCCGCGATCTCGTCGTGCCGGATGACGCGGTTGCGTCCCAGCTCCTTCGCCTTGTACAGCGCCTGGTCCGCACGCTCGATCAGGTCCTTCAGCGAGTCGGCACCGAACTCGAGCGCGGCGATGCCGAAACTCGAGGTGACCTTCAAGCCGGGAATGGTCCGGACGCCCGGGCCGCATTGGGCTTCAACGCGGAAGCGGATGCGCTCGGCGATGACCTTGGCCTGCGCGGCGCGGGTCTCGGGCAGCAGGATGCAGAACTCCTCGCCGCCGTAGCGGCAGAGGATGTCGCCCGGCCGGAGCGCTGCCTTCAGCGTTCGGGCCACCAGCTGCAGCACGAGATCGCCCGTGGCATGGCCGTATGTGTCGTTGAAGCTCTTGAACTTGTCGATGTCGGTCAGGATGACGCACAGCGCCTCCCCGCCTGCGACCGCGGTGGGGAACAACTCCTCGGCCTTGGCGAAGAACGCGCGCCGGTTCATCACGCCGGTCAGCGGATCGATGCTGGCGAGCTTCTGCAGTTCCTCGTTGGCCTGCTCGAGCTCCTTCCGGTATTTCTGGAGCTCATCCATCGCAGCGCGCAGCTCGCTGTTGGCGCGGTCGAGCGCGGTGACGTCGTTGAAACTCACCAGGCAGCCGCGCAGCGTGCCTTGACCGTCGAGGATCGGCGCGGCGCTCACGGTCGCCTTCCGCACCAGACCGTCGCCGCGTGCGATCTCGATGAGATCGCCGGTCGCCGGGGTCTGCTCGGCGAGCGCGCGGTTCCACGGATGCTGCGCCGGATCGTCCGGCAAGCTCGCGCTCAGCCAGGGCACATCGGACGCCTCGCGTGCCAGCAGCTTGTGGTCCGAGTCGCCCGCGAGATCGCGGAACGCGCGGTTTGCCAGCACGATGCGGCCCTTGAAGTCGAGCACCATCACGCCCTCGGTCAGCGTGTCGAGCGCCTTGCGCACCCGATCCGGGATCGCCTTGGTCGGATCGAGATGCTCGAGGACGCGTCGCATGAACCAGTAGTAGAGGATGAACCCGCCGATGGTCATGAGCAGCATGCCAAGCACGGTCGGGTGCTTCAGCCATCCGATCCACGTCTGCGGGGTGGCCGGTCGATAGCTGATCTCGATCTGGCCCCACTGCTCCTGTCCCGCGTAGACCGGGACCTTCACGTGCGTGAGCGTGGACTGGTCGCCGGTGGGCGCCTTCCAGCGCTTCGGATGCTCCACGCTCTGCGCAACCACCTCGCCGTCGTTCTTCCGTACGCCGAGCGAATCGACATCGTTCGCGCGCCGCACCACCTCGTCGATCGTCCGTTGCAGGATCTCGATCTCGTTCTTCTGGATCAGCGAGGTGAGCTGGACCGCGAGGTTCTCGCTCGTGCGCTTGCGCACCTGGCGCGCGAAGTCCACGTCGTCGCGGAAGACGTGCAAGACGAGGTCGGCGACGAGCAGCAGGAACATGGTGAGCGACACCAGTCCCACGGCGATGCGCACCACCGGGCCGAATCGGTTCATCATGGTCTTACCTCGCGTCTCCCATCACCGTGGTCCTGTCCTCGAGCACCCAGCCGGCCGCCTGTTCGTCGCGCTTCGCGTCCGCGTCCTCGGGATCGCCCCACTCGACGTCGTCCTCTTCCTCTTCCTCGTCGCCGCGGCCCAGCACCGGCAGCGGGTCGATGTGTCGCCATGCCGGCGCCGATGCGAGCAGGCTTGCGACAAGTCCCGTCGCGCGCAGGGCCCACCACACCGCGCCCACGGACAGCGCGAGGCCGGAAATACGCACCGAGTCGAGGACGATCTCCAGGCGGCGTTCCTCCCCACCCTCGGGCATCTCCAGCACCGCGGGCCGCGCAATGATCTGGATGGGATCCTTCGTCAGCGGCAGGAGGGCGACCGGCACGAGATCATCGATCGGCAGGGCGTGTTCGGGCGGCGTGAAGCGCTCCACGCGCGCCTCGGCGGCGGCGAGCTGGTTCGGATCGAGCGACTCCGTGCCGCTCTTCTTCTCGGTCTCGGCGACCGTGTCGCGCGGCGCCGTCGAAGGCTCCGGGTCCGCTTCCCCGACCGGCGGCACCGACGGCGGCCGCAGGAAGTTCTCGCTGCCCGGGGCATCGATCCCCGGCGGACGAGTCGTCGGCGGCGAAACGGTGGAGGGCAACTCCGGCGACGTCACGAGGCCGCTCGAGCCGCCTCCGTTCCCGGGGTTGGGCGCCGCAATCGTCGGTGCGTAGACAATCGTCGCGGCGCGCGGGCCGTCCCCGAGTGAGCCGTCGGCCACCCGAATGCGGTAGCCCGGGGCGTCGGTACCCGTGTGCACGAACAGGATGGCACCGGCGAGCACCTCGTTCTGAGTGAATTGCGCAATGCCGATGCCCGGCGCTCCCACCCGCTCGAAACGCCCGTTCACCAGGTCCTCAACGGTGAAGAGAAGGCCCCCCGAAGCGTCGTCGACGTCGCTCGCCGACAGGTTGCCCGCGCCGAGGCGAACGGTGGCGCCCTGGCCGAGGGTCAGGGTATTGGTACCGAGAACGGGCGCATCGTTGACCGGCGTCACGTCGATCGTGATGGTGCTCGAGGCGGTGAGCGCGCCGCCGGACCCGGTGAAGCCCTGGTCGTCGGCAACGAGCTGCATGATGGCAGGGCCATGGTAGTTGGCGCCCGCTTGGAACCGCAAGGCGGAAAGTGCCACATTGACGTCGGCGAGCGTCCCGGTGAGCGCGAGCATGGCATCGTTCACGCCATCCCCGGACAGAAATGCAAGTCCTGCGGTGCTGGCGAGCGTGACGGTCCCGTTGGTCACCGAGATGGCGAGGCGAACGGGCGAGCTGCCGGCATCCAGGTCGGCGATGGCAATCATGTTGCCGGTCGCGGCGGAAAACACGAGCTCGGTGTCCTCGGCCACCGTCTGCAGGGCGGGCGCTGCAAGGACCGGAGCGTCGTTCACCGACACCACGTCGATGGTGACCGTGGTGGGCGCGGACTGCAGCGCGCCGTCGGATGCGCGGTAGGTGAACGAATCGGTCCCGAAGAAGTCGGCATCCGGGGTATACGTGAACGAGCCGTCCGCGTTGAGCGAGAGCGTGCCATTGGCAGGCCCGGAAACGAGTACGGCATCCAGGAGGGGGTCGTCGATGTCGCTGTCGTTCGCGATCAGTCCGGCTGCAGCGCCGACCGTCAGGGAGCCGTCCTCGCTGACGGTGTACCCGTCTGCGGACGTGACCGGCGCGTCGTTGACAGGCGTCACGGTGACTGCGACGTTGGCCGGCACGCTGAAGCCCGCGTCCGCGACGACAAGGGCGATTCCGGCAACGCCGTTGAAGTTGAGGTTCGGCAGGAACTCCAGCCCGTCGAGCGCCAGATTGATCGCGGCGACGCTGCCCGAGAACGTCATCGTCGCGTCGCCCGCGCCGGAGCCGGTGACGAAGGTCAGTCCGCCGATCGAGGGCAGCGTCAGCACGCCGTTGCTCGCCGTCAGGGTCACCGTGAGCCCATCGCTCTCGACATCGGCCACGCTGATCGAATTGCCCGACGCGGCGGAGAATACAAGGGGCGTGTCTTCGGCAACCAGCTGTCCGACCGGCACGACGACCGTTGGCGCATCGTTCACGGGCGTGACGTTCACCGTGCTGACGAGTGGGTTGGAGTTCGCCACCCCATCGTTCAGCACGAACGCCACCGAGCGCGGCAGCGTGCCCGGGTTGTCGCTGGAGTTGAAGTACGTCACGGCGCGCAACGCGGTCTGCCACTCGGTCAGAGTGGCGGTCGCGCCCGCGCTCGATAGGGACAGCGCGCCCGTCGCGGCGTTGTAGGAGGCCGCGATGTTGCCCATCCCGCCGGCGTTGACGAAGGCGAGCACGTCCTCGCCGGCCGCGAAGTTGCCCGTGATCGAGACCGTGGCGGTGGCCATGGTCACGCTATCCGGATCGGTGACGACGATTGCCGGATTGATCGGGCTGGCAGCCTGGTTCTCGGTGTAGCCCAGCGTACTGCCATTGGCGAGCGTCGGCGCGTTGTTGACCGGTGTGATGTTCACCGTGCTGGTGACCGGCGCGGAGACCTGGGCGCCGAGGCCGTCCGAGTTCGCGTCGGTCACCTGCCAGCTCAACGTTCGGGCCGCGCTTACGGCGGTGGGATCTGCCGAGGTGCTGGCGTAGGTCGCGGAGCGCAGGACGGTCTGGTAGTCGGCGATGCTCGCCACCCCTGAAAGTGTCAGCACGCCGGTCCCCGGGTCGTACAGACCGGTGATGCCGAAGCCCGCGGTGAAAGCGAGCACGTCGCCTGCGGTGAACCCGGCGGTGATCTGTACCGTCGCGCCCGCGAGCTGCGTATCGTCGGCGTCCGCGACGGTGATGGTGGGATCGGCGATCGCGGCAGCACCGCTCTCGACATAGGTCGTCACGGCACCGGCCGTCATGACCGCTGCGTCGGCGGCAGCCGCCAGCGTCACGGTGCTGTCCACCTCGTTCGACGGCGCGGTGCCGTCCGAGACGCCGAAACGCACCGTTCGCGGTGCGACGCTCGGGTCGTCGCTGGCGTTCGCGTACGTCACTGCACGCAGGGCCGTTTGCCACTCGGCGACGGTCGCCGTGGCGCCCGCGCTGCTGAGCGACAGCACGCCCGTCGCGGCGTTGTACACGCCGGTGATGTTGCCCATTCCCGCCACGTTCACGAACCCGAGCACGTCCTGCCCCGCCGCGAAGTTGCCCGTGATCGCGACAGTCGCCGTCGCCAGCGTGCCGGTGTCGATGTCGGACAGCACCACGGTCGGATCGATGGCCGTCGCGGCCTGGTTCTCGGTGTACGCGAGTACGGCTCCGCCGACGATGACGGGCGCATCGTTCACGCCGGTGATCGTGATGAGAAGGGTGGCGGTCACCGAGCCGCCTGCGGCGTCGGTCAGGCGATAGGTGAACGAATCGGTGACGGTCTGGCCGGTAGCAAGCGCCTGCACGAGCGCGGAGGCGTTGGCCAGCGTGTAGGTATAGTCGCCATTCGCGTCGATCTGCACGCTGCCGTAGGTGCCGCCCACTCCCGTGCCGACGTTCCCGGCCAGCCCGTTGACCTCGCTCACCGTCTGCGTGTCGCCGGCATCCACATCCGTGTCGTTGGCGAGGACGTTGCCCGAGGCGGTCAGCGTCCCGTCCTCCTGCACCGCACCGGCGTCGTCCGACGCGACCGGCACGTCGTTGGTGCCGGCGATGGTAATCACCAGGTTGGCGATCGAGGTGAGTCCGCCGGCGTCCGCCACGACGTAGGAGAACGTGTCGGTGACGTTCTGACCGGCACGCAGCGCCTGCACGCCGGCGTTGTTCAACGTGTAGGTGTAGGCGCCGTTCGACTGGATGTCTACCGTTCCGTACGCGCCGAGCACCGGCGCCCCGACGTTCGCGGGCAGGCCGTTGACCGCCGTGACGGTTCTGGTGTCGCCCACGTCCACGTCCGTGTCGTTTGCGAGTACGTTGCCAGAGGCGGTGAGGGTCAGGTCCTCCTGCACCGAGTCGGCATCGTTGATGGCGACCGGCGCCTCGTTCGCGTTGGTGATCGTGACGGCGAGCACCTGTTCGTCGAACAGGGCTCCGTCGGAGGCCCGGACGGTCACGTCGTAGATGTTGTCGGCTCCCGCGTCGGCGGGCGCATCGAAGTCCGGCGCGGCGACGAAGCTCAGCGCGCCCGTCGAGGCGTTGATGGTGAACAGCGCCTGGTCAGCCCCGCCCACGATCGAGTAGGTGATCGTCGTGGCGGCGTCGACGTCGGTGGCCACGATGGTGGTTACCGCCGTACCGTTCTCGGCGATGGACACGCCAGCGGTCGGTCCACCGCCATTGGACGTGATGACGGGCGCTTCGTTGGCGTCCGTCACCGTCACGGCGATGGCTTGCTCGTCGAACAGCGTGCCGTCGGATGCCCGGACGATCACGTCGTAGACGTTGTTCGCGCCGACGTCCGCGGGCGACTCGAAATTTGGCGCTGCAAGGAACGCCAGTGCGCCCGTGGAGGCGTTGATGGCGAAGAGGGCGGCGTCCGCGCCGCCGACGATCGAGTAGGTGAGCGTGGTCGGTACATCGACATCGGTGGCCGTGACAGTCGTGACGGCGGTCCCATTCTCGACCACGGCAACGGCTGCGGTCGACCCGCCGCCGTTGGAAACGATCGCGGGCGACTCGTTGGCATCGGCTAGCGTCACGTTGATCGTCTGCTCGTCGAAGAGGGCGCCGTCGGAGGCCCGGACGGTGACCTCGTAGACGTTGTTGGCCCCGGCGTCGGCCGGGGCCTCGAAGTCGGGCGCCGAGAGGAACGACAGCGCGCCGGTGGAAGCGTTGATGGTGAACAGGGCCGCGTCCGCGCCACCGACGACGGAGTAGGTGATCGTGGTCGGGACGTCCTGGTCGGTCGCGACGACGGTGGTAACGGCGGTAGTGTTCTCGGAGACCGACACGCCCGCCACCGCCCCACCACCGTTGCTGGTGATCACTGGCGCCTCGTTGACGTCGGCGATGGTGACGGCGATGGCCTGGTCGTCGAACAGCGTCCCGTCGGAGGTCCGCACGGTCACGTCGTAAACGTTGTTT
>CAZKHE010000158.1:0-9244 GCA_964552535.1 uncultured Enterobacteriaceae bacterium | reverse complement strand
ACCTTCGCGCGCCCGCAGCCCGTGCCGCCCGCCGCACGCGCGCCGATCTCCGGGCTGCTCGAGAACATCCTCTCGATGGGTCTGCGCACGACGGTGAAGCTCGTCGACCTGGCGTCCATCCCCGCGCCGCCCGACGCGGCCGACGCGCTGCGCATCGAGCCGGGCGCGCCGGTGCAGAAGGCGGTGCGGGTGCGCAGCTACCGCGGCGCGCCGCTCTCGCACATCACCACCTTCGTGCCGGAACGCTTCGCCGCGAGCCTCGGCCGGCGGGAGCTCGCCGCGAAGCCGATGCTCACGCTGCTGGAGGAAGCCGGCGTGAAGGTGGCGAGCGCCGACCAGGCGATCAGCGCGAAGCTCGCCGACCACGCGGTGGCGCCGCTGCTGGAGGTCGAGATCGGCTCGCCGCTGCTCGCGGTGACGCGCACCGTGTTCGACGAGTCGCGCACGCCGGTGCAGTTCCTGCGCGGGCTGTACCGGCCCGACCGCTACGAGTACCGCATGCACCTCACGCGCAGCGGGGGAGACACCCCGCGCGTGTGGGTGAACGACGACCAGGCCTCATAACGATCTTTCCCGGAGGGACCCGCCATGACCGTGAAGCAGAATCGCCGGACGTTCATCAAGCAATCCGCCGCACTGTCGGCTGCCGCCGCCACCGGAAGCCTCGGCTTCCCGGCGATCGTGCGCGCGCAGTCGGGGCCGATCAAGGTCGGCATCCTGCATCCGGTCACCGGGCCGCTCGCCTACTCGGGGAGCCTGTGCCGCATCGGCGCGCAGCTCGCCGTGGACGAGATCAACAAGGCCGGTGGCATCAAGGCCCTCGGCGGCGCGAAGATCGACCCCATCTACGCCGACGCGCAGTCGAAGCCCGAGGTCGGCGTCGCCGAGATCGAGAAGATGAACGAGGCCGGCGTCTCCGCCGTGGTGGGCGCGTACGCCAGCGCGATCTGCCTCGCGACGACGCAGGCGGCCGCGAAGCACAACATCCCGCACGTGGTGGACGTCGGCGTCGCCGACCAGATCGTCGAGCGCGGCCTGAAGAACACCTTCCGGTTCAGCCCCGGCTACCGGCTCATCGCCACCGAGGCGATCAACAACCTGCACATCATGAACCGGCTGGCGGGCTCGCCGGCGAGCACGGTCATGATCATCCACGAGGAGTCGCTCTTCGGCACCGGCACCGCCAACCTGCTCTCGCAGCAGCTGCCGGGCCTCGGCTACAAGGTCGTCGACGTGGTGAAGCACGCCAACCCGACGCGCGACTTCAACAACATCGTGCTGCGGATGAAGTCGCTCAATCCGGACATCGTCATCCCCGCCAACTACTACAACGAGTACGCGCTGCTGGTGCGGACCATGCGGCAGCAGAACGTGCGGCCGAAGGCGGTCTACTCGGTGCTGGGCGGTGCGGCCTCGTCGTTCAAGTTCGTGAAGGAGTTCCCCGACGTCGCCGACGGCATCATCGACTGCAACCACTGGTACAACCCCAAGGACAAGCGCGCGCTGGAACTGCGCAAACGGGTGGACGGCATGAAGGACGCCTTCTACACCTACGAGGTCTTCCTCAACTACCAGTGCGTGCACCTGCTGGTGGACGCGATCGAGCGCGCCAAGTCGCGCGACCGCGCCGCGATCATCGACGCGCTCACCAACTCCACGTGGGACAAGCACTTCATGCCCTACGGCCCGACGAAGTTCGTGAACGGCCAGAACACCGGCGCCAAGCCGCTGATGCTCCAGGTACTCAACAAGGACATCAAGGTGATCCTGCCGAACACGTGGGCGGAGACGGAGCCGGTGTTTCCGTGGACGGGCAAAGCGTAGCTTTGCCCGTCCACGGGCTGGAATCAACGACGCCCCCACCCCCCAGCCCCCGCCCACCACGGGCGGGGGAGAGATGAAACAGTGCTCGAGCTAGGCATCCTCTGGCCGTCCTTCCTCAACGGCCTCACGACCGGCGCGGTCTACGCGCTGATCGCGCTCGGGCTCACGCTCATCTACGGCGTGCTGCACATCATCAACTTCGCGCACGGCGCGGCGCTGATGGTGGCGCTCTACGGCGTCTTCTTCCTCAACGTCGGGCTCGGCATCGACCCGTACCTCGCGCTGCCGATCATGGTGCCGGCGATGTTCGCCGCGGGCTACGCCCTGCAGCGCTGGGTGATCGGCAAGGCGAGCCACGGCAAGGACGAGAACATCCTGCTCGTCACGCTGGGCCTCGCGATCGTGCTGGAGAACCTGGCGCTCTATTTCTTCAAGTCCGACACGCGCACCATCGACACGCCGTACACGTTCTCGACGGTGGACATCTTCGGCGCGTTCATCGCCGTGCCCAAACTCGTCGCGTTCGTCGGTGCGCTGGTCACGGCCGGCGTGCTGCTGCTCGTCATCGGCCGCACCGACCTCGGCCGCGCCATCCGCGCCTGCGCGAAGGAGCGGCAGGGCGCGCGGCTGGTCGGCATCGACGTGGACCACGTCTTCGCCATGAGCTTCGGCATCGGCCTCGCCTGCCTCGGCGCGGCAGCGTGCTTCCTGATGCCGGCCTATTACGTGAACCCGACCGTGGGCAACGGCTTCGTGCTGATCGCGTTCACCATCGTCGTGCTCGGCGGCATGGGCAGCTTCATGGGCGCGCTCGCCGGCGGCTTCATCATCGGGATCGTGGAGTCGATCGGCGGGCTCTTCATGGGCGAGAGCCTCGGGCAGATCGGGATCTTCCTCATCTTCATCGCCGTGCTGCTGTTCCGGCCGCAGGGACTCTTCGGGGCGAAGGCCTGATGCGCAGCCTCGCGGGCATCCTCCTCTTTCTCGCCGCGGTCGCTCTGGTGCCGCTCTTCGTCGAGTCGGGCTACTGGCTCAACGCCATCATCATGACGCTCTACGCCACCCTGCTCGGGCAGGCGTGGAACGTCCTCGCCGGCTTCGGCGGCCAGTTCTCCTTCGGGCACGCCGTGTTCTTCGGCACCGGCGCCTACGCCATGGCGGTCCTGCAGGTGAACTTCGGCTGGAATGCCTGGGCCGCCCTGCCGGTCGCGCTCGCCGCGGGGGCGGCCGTCGGCGCGTTCGTCGGCGCGCTCTCGTTCCGCTACGGCCTCAAGGGCTCGTACTTCGCGCTGGTGACCCTCGCCTTCGCCGAGGTCTTCCGCATCCTCGCCAACACGTTCGACTTCACCGGCGCCGGCGTCGGCCTCATGGTGCCGCTGAAGGAGAGCGCGCGCGACCTGCAGTTCGCCGACCGCGCGGGGTTCCTGTGGGCGATCCTCGTCTGCGTGGCGATCGGGTTCGTCGTCCACTGGTGGCTCAAGCACTCGCGCTACGGCGCGTGGCTCCAGGCGGTGCGCGACAACGAGTCCTCCGCGGCCGCGCTCGGCGTGAACGTCTTCCACGTCAAGCTGCAGGCGATCGTCATCTCCGGAACGATGATGGCGGCCGGCGGCGCGTTCTACGTCCAGTATCTCCACTACATCGATCCGCACATCGCCTACGGTCCTGGCGTGTCGGTGGAGGCGCTGCTCGGACCGATCGTCGGCGGGCTCGGCACCATCTGGGGCCCGCTGCTCGGGGCGACGGTGCTGCACGTCCTCGCGGAAGCGACGCGGGGCATGATGGGCGACGCGCCGGGCATCAACCTCGTCGTGTACGGGGCGGTGCTGATCCTCATGGTGATGTTCCTGCCCCGCGGCATCATCGGGCTCTTCGACGGCCTGCGCAGCAAGGAGAAGCGCCGTGCTTGAGGCGGAGAAGCTCTCCATCGCATTCGGCGGCCTGAAGGCGGTGCAGGAGGCGAGCCTCTCGGTCCCGGCGGGCAGCATCGTCGCGCTGATCGGCCCGAACGGCGCGGGCAAGACCACGATGTTCGCGCTCATCTCGGGTTTCCTGCGGCCGTCGGAGGGCAAGGTGCGCTTCCTCGGCGAGGACATCACCGGCCTGCCGCCGCACCGCATCTGCCGGCTCGGCATGACGCGCACGTTCCAGATCGTGCAGCCGTTCGCCGGCCAGACGGTACGCGAGAACATCGCGGTCGGCGCGCACCTGCACCACGGCCCGCGCGCCGAGGCGCTCGCGAAGGCGGAGGCGGTCGCGCAGCGCGTCGGGCTCGGCGACCAGCTCGACAAGCTCGCGATGAACCTCACGATCGCCGGCCGCAAGCGTCTGGAACTCGCGCGTGCCCTGGCGACCGAGCCGAAGCTGCTGCTCCTCGACGAGGTGCTCGCCGGCCTGAATCCCCAGGAGATCACCGAGGTCATCCCGGTCATCCGCGCGATCCGCGACGGCGGCGTGACCGTGCTGATGATCGAGCACGTGATGCAGGCGGTGATGAATCTCGCCGAGCAGGTCTACGTGCTGGCGAACGGCCGGATGATCGCGTCGGGCCGACCGGAGGAGGTCACCAACGATCCGCAAGTCATCGAGGCCTATCTCGGCCCCGGGACCGCGGAGCGGCTCCGCAAGGCGGCGGCGCATGCTTGAGATCCGCGACCTTCACGGCGAAGCCATCAACGAACCGCCGCCCCGGAGAAGTCCATGCTCGAGGTGACGCGTCTGCGCGGCGGTTATGGGGCGGTGGAAGTCCTGCGCGGCATCAGCATGCACATCGAGGCCGGCGAGATCGTCGCGGTGCTCGGCTCGAACGGCGCCGGCAAGTCCACGCTGAACAACACGGTGAGCGGGCTGTACCCCGCATTCTCCGGCTCGGTGCGGTTCGACGGCCGCGACATCACCCGCGCGCGCGCCGCCGCCATCGTCGATGCGGGCCTCATCCAGGTGCCGGAGGGCCGGCGCGTGTTCCCGAATCTCGCGGTGATGGAGAACCTCGAGCTCGGCAGCTATCGCCGCGGCCGCACGAACCGCGCGCGCAATCTCGAGCGCGTGTTCGAGATCTTCCCGCGGCTCAAGGAGCGCACCGGTCAGGCGGCCGGAACGCTGTCGGGCGGCGAGCAGCAGATGCTCGCGATCGGCCGCGGGCTGATGGCCGAGCCGAAGCTGCTGGTGCTGGACGAGCCTTCGCTCGGGCTCTCGCCGCTGCTGGTGGAGGAGATGTTCACGCTGATCAAGCGGCTGAACGGCGACGGCCTGTCGATCCTGCTGGTGGAGCAGAACGTCGGCCAGTCGCTGGAGATCGCCGACCGGGCCTACGTGCTGGAGAACGGCGCGATCGCATTCCAGGGGACGCCGGGAGAGCTTCTTGCGAATGCGGAGCTGAAGCGCGCCTATCTCGGAATCTGAACGACGCCATGCCGCAGACCCTCGCCCAGAAGCTCGTCGCCCGCGCCGCCGGCCGCGACGCCGTGACGGTCGGCGAGATCGTCACGTGCCGGGTGGATCTGGCCATGATGCACGACTCGGGCGGCCCGCGGCGCGTGAAGCCGATGCTGGACCGGCTGGGCGCGAAGGTCTGGGATCCGTCGAAGGTCGTCGTGGTGACCGACCACTACGTGCCCGCGCACGACGACGAGAGCCGGAAGATCGTGCGCATCGCGCGCGAGTGGTCGCGGGAGACCGGCGTCCGCGCCCTGCACGACGAGCTCGGGATCTGCCACGTCGTGCTTCCCGAACAGGGCCACCTGCGCCCGGGCATGTTCGTCGTCGGGGGCGACAGCCACTCCCCGACGGGCGGCGCCTTCGGCGCGTACATGTTCGGCATCGGCGCCACCGAGATGCTGGGCGTGCTGGTGACCGGCGAGATCTGGCTCAAGGTGCCGGAAACCCTCCTGATCGAGTGGACCGGCCGGCTCGGCGACGGCCTCGCCGCGAAGGACATGATGCTCCACGCCATCGGCCGGCTCGGCATGGACGGCGGCCGCTACGGCGCGGTCGAGTACGCCGGGAGCGCGGTGCGCGCGCTGGGCATGCAGGAGCGCATGACGCTCGCCAACATGACCGCGGAGCTCGGCGGCCAGACCGGGCTGGTGGCGCCGGACGAGGTGACGCGCGCGTGGCTCGCCGGCGTCGGGGTGGGCGACGTCGACGTCGCGCCGTGGCACACGGACGCCGGCGCACCGCTCGGCGAACACCACCGCTTCGATGCGAGCACCCTCGCCCCGCAGGTGGCCGCCCCGCACAGCCCCGCCAACGCCGACGACGCCGAGCGCTACGGGCGCCGGCGCATCGACATCGCCTACATCGGGGCGTGCACCGGCGCGAAGCTGGACGACCTGCGCATGGCCGCGCGCGTCATGAAGGGTCGCCGCGCCGCACGCGGTGTGCGGCTCATGGTGGCGCCGGCCTCGCTGAAGGACCAGGAGGCCGCGCGCGCGGAAGGCACGCTGCAGACGCTGCTCGACGCCGGCGCGGAGCTCCTGCCGAATGCGTGCGGCGCGTGCGCGGGCTACGGCGAGCACCGCTTCCCCGAGGACAGCGTGGCGATCTCCACGACCGCGCGCAACTTCAAGGGCCGCATGGGCGCGGCGACGAGCGAGGTCTACCTCGCCTCGCCCTACACCGTCGCCGCGTCGGCGGTGGCCGGCGCGATCACCGATCCGCGCGAGATGCTGTGAGCGCCCGCCCCGCTCATGCCGAGCGCGCTATCGACGGGAGGGGGGTCCGGTGAGCCGCGCCTGGGTGTTCGGCGACGACATCGACACCGACGTGCTCGCGCCGGGGCGCTACATGAAGTTCGGGATCGAGGAGATCGCGCGCCATTGCCTCGAGGCGGTCGATCCGGCCTTTGCCGCCGACGTGCGGCCGGGCGACGTGGTGGCGGCCGGGCGCAACTTCGGCGCGGGCAGCTCGCGCGAGCAGGCGCCCGCGGCGCTCAAGCAGCTCGGCGTGGCGGCGGTCATCGCGGTCTCGTTCGCCGGCATCTTCTATCGGAATGCCCTGAACCTGGGCCTCGTCGTGCTGGCGTGCCCGGAGGCGCGTCGCATCCGCGCCGGGGATGCGATCGGGTTCGATCCGGAAGCGGGCCGGATCGACAACCGCACCACCGGCGAGACGCTCGCGTGCGAGCCGATCCCGGCGCATCTCATGGCGATGGTGCGCGACGGCGGGCTGCTCGCGCATCTCGAGAAGCGGCTGGCGCAGCGATGAGCCTGCGCGAACGCCTCCGCGAACGGCGCATCGTGCTCGCCCCCGGCGTGTACGACGCACTGTCGGCCGCGCTCGCCGAACGCGCCGGCGCGGAAGCGCTCTATCTCTCCGGCGCGAGCATCGCCTACACACGCCTCGGCCGTCCCGACGTCGGGCTCACCACCGCGAGCGAGGTGGAGAACGTCCTCGCCAACATCCGCGAGCGGGTGGCGCTGCCGATCATCGTCGATGCGGACACCGGCTTCGGCAACGCGATCAACGTGCAGCGCACCGTGCGCATGCTGGAGCGTGCGGGCGGCGCCGGCACGCTGGCCCTCCAGCTCGAGGACCAGGCCGCACCGAAGCGCTGCGGCCACCTCGACGGCAAGTCGCTGGTGAGCGCGGCGGAGATGTGCGGCAAGGTGCGCGCGGCGCTGGATGCGCGGACGAGCCCGGACACGCTGGTCATCGCGCGTACCGACGCGGTCGCGGTCGAAGGGCTCGACGCCGCGCTCGACCGTGCGGCCGCGTATGCCGACGCCGGCGCGGACGTGCTGTTCGTCGAGGCGCTGCGCTCGGCGGACGACATGCGCGCGGCGGTGACGCGGCTCGGTCCGCGTGCGCCGCTGCTCGTCAACATGGTGGAGGGCGGCCGCACGCCGCTGCAACCCGCGGCGGCGCTCGAAGCGCTGGGCTTCTCCATCGTGATCTTTCCGGGCGGGGCGGTGCGGGCGCTGGTGCCTGCGCTGGCCGCGTACTACGGCACGCTGGTGGAGCGCGGCACGTCGGCACCGCTGCGCGATCGCATGCTGGATTTCGACGGCCTGCAGCAGGTCCTCGGCACGCAGGCGCTGCTTGCCGAGGGCAAGCGCTACGGGGACTGACGCAATGCGCCGGCGGACGTTCCTCGCCGTGGCGGCGGCAGCATTCGCGGTCACGCCCGGACACGCGGAAGTCGTGCCGTTCCCGTCGCGGCCCGTGCGCCTCGTCGTGCCCTTCCCTCCGGGCGGCAACGCCGACCTCGTCGCGCGCGTGCTCGCCGAGCGCCTCGCGCTGCGCCTGGTCCAGCCGGTGCTCGTGGAGAGCCGATCGGGAGCGAGTGCGAGGCTCGGCGCCGAAGCGGTCGCGCGCGCCTCGGCCGACGGCCACACGCTGCTCGTTTCCAACAACGTGAGCCTCGCCACCGCGCCGGCCATCGCGCCGCCGCCGGGTTACCGTCCGCTCGAGGACTTCGCCCACCTCTTCATGATCTGCACCTTCGCCAATGCGCTGGTGGTGCGCGCCGAACATCCCGCGAAGTCCCTCGCGGACCTCGTCGCGATGGCGCGTGCCGGGCCGGGCACGCTGCGCTACGGCTCGGCCGCACCCGGCTCGGCCGGGCATCTCACCGGGGAGCTCCTCCGGCAGCAAGCCGCCATCGACATCGTGCACGTACCCTACAAGGGCGCGGCCCCGGCAATGGCCGATCTGCTTGGCGGCCACATCGACGCGCTGTTCGACGGCCTGCCGACGGCGATGCATCAGCACACGGCCGGGCGCGTGCGGGTGCTCGCGGTCACGAGCGCCCGGCGCAACCCGCGCCTGCCCGACGTGCCCACGCTCGACGAAGTCGCGCCCGGCACGGTGGGCATCGGCTGGTTCGGCGTCTCGGCGCCGGCCCGGACACCCCCGGAGGTGCTGGCGCGGATCGAGCAGGACGGGCTGCACTGCGTGAACCTTCCGGAGGTGCGGGCGAAGCTCGGCGAGCTCGGCTTCGATCCGCACCCGCTGGCCGCGGCCGACTACACGCGGTTCGTCACCGCGGAGATTCTCAAGTGGACGCCGATCGTCACCGCGACCGGCATCAAGATCGACTGAAGGGGAAGGAGACAGCCATGACACGCCCGCTCGACCTGGTGGTGAAGAACGTCCGCGTGGTGCGGCCGCGGAAGAACGCGGTGGACCTGCTCGACATCGGCATCAAGGACGGCAAGTTCGCGCGGCTCGCCCCGGACATCCCGGCCGGCGACGCGAACGAGGTGGTGGACGGGCGCAACCAGCTCGCCTTCCCGGGCCTCGTGGACGCGCATCAGCACGTCGGCATCTACCAGCCGCTGGAGAAGGACGCGCCCTCCGAGAGCAGGGCGGCGGCGATGGGCGGCGTGACCACCGGCATCACCTACACCCGCACCGGGCAGTACTACCTCAACCGCGGCGGCCCGTACCGCGACTTCATGCCGGAGCTGATGAAGCTCTC
>CAZKHE010000157.1:0-9348 GCA_964552535.1 uncultured Enterobacteriaceae bacterium | reverse complement strand
GGTCGTGCGCGTGGACGACTTTCCGCAGGATTGGCGCGTGCGACGCGAAGAGGCTAACGTGGCGGCCCCTCCACCCCGCACGAAGGTTGCTGCATGAACTCGAAGACCGTCCTCGTCGCGCTCTCGCTCGCATTCCTCACGGCCTGCGAGACGACCGACGAATACACCGCCAACATCCAGCGCAAGTACCCGACGCCCGAAGGCGCGAAGCCGGCGTGCGTCGACGCCGCGGCGCGCGCGCGCAAGTGGTGCCGCGACAAGGACGTGAACACCGACACCCTCTGGACCAACAACTGCATCAAGGCCCAGTACGACTACAACGCCGCCTGCCGCTGAACGCCCGGAGATTCCCGGCAGGCCGCCACAGGAGCAGACCATGACCGGCACAGCCATCTACATCGTCGACGGCGCGCGCACGCCGTTCCTCAAGTCGCGCAACAAGCCCGGCCCGTTCGCCGCGAGCGACCTCGCCGTGCACGCCGGCCGCGCGCTGCTCACCCGCCAGCCGTTCGCGCCGACCGATCTCGACGAGGTGATCGTCGGCTGCGCCTCCCCGTCGGTGGACGAGGTCAACATCGGCCGCGTCGTCGCGCTGCGGATGGGCTGCGGCCAGCACGTCCCCGGCTGGACGGTCATGCGCAACTGCGCGTCGGGCATGCAGGCGCTCGACTCGGCCATCGCGAACATGCAGGCGGGCCGCTCGCACCTCGTGCTCGCCGGCGGCGTGGACGCGCTGTCGCGCGCGCCGCTGCTCTTCTCGGACGCGATGGTGAACTGGCTGTCGAACTTCTACGCGGCCAAGTCGTTCGGGCAGAAGGCCGCGGCGGTGGCGAAGCTCAAGCTCGCCTACCTCGCGCCGGTGATCGGCATCATGAAGGGCCTCACCGACCCGAACGTCGGCCTCATCATGGGGCAGACGGCCGAGAACCTGGCCTACCGGTTCGGCATCACGCGCACCGAGCAGGACGAGTTCGCGGCGCGCAGCCACGCGCGCGTGATCGAGGCGCAGGAGCAGGGCCGGCTCGGCGAGATCGTCCCGATGTTCGACGAGCGCGGCGTCCTCTACCAGGCCGACGACGGCGTGCGCAAGGACTCCACCGTCGAGAACCTGGCGAAGCTCAAGCCGTTCTTCGACCGCAAGTACGGGACGGTCACCGCGGGCAACAGCTCGCAGATCACCGACGGTGCGGCGTGGCTCGTCCTCGCGACCGAGGAAGGCGTCAGGCGGCACGGCCTGACGCCCATCGGCCGGATCGTCGACTCGCAGTGGGCGGGCCTCGACCCGGCGCAGATGGGACTCGGACCGGTGCACTCGGCCACGCCCATCCTGCGCCGCCACGGCTACGGCCTGAACGACATGGACGCCTGGGAGATCAACGAGGCGTTCGCGGCGCAGGTGCTCGGCTGCATCGAGGCGTGGAAGAGCGACGCGTACTGCCGCGAGCAGCTCGGCGAGGACAAGGCGCTCGGCGCGCTCGACCTGGACAAGCTCAACGTCGACGGCGGCGCGATCGCGCTCGGGCACCCGGTGGGCGCGTCCGGTGCGCGCATCGTGCTCCATCTGCTGCAGGTCCTGAAGCGCCGCCAGGGCAAGGTGGGCATGGCCGCGATCTGCATCGGCGGCGGCCAGGGCGGGTCCATGCTGGTCGAAAACCTCTAGGAGCGGCGCCATGAAACCCAACGACGCGATGCTGGGCAGCTACACCCACTGGCGGCTCGACACCGACCGCGACGGTCTGGTCTGGCTGACCTTCGACAAGGCCGGGGAGTCCACCAACACGTTCTCGAAGGACGCCATGGACGAGTTGGGCGCGATCATCGACCGGCTCGCCGCCGAGAGGCCGCGCGCGCTGATCATCCGCTCCGGCAAGGAGTCCGGGTTCATCGCCGGGGCCGACGTCAACGAGTTCACGCGCATCCAGTCGAAGGACGACGCGCTCGCCATCGTGCGCCGCGGGTGGGACACGTTCAACCGCCTCGCGGCGCTGCCCTTCCCCACCGTCGCGCTGATCCGCGGCTTCTGCATGGGCGGCGGCCTCGAGCTGGCGCTGGCGTGCAGGTACCGGGTGGCGGTGGACGACCCGGGCACGAAGATGGCGCTGCCCGAGGTGATGCTCGGCATCCTGCCCGGCTGGGGCGGCGTGATGCGCCTGCCCGATCTGGTGGGTCCGCCCGCCGCGCTCGACATGATGCTGACCGGCCGCGCGATCGACGCGCGCCGCGGGAAGAAGATGGGCCTCGTCGACGCTTCGGTGCCGTGGCGCGTGATGGACAACACCGCGCGGATGTTCGCGCTCGAGGCGCCGAAGCAGCGCGAGCTGCCGTTCTTCCAGAAGCTGCTCAACGGCCCGCTGAAGGGCGTCGCGGCGAGCATGGCGCGGAAACAGCTGGCGAAGAAGGCGCGCCGCGAGCACTACCCCGCGCCCTACGCGATCCTGGAGCTGTGGCAGAAGTACGGCGGCGACCCGTTCGCGCCGCGCGACGGCGATCCGGCGTCGATCGGCTACCTCATCGAGCATCCGACCACGAAGAACCTCATCCGCATCTTCGGGCTGCAGGAGCGCATGAAGGCGCTCGGCAAGGAGAGCGATTTCTCCGCCATGCGCGTGCACGTGATCGGCGCCGGCACCATGGGCGGCGACATCGCCGCGGTGTGCGCCATGCGCGGCTGCGTGGTGACGCTGCAGGACCAGGCGATCGACCGGTTGCAGCCGGCGATGAAGCGCGCCGCCGACATGTACCGCAAGCGCATTCGCGACAAGCTCCGCGCGCGCGACACGCTCGATCGCCTCGTGCCGGACGTGGACGGCCACGGCATCCGCCAGGCCGACGTGATCATCGAGGCGATCTTCGAGCACCTGCCCACCAAGCAGGCGCTGTTCGCCAAGCTGGAGGCGGAAGCCAAGCCCGGCGCGATCCTGGCGACCAACACGTCCAGCCTGAAGCTCGCCGACATCGCGGCGAACATGAAGGACCCGTCCCGCCTCGTCGGCCTGCACTTCTTCAACCCGGTGCCGCAGATGCAGCTCGTGGAGGTGGTCACCGCGCCGATCACGGATCCGGAGTGGGCGAAGAAGGGCGCGGCGTTCGTGCGCCAGATCGACAAGCTCCCGCTGTACGTGAAGGACGCCCCCGGCTTCCTCGTGAACCGCGTGCTGGGCCCCTACATGGCGAACGCCCTCGCGATGCTCGACGAGGGCATCGCCAAGGAGACGATCGACAAGGCGATGGAGCAGTTCGGCATGCCGATGGGCCCCATCACGCTCGCGGACACCGTCGGCCTCGACATCGTCGCGGCCGCCGGGAAGGCGCTCGCCGGCGATCGCGCGAAGCCGCCGCGGCAGCTCGAGGCACTCATCGCGGCGAAGAAGCTCGGCAAGAAGACCGGCGAAGGCTTCTACAAGTGGGAGAACGGCAAGCCGGTGAAGGGCCAGGCCGGCCCGGTCACCGACGAGCTCGTGAACCGCCTCATCGGACCGTATCTGGTCGAGGCGAAGCAGACCGTGGACGAGGGCATCGTGGCCGACGCCGACCTCGCCGACGCGGGCCTCATCTTCGGCACCGGCTTCGCACCGTTCCGCGGCGGGCCGATGAACTACATCGCGACGCATCCTGCGGCCTGACGCAATGGCGCTTCGGCGAACACGTATTTCGCGTTCGCCGGGTGCCGCGCACACTGCACGCGCACGGCGGACGACCCCGGCGCTGTAACCCCCCCTGCCCGGCGCTCGTACTACACCCCGTGTGCCGCGAGCCGACTCGCGGCCGGCGCGGGAGACGGCGACATGCTTGCAGGCAAGACCGCCCTGGTCACGGGGTCCACCAGCGGGATCGGGCTGGGCATCGCCCAGACGTTCGCGGCCCAGGGCGCAAACGTCGTGCTCAACGGGCTGGGAAGCGCGGCCGAGATCGATCGGCTGCGCGCGCGCATTGCCGCCGACTGCGGCGTCACGGCGCGTTACTTCTGCGCGGACCTGTCGCAGCGGGCGGAGATCGACGCGATGATGGCCGCGGCCATCGACGAGTTCGGTGCGGTGGACATCCTCGTCAACAACGCCGGCATCCAGCACGTGGCACTGGTGGACGAGTTCCCGGTCGAGAAGTGGAACGCGATTCTCGCCATCAACCTCAGCGCCAGCTTCCACACCGTGCGCCTGGCCCTGCCCGCGATGAAGGCGCGCAAATGGGGCCGCATCATCAACATCGCCTCGGCGCATGCCCTGGTGGCCTCGCCGTTCAAGAGCGCGTACGTCGCGGCGAAGCACGGCGTCGCGGGCTTCACCAAGGCGGTTGCGCTCGAGGCCGCGACGCTCGGGATCACGGTGAACGCGATCTGCCCCGGCTATGTCTGGACGCCGCTGGTGGAGCAGCAGATCCCCGATACGGCCCGGGCACGCGGGCTCACGCCGCAGCAGGTCATCGATGACGTGCTGCTGCACGCGCAGCCCACCAAGCAGTTCGTGACCGTCGACCAGGTGGCCGCGCTCGCCGCCTTCCTCGCAAGCGACGCGGCCGCCTCGCTCACCGGCGCGATCCTGCCGCTCGATGGCGGCTGGACCGCTCAGTGACCCGTTCATGAATCCCGAACGCGTCCTGGCGCTGCCCTCGATGCCCGCCGCATCGCCCTCGTACCCGCGCGGGCCCTATCGGTTCATCGACCGCGAATACCTCATCATCACGTATGCGTCCGACCCCGGCGCGATCCGCGAGGCGCTGCCGGAGCCGCTGGAGCCGGACGGCAGCGACACCGTGCTGTACGAGTTCATCCGCATGCCCGATTCGGCGGGCTTCGGCGACTACACCGAGTCCGGCGTGGTGATCCCCGCGCGCCTGCGCGGCGAGCCGGTCAACTTCACGGCGCAGATGTACCTGGACGACGAACCGCCGATCGCCGGCGGCCGGGAGATCTGGGGCTTTCCAAAGAAGCACGGAACCCCGCGCCTGGCGATCGCGCACGACACGCTCACCGGTACGCTGGAATACGCCGGCGTGCAGGTCGCGGTCGGCACGATGAGCTACAAGCACCAGCACCTGCTCTACGACGTGGCCGGCCGCAAGGCATGCTCGTCGGCGTCGCTGGTGGAGAAGATGAGCCGGACGCACGTGAACCTCAAGATCGTGCCGGGGGTGGACGGCCACGCCTCGATCGCGCAGCTCGTCGGATACAACCTCGAGGACATCCAGGTGAAGGGCGGTTGGTCCGGGGCGGCGCGGCTGCACCTCGTCCCGCACGTGAACGCACCGGTGGCCGACCTGCCAGTGCGAAAGGTCATCGGGGGACTGCACTTCATCGCGGACCTGACGCTGCCCTATGGGCGCGTCCTGCACGATTATCTCGCCAGCGACGGAGGGGCCCAGCCATGAAGCGATCGGATGCGAACGCCACGCCATCGCCCGGCGCAAGCAGGCGCTGCGAAGCGGCCCTCCCGGGGCAGATCGTCCTCGTCCTGCAGGGCGGGGGCGCGCTCGGCGCATTCCAGGCCGGCGTGTACCACGCGATGCACGAGGCGGGCATCGATCCGCACTGGGTGGTCGGCACGTCGATCGGCGCGATCAACGCGGCGATCATTGCGGGCAACGAGCCGGCAAATCGGCTCGACCGCCTGCAGCGGTTCTGGGATGCCGTGGAGCATCGTCCGTTCGGGCCGCTCGGCTCGATCTTCGCCGGCACGGAGGCCCTGCGCGGGCTGTTCGGTGCCGGCGGCCTGCCGCTTCCGGGCGTCGACGGGCTCGCCAACAACTGGAGCGCGCTCACGCAGGGTGTTGCCGGGTTCTACCGGCCAAGCCCGGCCGCGTGGCTGGGCCCGCGCGCGACCGTAGGGGTCGAGCGCGCCGCGTGGTACGACGCGTCGCCCCTGCGCGAGACGCTCGCCGCGCTGGTCGACCTCGAGTGCCTGAACGCCTCGCGGACGCGCCTCACGGTGGGCGCGGTGAACGCGCGTACCGGCGCCATGCGCTATTTCGACAGCCGCGACCAGCCGCTCGGCCTCGACCACGTCATGGCCTCGGGCGCATTGCCGCCGGCGTTTCCCGCGGTGCGCATCGAGGGCGAGCCTTACTGGGACGGCGGCATCTACTCCAACACGCCGACGGAAGTGGTCTTCGACGACAACCCGCGCCGCGACTCGGTCATCTTCGCCGTGCAGCTCTGGAATCCCGAGGGCGGCGAGCCGACGTCGATCTGGGACGTGCACGGCCGCCACAAGGAGATCCAGTACGCGAGCCGCACCCGCGCGCACATCCGCAAGCTCCACGAGCTGCACCGCCTGCGCCACGTGATCCGCGAGCTGGCCGAGCGGATCGCGCCCGAGCGCTCGGCCGATCCGCAGGTGGAGGAACTGCTCGCGTGGGGCTGCGGCACGACGATGCACGTCCTGCAGTTGCAGGCGCCGCGCCTGGACGGCGAGGACCACACCAAGGACATCGACTTCACGGCCGCGGGCATCCGGGCACGCCGCGAGGCGGGCTATGCGCAGGCGAAGCGCGTCATCGCGGCGGCGCCGTGGACGGCCGCGGTCGATCCGATCGAGGGCGTCGCGGTGCACGCGTACGCCTGAGCCGGCGCCGGACAAAAAAAGGGCCGCATTCCGCGGCCCTTCCGTACGACGCGCAAGGCGGGAATCAGAGCGGTCCGCGCTCCCACGGACCCCAGATCGCGCACGTCATCCCGCTGCCGGCAGTCCCGTTGCCGAAGATGTTGACGAACAGGATCTCGCCGTCGGGGCTGAAGCACGCGCCCGCGAACTCGCTGTCGTTCAGCAGGTTCACGGCGAACTCGAACGGCTCGCCGAGCTTGCCGATGCCGATCAGGCGGTTGATGTCGGTCAGCCCGCCGGCCAACGGGTGGGTGTCGTTGTCGCCGACCGCGTCGTCTTCGCAGAACAGCACGCCGCCGGACGGCGTCAGGCACATGTTGTCCGGCGATTCGAGGACGCTGCCCTTCGGAGACTGGAACACGAGCACGAGGCGGTCCTCGCCGTTGAATTTCTCGTCCGCCGGGATGTAGTGCCAGAGCTGGCCGAAGCCGCGGGTGGCGTCGTCCGGGTAGCCGCCGCTGGTGGACAGGAAGTACACCGAGCGGCCGTCCTCGGACAGGTAGATGCCCTCGAGTCGGTTGAAGTAGGCCGCGCCCTTGGCCCGGCCCTGCGCCGCGACGCTGGCCGCGCCGCCCTCGAGATCCGGATCCGGGAAGTCGATGTTCACCCACTCCACGGGGTAGGACGAGCCCACCGGCAGCTCCTTCCACAGGTCCGCCTGCATCTGGCCCTTGACGGCGAGCATTTCGAGCGTGCCGCCGGCCGCCAGGTTGTTGCGCCGGTTGGGCACCGAGCGGTAGAAGCCCGAGACGTTGCCCGCGTCCTCGGTCTGGTAGACGATCCCGTGGTCGTCGGCGACGGCGGCCTCGTGCGAGAAGCGACCCATCCACTTCAGCGCCAGCGCGGGCACCGTGGTGTTGGCCGACGCCGGCACCAGGAAGTTGTAGCCGTGCTTCTGCCCCCAGCCGCGCGTCGGGCCGGCGGTCGTTTCCTCGCAGGTGATCCAGCCCGACTGCTGATAGGCGAAGCCGCCCGCGCAGTTGACGATCGTGCCGTTCAGGCTGATGAACTGGCGGACGACCCGCTTCGAGCGCGGATCGAAGTCGATGGTCATCGTGCCGCCCACGCCGACCGGGTCGTAGCGCGTGCCTTCCGGCCCCGTCAGCGAGAACCGCGCCGGGTCGAAGTCGCCCGGTGCATTGCGGACCTCGTGGTTGCGGATCAGCCGAACGGTGCGGCCGGGGCCGTCGAACGCCTGCATGCCATCGTGGTTGCGCGGCACGATGAAGCCGTCGCTGGTCGCGTCCCCGATCCTGCTGAACGTCGCGTACTGGAAGCCGCGCGGCAACGCCAGGATGTAGTTGCCGTCCTGGTCCTGCGCGGGGAGGAGATCCCCGTAGTTGCTCGCCGGGCCGCGGCGCTTGCGGTAGCCGCCGCGCCGGATGCGCTCGTCGCCGTCGTCGGCGAGCGCGGTGTGCGCGGTCAGCGAGCCGAGCGTGGCGGCCGTCACGACGGCGCCGCCGGTCATGGAACGCTTGAGGAAGCTGCGGCGGGAAGGTTCGGCCTTGGTATCGGGAAATGCCTGGGTCTGATCGGTCTTCATCGGAACTCCTGAGTGTTCGAGTACGAGACGGGCCAAGCGGCCCGCGCGTATGGTGTTCATCCGCCGTTTCAACAGGAGGACACGCTTGTGAAGGTTTTGCGGAGGCGGGCTAGTCCGGATGGACCTCTTTCGCAACCCAGGAAGGTTGGTCCGCCCGGTTTCGGTACCATCCGGAAAACCCCGGGCGACGCTCCATTGCAGACCGAACGACAGGGCGCCACCGCGCTCCTCGCAGCCACGCTCGTCAACCTGCCGTTCGGCACGATCTACGCGTTCAGCGTCTTCCTGAAGCCGGTGGAGGCGCTGCTCGGCGCGACCCGCGCCGAGATGAGCTTCGTCTTCGGGCTCGCGACCGTCACCCTCACGCTCGGCATGAATGCGGCGCCGTGGCTCTATCGCCGCCTGCCGGTGGTGTGGATCACGCTCGCCTGCGGCCTCGCGAGCGCGGCCGGACTCGCGCTCGCGGCCTCCGCGGAGCGCTTCGCGCAGTTCGTGATCGGCTACGGGCTGGTGTTCGGACCCGGCGCGGGCGTGATGTTCATCGTCGTGCAGCAGGCGGTGAACCAGACGGGCGTGCGCCGCCGCGGCCTGGCGAACGGCTACCTCACCAGCCTCTACCCGCTCGGCGCGATGCTCGGTGCGCCCGTGTTCGCGTGGTCGCTCGGCGCGCACGGCGTGCGCGCGACGCTCGCCGGCCTCGGTGTCGTGGTGCTCGGCGCGTGCGCGCTGGCCGCGGTGCTGTTCCGCGCGGCGGGGATCCGCATGCGCGACGCGGGCGCGCCCGAGGCGGCGCACGAACGGCTGGGCCGGACCTTCGCGCTGCTCACCGGCGTGTTCTTCCTCGCCGCCGTGGCCGGTCTCACGGCGCTGAGCCAGGCCGCCGGCATCGTGCAGGCCTATGGCGGCAGCGCGGTGCTCGCCGTGGCGGCGACGACCTTCCTGAGCGGCGCAGTGGGTGCGGCGCGCATCGGCGGCGGCTGGCTCGTCGATCACTTCGCCGCGGCGCGCGTGGGCATCGGCGCACATGCGCTCTCGCTCGCCGGCGCCCTGCTGCTCGCGCTCGTCCCGGGACCGACCACCGCGGCGGTCGCGCTCGCGCTGATCGGCGTCGGTTACGGCATCGTGTCCGGGCTCGCCGCCGGCGCGATCGCGCAGTACTGGCACCGCAACGCCTTCGGGCACGTCGCGAGCCGGCTGTACATCGCGTGG
>CAZKHE010000156.1:0-9381 GCA_964552535.1 uncultured Enterobacteriaceae bacterium | reverse complement strand
GTTGGCTACGCAGCGCGTTTCGTGTCTGGCGTGGCCAGGAGGTCTCCATCGTCGCGCAGCTCAGTATGCTCATCGCGCTGGTAATGGTGGCATTGCTGTTGGGCGTGGGCGCGTACCTGGACTTCGCCTTCTCGCGGGCGTTGGAGGAACGCAGTCGCCGAGAACTTCTCGGGAAGGTGGATCTGCTCCGCCACGTGGCTGCGCGAACCGCCTCAGAGGCGTACATCGCTGCCGATCCGCATAGCTTCTACGAGCCGATGATCGGTCATGAGAGCATGGGTGCGACCGTCTACGGCGCACGCGGCGATCTGCTGTGGTCTTCTTCGGATACGGCACCGATCGAGCTCGCCGATCCGCGCGTGACGAAGCCGCACGAAGTGCCCGACATCCGACGCGAGCGTGCGGAGCGCTCGGGACAGACGCGCCACCTGCGCACCGCACTCTTCTCCGCGCTGCTGAGCGCGCCGGAGGCGCCGCCCGTCAGCGTGCTGCTCGAACTCGACGTCACGCAGGACCGCGCGGCGCTGACGCGATACCGCGAAACCCTGGCTGGCACGCTTCTGGGCGCTGGGGTGCTCGGCGTCCTGCTTGCGTACTGCGCGGTCCGCCTGGCGTTGCGCCGACTCGGGGTGTTCGGACGTGCGCTGCGCGAGCTATCGGTGGAGCGCTTCCACGAGCGACTTTCCCCGGAAAGCCTGCCGGTTGAACTGCGTGGCCATGCCGGCGCCTACAACGCCATGGTGGAGCGGCTGGAGGCGACGTTTCGGCGGATGGAGGAGTTCGCGTCCGATCTTGCGCATGAACTACGAACGCCGATCAACAACCTCTTGCTCAACTCGCAGATCGCGCTCACGCGCACCCGCGGCGCGCAGGACTACCGTGCGGTGATAGAGGCCAATATCGAGGAGTTCGAGCGGCTGTCGCGGATGGTCGACGATATGCTGTTTCTCGCCCGCGCCGACGATGCTCGCCTCGTTCTGAGTCGAGAGACGGTCGCGCTGCACGAAGAGGCTGCCAAAGTCGCAGCATTCTTCGAGACCGTCGCGGAAGAGAAGGGCGTTCGGATCGCGATCGAGGGAGAGGCCACCGTTCGGGCCGACCGACTGCTGTTGCAGCGAGTGCTTGGCAATCTCATCAGCAACGCGGTGCGGCACAGCCCTGCGGGCGGCGTGGTCAGCGTGAAGTTGGAGATGGTGCAAGGGGAGGCGGCGGTAGAAGTCGGCAACTGCGGTGAGCCAATCGACCCGACGCACCTTCCACATGTCTTCGAGCGCTTCTACCGGGGAGATGCGGCACGCGCGGCCGTTTCCGAAGGGGCGGGGCTGGGGCTGGCCATTGTGAAGTCCATCGTCGAGCTGCACGCCGGCTCGGTCAGTGCGACCAGCGACCCGTCGACGGGTACGACCTTTCGGGTGCGTCTGCCCAAGGCGATGTAGGCGCGTCTGTGCCGAGAGGCGCAACCGGAGCACGGCACTCTTCGCATAGGCCGCAGTCACCCTCCCTAGGCAGCCTTGGTGCGCCGCGCCTGGGCAATGGTCACGATCTGTCGCCGTCAGCGACCGGGCACGCTCACTCATCCTGCGCGGTGCGCAGGTGTCGCGCGCCGCGCAGGATCTGCCTGAGTGCATCCGCACCGGCGCGCGTTCCATCCCAGGCGGCCAGCAGCTCCGACAAGAGCTGCTCCTTGAGCCGATGGTCTGGCCATGGATCGGCACGGTCGTGCCGCTTCAACTGGCGCTCTGCATATGCAAATAAAGCAGCCGCGTGACCGGTTGGGCGCACGAATCGTCCGTTCACCAGGCGCGAGAACTGGCTTTGATGGATTCGGAGCGCAGCGCAGGTCTCCTGCTGCGGAAGCCTGCCGGTTCGCCATGCCAACGCGATCGTCGCACTCATGTGTTCGCGCGAGGGAAGAAGTGCCTTCTCACTCGAGGAGGCCTTGCGTTTTGCATTCATTACGTGCATATTATGCAGATGCATCTGAGATTCGCAATCTCTTGAGTACGTCTGGGACCGTCCGGTATCGAGGTGAGGGTGCCGGAGTCATCCCCGCCTCGCTGCGGCGTCGTCTGGGCGCTCCGGCAAGGCAGAGTCTGGAGTCATGGCTCGCCGGCCTGGAGCACGACGGGCCGATGTCGTCCAACGTACCGAGTCAGAGGCTCCCGTTCCAACGTTGGTATCGGTTCAAGGAAGCGTTTTCGCCTCTGCTGGTCGCCGAGGCAATGAGCACGCTGGGGTTCTGGCCAACGCGCTGCCTGGATTGCTTCGGGGGCTCCGGGACCACCGCCCTCACCTGCCAGTTCTTGGGTATCGAGCCCACGACGATTGAAGTGAACCCGTTTCTTGCGGACCTCATCGAGGCGAAGCTTGCCCGGTACGACGTGCAAGGGCTCCTGGCGGACTACGGTGAAGTCATTGACCGGTCGGCGCGCGAAGGGCCGCGCCTGGATGGGGGCTCGGCGCAATGGCCACCCACGATGGTCGAGCCAGGGCTGGATGGGCGCTGGATCTTTCCCCAAGACACGTTTCGCCGGATCCGCGCGCTCGCGCAGAGCATCGCAGCGGTCCAGGACGCACAGAACCGACGGCTGATGCGGGTCTTACTAGGCAGCATCGTTGTCGAAATGAGCAACGTCACGATCAGCGGCAAGGGGCGGCGCTATCGCGGGAACTGGCGCGAAAAGCAGAAGCGCCCGACGGACGTCTCGGCTGCTTTTCGACGTGCATTCGATGAGGCCTTCGCCGACATCACGGTGCACGGGCATCGCTCGTGCACCGACTATCGCCTGCTTCGGGGAGACGCGCGGCAATGCTTGGTGAACGTTCCCGAAGTGGACGTCGCGTTGTTCTCGCCGCCGTATCCGAACTCTTTCGACTACACCGACATCTACAACGTCGAGTTGTGGGCGCTCGGATATCTCAGAACGCGCGAGGAGAACACGCGGCTTCGCAACGCCACGTTGCGCTCGCACGTGCAGATCGGTCGCGACATGTCCTGGGGCGATCTGAGGTCAAAGTCGCTCGTCTCCACGGTCAGGGCGCTCAAGCGCCGTGCGGACCAGCTGTGGAATCCTCGGATTCCCGATATGATCGGCGCCTACTTCGCCGACCTGTATGTCGTGCTGTCGCGCATCCGAGCGAAGCTCAATCCCGATGGTGCGGTCATGATGACCGTCGGCGACAGTCGCTACGCCGGCGTCTTGGTCGACGTCGGCCGCGTGCTGTCCGAGATGGCGCCCGCCGTCGGCTATCGCTGCGAATCGATCCGCCCAATCCGCTCCATGCGAAGCAGCGCGCAACAGGGCTGGGCGCAAGACCTGAACGAGACGCTTGTGTGCCTGCGACCCGGCTGACGCCGCCGGTCTGCGACCGAGCGTGGCCCGCGCGACTCAGGAAGCGTCTTCGTGCGCTTCCTCGTTCAACTCATCCAGATCGTCCCGCGTACTGCGCTCCATGAAGAAGCGGCGGCACTGTATGAGGTTGGCCTTCGCGAGTGCGTCGACCTCAGGCAGGTCCGAATTGGTGTCTCGGCCATCGTAGAGACAACAAAACGCGAAGGCCGCGTGCTCGGCCTGCTTGTACTTGAGCGCCTGCTTGAGCCCCATGCGCGCATGGCGAAGCATGCTCTTGTCGTCATAGGCCTTGCTGCGACGATTGGGGTTCTTGTGCAGCCCGCGGGATCGGAGAACCTTGAGCTCCATCACGCAGATCGTCTGGGGTTGTCCGCCTATCTTGTCCAGAATCGACAGGTCGGGCCGTCCTACCGACGTTTGCTCTTCCCGGCGCACAAGCTGGGAGCTGAAGGGTCCCAGCTTGAAGTACGCGAACAGATGGTCGCGTACGATCGCCTCAGCGTCACGATACAGCACGCGCGCCTTGCGGTCAGACCAGACATGCGCCAAGCCGTCGGGATATCGCGTCCACTGGGTATGAAACTCATCGAGCGCGGCGGACACCGCATCCAATGTCGCCTCCGAGTCGGGCGAGCCATCCAGACGAAGCGCCGGCGACCGAGTGGTGCGGCAACCGCCCGGGCAGGGAATGATCCGTTGCCTAGGCGGATCCACGAAAAGCGTGGGACAGTCGCCCAAACCCGCCGCCTCAAGGGCGGTGCCCAGATCCTTCAGTCGGTGAGCGTGTACGCGCAACGTACGCACTTCGACCAAGGACGAGGATGCGGCGAGCGCAATCAGTCCCGTCAGATCCCGGTCCGGATCAGCATCGAACAGCGTGGCACCCTCCCAGTCCAAAGCCGCGCTCGTGGTTTGGACATCTCCACGCACCAGTGCGAATGGACCCACGTCACCCAAACCTTCGGCGGCATGGAAGTCCCGCCACATCCTCACCCACTTCACCGCCCGTTCGAGAAAGGCCTCGGCGCTGTCGCTCGGAAAGGAAGGCAACTCGTGCACGTGCTCATCCAACGTGGCGCGCATTGCCTCGCGCGACACGTGCAGGGGAAGCTTCTGTAACGTACTCAAGGGGCGGCCTCCGGTCCGTCGCGGCGGTGCGCGGAAGCAGTCTCGGCGAGAAAGGCGAGATACAGATGAACGCGTTCGCGCGGATGCAGACGCAGATTCGGGCCCGCAATCTCTGCGAACGCATCGGCGGTGAGCGCAGCGTAGTTGTCGTCCAGGTTCTCGAACACGAGCGCCGCCCGCTCACCCCGGTTCGGCGTGCTGTAGATCACATCCTGCAGCGGAGCCCGCTCGCGTGCGTCCTGGGTAAGAGAGGCAAACGCCGCGGTGAGCTCGACCAGGAACCGGTAGGACCGCTCCAGAAGCGGGACCTTCCGGCATTCGGCGAATAGTGCCGCACCACGGTGCGTGACGGCGTAGCGGGCGTCGAACCACCAGCGTTGGTGCACGTCGTCTTCGGTCAGACGCACCTGGCTGATGTGCAGCAGCCCCTGACCGACCATCCGATCCAGATCCCATTGTGCGTCCGGATAGAACGGTCCACGCGGATGCTTGATGACCCGGGCATCCACCCCTGCATCCTCGTAGATCGGGGCAAGACCATTCGCCAAGAAAACCAGTGCATGCACCTGCCCCTTCTCGATCGGGCTCACGCCAGCCTGCTTGGCGTGCCAGAGCAACCCAAGCAGCCACGCACGATTTCTGAGATTCGGCTCAAGCGCCATCACGCGGCAAGCGCCCCCGGGTGGTTTCCCGCAGCTTTCTCAGATAGAAGTCACGGCGTTCGCGCAATGCTGCATTGGGGCGGCTCTCATCGAGTAGATTGATCACACGGCGGGAAACCTCGTCGGCATCGGGCCACTGCGCTTCTGGCCCATCGAATCCGAGTAGTCCTGCGACCATGTTCTGCGTGGCAAGGTTGGAAGAGACGATGACGACGTTTCCGTCGCTGCGGTCGCCGCGCCCGAAGTTGCGCAGCAACGCGCCAGCCTGATCGACGAAGTAGGCGTCGAGGCTCGCCTCCGGTGTCTCGATCACCAGCATGGCGCGCGACCCACGCGCGGTCACCGCTGCGATGAGCGCCATGCGGAACGCGAGATCGATGAACTCGCGCTGTGACTCCGACACGTCGTCGTCGTGTTCGCGTACGGTTTCGATCTCGGGGGACACCGCGGAGGTCATGAATACATCGAAACACGGATACTCGAAGCTTCGTCCCTCCCCGAGAGCATCGCGATAAGAGGACTGACCGAGATAACATCGTTCCGACAGGAACGATTTCGCATACTCGCTGAACAGACGGCTGACCTCCTTGGCGACGGCCGTCACACGCTGTTGCACCTGCGCAACCAGCGCCTCATACTCAAGATACAGCCGCTCCAACTCGGCCCGCTTGTCATCGAGCTCGTCGCTGTCGGTTTGGACACGCAGCTCGAGGCTCTTGAGCTCCTCAGGCGTGGCGGGGAGACTTGCGTTCAGGGCCTCCAGCTGTGCGGTCACATTGTGCAAGTCCGCCTGGCGTGCCGACTGCGTTCTGGCCGACTCGCGAACCCGCTCATCGAGCTCCCTTTCGCGTTGCGTGAGACCGCCGATCTCGTGGCGCAACCGGATCACCTGCGCCGCAGCGACCTGCAGTACATCGCTGGATTGAAGCAGCGGGCCGATCACCCGCTCCTGCTCCGCGGGCGGACTTTCGCAAACCGGGCACGCCCCGGAGGCTAGCCGCGCCTCGAACCGCCGCTTCGCGCCTTCGCTGCGGTTGCCGCAGACCGTGCAGCCTGACTGAGAAAGCAGGTTGGCGAAGACATGGCGCGCGGCTTCTTCTGCATCCGGGAACAGCGCGGCGAGGTGGGCTTGCTGAACGCCTTCGTTTGCTCGGATCGCCTCCTCGAGTTCGATCTTCTTCAGAAGCAGTCGCGTGCGCAACTCCGAACGCTCGGCGGCCGCTGTAGCGATCTCGCGCGACAGGCGCGCATTCTCTTCAGAGAGATCGCGGAACGACGCATTGAGGGCCGACAGCTTCGCGTGTGCAGCGGCCGATCCGGCGGCATCCTCAATCTTGCGCTGCAACTCATCGCGCCGCCTGTTGGCTTGCCATCGCAGGTTGCGATACAGACTGTCCTTGGTGCGGATCTCATCCTGCTTCTCCCGAAAGGCATTAGCGAGGGCTTCCTCGCACAGCAGGATTCGGAAGGTCTCGATCTGACCACGCTCGTTCCAGAACAACGGGACGCGCTGCTCGAGGAAGAAGACCAGATAGCGAACCAGAAAATCGAAGTCGTATCGGGACGCGGCGCCGCTGGCTTCCAGCACCGCGCGGGTGTACTCCTCTTCGTTGGGCTCCAGTTCCTGCGTATTCCATTCGAGGTACGTCAGCGTCAAGTCCTTGAGCTGGCGCTCGACGGTCAGCCGGTGCTTGCCAATCACGAACTCCCCCCGAGCGAGCGCGCGTGCCGCCCCGTCACCGACACGCGAGGAGAAGAAACGCCGCGCCTGCTTCCAACGCACCAGCTCGTGGGAATGCGCGCCGACCTCGAACGGGTCGAGCTTCTGGGGATTGAACGGTCCCAGCAATAGACGCAGCAACACATTCAGCAGCGTGGTCTTGCCGATCCCATTGATCCCCAGAACGATGGTGACGCCTGGGACAAAGTCATGCCGAAGACCACGTTGATCGTGCCCGGGAAAGAGCTCGTAGTCGGCCACCTGCAGGCGAACGACCACCGGCAGGGCGATGTTAGGCAAGGCCGGTGATTGTCCTGCTGGTGCTTCGCTGCCGCTCACGAAAACCCTCGCTGAGAAACCACACGAACATCCCGCACGCGTGCTGACCCGTGGGGCCCAGACCCAAGGGCACGAGGCTCCGCCGGCACGGTGCCTAAATTCTCACCGCTGCACCCAAGCGGTTGGAAGGAACCAGTAGGCATGGCGAGCCTCCCCACCCGGCAGCCGTCGCCCCGGCGCCTAGTCCTCATGCGGTTGCCTCGCACCGGCTGACGCCGAGATCACTCCCACCCATGGCCTGGACGCGGCGTCTCGACGCTACAGCGTGCACGTTGACCTCGGAGCAGCACTCAACCCTAAGGTGAAGCCCTCTAGGCGCTGCACGAGTAGGTTCGGGCAGCGCGATCGCGCACTGGCTGTGCGTTTGGCATCTTGGCTGCGCCCGTGCATGGACAGGCGAATATTGAATCGAGGATGGAACGATGCGCAATAGGACAGTTCTTGCTGTAGTGACGGCGCTGATGGTCACGGCCGCCTCTCCCGCGCGGAGCATGATGGACGACATGGAGATGGGCGCAATGTCGGCGGGGGGCGCGCAAGGGGGCGCTGCGCCTTCGGGCATGGGGCAGATGGGTGGCATGGGCGGCATGGGTGGTATGGGTGGTATGGGTGGTGGTATGGGCGGCATGGGTGGGGCGGCCGTAGGCAATGGCATGGGCGGGATGGCCGGCGGCATGCCGCCGCGCCCGGACCCCGGCGCCGACCTCATGGGAAGGATGCGCGAACCGATGACCCGAGGCGCGATGCGCTCTCGCCTGCCCGGCTTCCCCGGCGCGAGCCACCTCTACCACGTGGGCGCAACGGGTTTCTTCCTCGACCATCCGCAGCACATCACGCTTTCCACTGAACAGCAGACACGCCTGAATCGGATCCGCGAGCGCGTGGCCCTGGAGCGCGCCGACAGCGATCGTCGCATCGAGGAGGCCGAACAGCGTCTGTGGACCCTTACAGCCGCCGAAGCGCCTGATGCGGGTCGGATCGACGAACAGGTTCGATTGATCGAGCGTTTGCGTGCTGACATGCGCCTTTCGCATATCCGCGCCGTGGGCGAAGCCGCGCAGGTGTTGACGCCCGCGCAACACGCCTCCCTCCTGGGGACCGCGCCGCCCTCCGGACATAACGCTGCACCGTCCGGTGGCGCGAAGCCGGCTCCGATGAATCCGAGGCGAGGCATGTAGCGTGCGGGGCGCGCGCGCCCTCATCGTCGCGCTGGTCTGGCTCCCGCTCGCTACGGGTGCGGGAAGGCTCGCCGCGCAGGAGAGCGAACACAGCAGCCACCATCCGGCCGGCGCAGCAGCGCCGGACGCCGGTTCTGCAATCGGGACTGCGACGCCGGCGGGCGAGACGCGGATGGGGCATCCGGTATCCGACGCTGCTGGAGCCGCGGTGTATCCGTCCATGATGCGGCTTCCCGAATGGACGCCCGCCGAGCGTGAGCGCCTCGCACGTCAGAGCGCCGAGCGCATTGAGGACGGCCTGGGCCTGCTCGACGCAGCGCGCGGTACATTGCACGAGGCGATCGTCGCGGGCGACCACGCGCTTGCGGACACGGGACTGGCCGCCCTTCGGCGAGCGAACTCGCAACTGACCAGCGGCATCGCAATACACCGCGCCCTGACAGGGCCGGACGCACAATCGGTGGCTGTTGACTGGTTGCGCGAGCAGTCTGCGATGGCGCCTGTCACACCCGCGCACGGTCTCGTAGGGCTGACCTGGTTCCATTACAGCGCGATGGCCCTGCTTGCCGCCCTCGCTACGGCGCTCGGTCTAGCCCACGTGTTTCGGGTCAGGCGAGCCACAGCGCTCGCCGAGCGGCTGCTGGCCGGTGCTCACTTGCCCGCACCGCCGCCGCCGGTGAACCCGGCGCTCGCGCCGACGCCGGCCAATGCGTGGAAGGGCACCCTGCGCCTGGTGCGCGTGTTTCAGGAGACGCCGCAGGTGAGGACATTTCGACTGGCCGATCCTGCGGGTGGTCCGCTGCCCTTCACCTACCTGCCGGGGCAATTCCTTACGGTCGTGGTGCAACCGCAGGGACGCGTGGTACGCCGCTCCTACACCATCGCCTCCGCTCCGACGCGCCGGGACGCTTGCGAGATCACGGTTCGCCGCGAGCCCGAGGGCGTGGTGTCCAGCTTCCTGCACGACCGGGTTCACGAGGGAGACCTGATCGAGATCGTCG
>CAZKHE010000155.1:0-9573 GCA_964552535.1 uncultured Enterobacteriaceae bacterium | reverse complement strand
CGATCTACAAGGGATCCGGCCTCCTGGCCGGATTTTTTTTGATCGCCATCGCCCTGCTGTCGCTCGCGCAGATCATCGCGCGGCTGTTCGGCCAGACGGGGCATTCGCTGGACGAGTTCGCCGGCTACGCCATGGCGGCCTCGTCCTTTCTCGGCCTCGCCTGGACCCTGCGCGCCGGCGAGCACATCCGCATGACGCTCGCCATCGACCGCCTCCGCGGCCACCTGCGCCGCAGCGTCGAGATCGCCTGCCTCGCGGCGGCCCTGGTCGTCATCGGCTACTTCGCCTGGGCGGCGCTCGACATGACGCTCACCTCATACCAGCTCGGCGACGTCTCGCAGGGTCTCGTGCCGGTGAAGCTCTGGATCCCGCAGTCGGCCATGGCGCTCGGGCTGTGGATCCTGCTCCTCGCCTTCGTGGACGACTTCGTCCAGACGGTGCGCGGGCGCGTGCCCGCCTACGCGGTGCCGCACGCGCGCGACGACGGCGCCGCCTTCGAGCGCTAGCACATGGACCTCTGGCTCGTCTCGCTCGTCCTCGTCGCCACGCTCGGCGCCTGCCTGGTGCTCGGCGTGTGGATCGGCATCACGCTGCTCGCCGTCGCGCTGGTGGCGATGCTCGCGTTCACCAGCTCTCCGGCCGGCCTCGTCATGGCGACCACCGTCTGGGGGTCCAGCGCGAGCTGGTCGCTCACCGCCCTGCCGCTCTTCATCTGGATGGGCGAGATCCTGTTCCGCACGCGCATTTCGGAGGACATGTTCAAGGGGCTTGCGCCGTGGGTGGAACCGCTGCCGGGCCGGCTGATGCACACCAACGTGGTCGGCTGCGGCATCTTCGCGGCGATCTCCGGCTCTTCGGCTGCGACGGCCGCCACCATCGGCCGCATCACCATCCCGGAACTCGCCCGGCGCGGCTACGACGAGCGCATGGCGATCGGCTCGCTCGCCGGCTCGGGCACGCTCGGCCTGCTCATTCCCCCGTCCATCATCATGATCGTGTACGGGGTCGCGGCCGACGTCTCGGTGGCGCGCCTCTTCGTGGCGGGCGTGCTGCCGGGCATCCTGCTCATCGTGCTCTTCTCCGGATACATCGCGCTCTGGGCGCTGCTCAACCCGGGGCGCACGCCGCCGCGCGAGATCAACGCGACCTTCGCGCAGAAGCTCTACGCGATCCGCTTCCTGCTGCCCACGGTGTTCCTCATCCTCGCGGTGATCGGGTCGATCTATGCCGGCATCGCGACCCCGACCGAGGCCGCGGTGCTCGGCGTGGTGGGCGCGCTGATCCTCTCCGTGGTCGGCGGCTCGCTCACCTGGGAGAAGTTCGCCGCGAGCGTGATGGGCGCGATGAAGACCTCCTGCATGATCGCGTTCATCCTGACCGGGGCGTCGTTCCTGACCGTGGCGATGGGCTTCACCGGCATTCCGCGCGCCATGGCCACCTGGATCAGCACCCAGGGTTACGAGCCGTGGCAGCTCCTGGTCGTGCTCACGCTCCTGTTCCTCATCCTCGGGTGCTTCCTCGACGGCATCTCCATGGTCGTGCTGACCGCCTCGATCGTGCTGCCCTCGGTGAAGGCCGCGGGGATCGACCTCCTGTGGTTCGGCATCTACATCGTTCTGGTGGTGGAGATGGCGCAGATCACGCCGCCGGTCGGCTTCAACCTCTTCGTGCTGCAGGGGCTGACGCGCAAGGACATGTTCTACGTCGCCAAGGCGACCTTCCCGTTCTTCGCGCTGATGGTCATCGCGGTGGCCATGCTGTGGGTCTTCCCGGAGATCGTCACCTTCCTGCCGAGCAAGATGTTCAACCTCTGACGCGGGGCCCCTAGCGCGACCGCCGCAGCAGGCGCCGGACGCCGTTGCTCACCGCCACGCGGCCTTCGCGCGCGTAGGCCTCGTGGTTCTCCTCGATGGCGGCGATCTCGTAGAGGTAGTTCACCATGATGCCGGCCGACTGCTTCAGCCCGCGCGGCGAGGTGTCGGCGAGCCAGTTCACCCGCTCCAGGCGCGCGCCGTTGCCGAGGTGGAAGCGCGCGACCGGATCGAGCGGACGGTCCTCCGCCTTCTCCTCGACGAGGTAGTGCGCGACCAGCCGCGTGAGCGTCGCGGACACGGTGGCGGCCTCCCGGACGGCGGCGAGGTCCTGCCCGATCAGGCTCGCCAGGCCCTCGAACGCATCGTGCGCCTTGCCCGCGACGGCGAGCTTCACCGCCTCCTCGGGGCCGAAGAGCGCGGGGTCGCGGGCCTTGAGGCGCGCGTCGAGCCACTTGCGGAACCCGGGCACCGGCGACAGCGTCGCGAAGGTCTTGAGCTTCGGGAACTCGGCGCAGAGCTCGTCCACCACGCGCTTGATCAGGAAGCCGCCGAACGACACGCCGCGCAGCCCCGGCTGCGTGTTGGAGATCGAGTAGAAGATGGCCGCCTGGGCGGTGTGCGGATCGGTCTGCGGCGCCGATTCGTCGAGCAGGGTGTGCACGTTGCCGGCCATGTCCCTCGTGAGCGCGATCTCGACGAAGATGAGCGGCTCCTCGGGCATGCGCGGATGGAAGAACGCGTAGCAGCGCCGGTCGGAGTCGAGCCGGTTGCGCAGGTCCGTCCACGAGCGGATCTCGTGCACCGCCTCGTAGGCGATGAGCCTCTCCAGCAGCGCCGCCGGCGACTGCCAGGTGATGCGCCGCAGCTCCAGGTTGCCGAGGTCGAACCAGCCCGCGAGCAGCTCGTACAGCTCCGCGTCGAGGGGCTCCAGGTGCGCGGCGCCGCGCAGGAACCGGAGCAGGTCGGCGCGCAGGTCCACCAGGAACTTCACGCCCTCGTGCAGCAGGTTGAACTGCTTGAGGATGCGGATGCGCGGGCTGGCGAGCGCGCCGCGCAGCCCCGCCTCGGCGTGCTGCCGGTCCGCCGGCGCGGTGGCCTCGACGTACGCCGCGACCGCCGCCGCGATCGCCTGCGGATCGGGGCTGAACTCGCGCGCCAGCACGTCGAGGAAGGCGCGACGGCCGTCGTCGTCGAGCGCGGTGTAGAGGGTGGCGAGCGCGGCGACGCGACGGCGCGCCGAGGCTTCCCCGCCCAGGCCGTCGAGCATCTCACGCAGCGTGGCGCGTACGCCGCGCAGCTCCGATGCAGTGAGCACGCGGCGTGCCTCGGTGCCGCGCGCGCGTCGTGCGCCGGTGATCCAGTCCCACAGCGCGCGCACGCCGTTGGTCTTCGCGCTGCCTGGCGTAGTGAGGTCGTTCATCGGATGATCGCTCTTCCGTTCGGCCGATTGGGGCCCGCTGCCGCCGATGTTAGCGTTATCGGTCCCGTTGTTCAGAAATCCGTGCGATCCGAGGAGCCGAGGCGATGGGCACGATCCGATATCCCGGGGTGTACGTGGAGGAGATCCCGGCTGGGCCCCGGCCGATCGAGGGCGTGGCCACCTCGGTGGCGGCCTTCGTCGGCCGCACGCTGAGAGGCCCCGTCGACCGCCCAGGAACGATCGCGAGCTACGCCGAGTTCGAGCGATGCTACGGCGGCCTCTGGTCCGGATCGACGCTGCCGGACGCCGTGCGGCTGTTCTTTCTCAATGGCGGCCGGCAGGCCACGGTGTGCCGGCTGCATCGCGGGGCGCGCGCCGCAACGCTCACGCTGCCGGGCGGGCTCGCGCTGTCCGCCGCGAGTCCAGGCGCCTGGGGCAACCGCCTCCGGATTCGCGTCGAGCATGCGCCCGACGCTGGCGCTCGCGTCTTCTCCCTCGTGGTGAAAGACACGGCAGGCGGCTCCGTCGAGCGCTTCGATGATCTGTCGACCGATCCCGCCGAGCCGCGCTTCGTCGCACGTGTGCTCGAGGCATCGTCGCAGCTCGTCCGTGTCGCCGGCCCCGTCCCCGCCGTACGGCCCGACGCGCACGGCGCGGCGGCAACCGGTAGCGACGGCCTGGACGATCCCGGGGCCTCCACCGCGTTCGCCGCAACGGGCAGCGACGGCGCGCCGCTCCGGGACGCCGATGTCGCCGGTCGCGGGCTCGAAGCGCGCGGCCCCGGCTTGTGGCTGCTGGAGGGGACCCCGTTCAACCTCCTGTGCATCCCCCCGCTGGGCCCGCGGCGGGATGTCGGCCGCGCGACGTGGGACGCGGCCGCCGTGCTGGCCGCGCGGCGCGGCGCGATGCTGCTCGTCGACGCGCCGCGCGCGTGGCGCAGCGCCGCGGATGCGAGCGACACGGCCATCGATGCACTGATCTCCCCCGGCACGCATCGGACGAACGTCGCGCTCTACTTCCCGCGGCTCGTCGGACCCGATCCGCGTCGCCGCAACCGCCCGGCGACCTTCGCGGCGTGCGGCGCCGTCGCCGGCGTCTACGCGCGGACCGACGCGCAGCGCGGCGTCTGGAAGGCGCCGGCGGGAACCGAGGCGACCATCGCCGGTGCCACGTCGCTCGGCGTGGCGCTCGACGACGCCGCGAACGACGACCTCAACGTACGCTGCATCGGCGTGCTCCGCGCGCTCGACGGCACGGGCATCGTCGTCTGGGGCGCGCGCACGCTCGGCGGCAATGCCTTTCCCGAATGGAAGTACGTGCCGGTGCGGCGCCTCGCGCTGTTCATCGAGCAGAGCATCGCGCAGGGCACGCGCTGGGCGGCGTTCGAGCCGAACGGCGAGCCGCTGTGGGCACGCCTGCGCGCCAGCGTCGCCGGCTTCCTGCACGATCTGCATCGGCAAGGCGCGCTGCAGGGGCCGTCGTCCCGCGATGCGTGGTTCGTGAAATGCGATGCGAGCACCACCACGCAGGCCGACATCGACGCCGGGGCCGTGAACCTCGTGGTCGGCTTCGCGGCAATCCGGCCGGCCGAGTTCATCGTCCTGCACATCCGCCAGCAGGCCGGCGGCACGTAGCGGGCCGGATCAGGCCGGCTCGCCGAACTGCCGGCGGAGCTCGAACTTCTGCACCTTGCCCATGGCGTTGCGCGGCAGGGTCGCCATGAAGACGATGCGCCGCGGATGCTTGAAGCGCGCGATGCGGCCCTCGAAGAGCGCGCGCACGCCGGCCTCGTCGATCGACCTGCCCTCGCGCGGGACGATGGCGGCGACCGCGATCTCGCCCCACTTCGCATCGGGGGCGCCGAACACCGCCGCCTCCGCGATGTCCGGGCAGTCGGCGAGGATGTTCTCGAGCTCCGCGGGGTACACGTTCTCGCCGCCGGAGATGATCATGTCCTTGGAGCGGCCGGCGACGTACCAGAAGCCTTCTTCGTCGATGCGCGCCAGGTCGCCGGTGCGGAACCAGCCCTGCTGGAACGACGGGTTGTCGGGGTCGCGCCAGTAGCCCTGCATCAGATTGAGGCCGCGCACCCAGATCTCGCCCACCGTGCCGCGCGGGACGTCGTTGCCCTGCTCGTCCACCAGCCGGACCTCGCAGTGGATCGCCGGCTTGCCGGTCGAGCCGAGCTTGCGCATTGCGTCCTCGGCGCGCAGGACGATGGAGATGGGTCCGGTCTCGGTGGTGCCGTACACCTGCCCCACCGGAATGCCGCGCTCGTGGAACGGGCGGATCAGGCTCTCCGGGATGGTCGACGAGCCGGAGTTCAGCATGCGCAGCGAGGACAGGTCGGTCTCGACGAACGCCCGGTGCTCGACCACCGCCTTCATCGTCGCGGGGACGAGCAGCGACAGCGTCGGCTTGAGCCGGGCCACGTCCTGCAGCCAGAGCGCCGGGTCGAAGCGCGAGTGGATGGTCAGCGTCCCGCCGCAGAAGAGCACCGGGATCGACTGGATCGACAGCCCGCCGACGTGGAACATCGGCAGGGGGTTCAGCACGTGGTCGGCGTGCGTCAGGTCGTGCGCGTGGATGGAGTTGACCGCATTCCACAGGATCGCGCTCTGCGTATGCACGGCGCCCTTCGGCTTGCCCGTGGTGCCGGAGGTGTACACGATCAGCACCGGCGAGGCGTCGTCGCCGCGCAGCTTGGGCGTGAAGCCCGCCGGCGGCGCCCCCTCCCACGCGAACCACTCCGGCGGCCCGTCGCGCAGGCCGACCATCTTCACCAGCGGCAGCGCGGCGGACAGCGCCTGTGCAGGCGCGTAGAGGTCGGGCTCGGCGACCAGCACCGACGCGTCGGCGTGCGCGAGGATATCGCGCAGTTCCGGCACGGCGAGGCGGAAGTTGAGCGGAACCAGCATGGCGCCGATGCGCGCGAGCCCGAAAAGGATCGCGAGCATCTCGGGATGGTTGTAGCCCAGCCACGCGACGCGGTCGCCCGGCTGCACCCCGATGGCTGCGAGCCGTGCGGTCGCGTGGTCCACGCGGGCGCGCAGCTGCGACCAGGTCCAGGCCTCGCCGCGGAAGTGGATGGCGATGCGGTCCGGCTGGACGTCGGCCCAGCGTTCGACGATGCGCGAGAGGTTCATGGCACCCGGGGGCTAGTCGTCCATCTCCCCCGACTCGTACAGCGCTTCCCGGCCGATCCGGTCCAGCACCAGCTCGGCGGTCCAGGGCAGCATCAGCGAGCCGCACCGGCTGTCGCGGTACATGCGCTCCAGGGGCAGGGTCTTGAGCATCGACTGGCCGCCGCAGGTGCGGATGGCGAGCCGCGAGATGTCGTTCGAATTCTCCATGATGGTGTAGTGCGCCGCATAGAGACGCAGGCGCTCGTCCTTGGACGGGTCGACCTTCGCCTCGGTCGCCGCGCGCAGCCACAGCGCGCGGGTCTGCTCGAGCTTGATGCGCATCTCGGCGACCGCGATCTGCTTGGTCGGGTACATGCGGCGCTTCACCGGCGGCATGCCGGGGATCTCGCCGCGCAGGTAGGAGACGGTGAAGTCGTACGCGCCCTGCGCGATGCCCATGTAGGTGGGCGACAGCGTGGAGAACATGTGCGGCCAGCGCGACGCCGCCTGGTAGTAGACGCCGCGCGGCATGAGCTGCGCGTCGTCGGTGACGAACACGTCCTTCATGATCAGCGTCCGCGACACCGTGCCGCGCATGCCGAGCGGATCCCAGTCGCCGGTGATGGTGAAGCCGGGCGCGTCCGCGGGCACCGCCATGTAGAGCGTGTCGCGCATGGAGCGGTCGGGCTTGTCCTCGGTGCACAGCACGCCGTAGTAGTCGGCCGCGCCGGAGAGCGAGGCGAAGATCTTCTTGCCGTTGAGGAGCCAGCCGCCGTCCACCTTGGTCGCGAGCGTGCCGAACGGCGCCTTGCCCGCCGCCGCCGCGGAGCCCTCGGAGAACGGCTGCGCGTAGATCTTGCCGCCCTTGACGATGCGCTCGAAGTGCACCGCGCGGTGCTTCTCGTGCTCGGCGCGCTGGTCGGCGGTCATGTCGAGGTCGTCGGACAGCGGCCCGCTCCACAGCGTGGAGCAGACGTGCATGTTCCAGGTCAGCGCGGTGGCGCCGCAGTGGCGGCCGATCTCGGCGGCCACCATCGCGTAGGTGGCGAAGTCCGCGCCCATGCCGCCGTACTGCTTCGGCACGCAGATCCGCAGCAGGCCCGCCTCGCGCATGTCGTCGTAGTTCTCGAAGGGGAACGTCGCGGTGCGGTCGTAGTGCGCCGCGCGCGGCGCGAACTTCTCGCGGCCGAGCCGCTCGGCGATGTCGAGCAGCTCGCGCTGCTGGTCGGTGAGCGCATAGCCCTTGCCGACGATCGGGGGCGGCACGTAGCCCGGCTTCGTCTCGGGGGCGGGTGCGGCGGAGAGCTGGGCGGACATGATTTCTCCTCAGGACGCGAAATGCTGCTTCAGGAAGCCGAGCACCGCGGCGTTGAACGCCTGCGGCTGCTCCAGGTTGGCGAGGTGACCCGCGCGCGGCAGCAGCACGAACTGCGCGCCGGGGATGCGCGCCGCCATCTTCTCCATCACGGCGGCGGGCGCGGCGGGATCGACTTCGCCCGCGACGGCGAGGGTCGGCACGGCGACGGATGCGAGCGCCTCGCGGCGATCGAAGCCCATCAGCGCGTGCAGCGCGGCGCGGTAGGTGGCCGGCGGAACGCCGCTCATGAGGCGCGACGCGAGCGCGACCCCTTCCGGATCGGCGCCCGCGCCGATCATGGACGGCACCAGCCGTTGCGCGACGTCGGCCATGGTCCTGCCCGCATCGAGCGGGCCGAGCCGGTCGCGCAGGAACGCCTGCTGCCACGCCCCGTCAGGCTTCCCGAACGCCGGACTGCCGGCGGACAGCACCAGTCCGGCGACGCGCTCGGGCGTGCGCGCCACCGCGTCGAGCGCGACCATCGCGCCCATGCTGTGGCCGAGGAGCACCGCGCGCGCCAGGTCGAGACGGTCGAGCAGCGCGACGAGCGCGGCGGCGAGCCCGGCCATGTCGTACGGCGCGATCGCGGGCGATTCCCCATAGCCCGGCATGTCCCAGGCGACGGCGCGGAAGCCTTCGTCGGCGAGCGGCTGCATCTGCGGCCGGAACGCCTCCCTGCCGCCGCCGACGCCGTGGAGCAGGACGACCGCGGTGCGGCCCGCGCCGCGTTCGGTGAAGGCGGGAACCGTCACACCAGCCGGCCCCCGTCCACCACGACGGTCCCGTCGAGCGCGACGGTGCAGTGGCGCAACGGCAGGTCGAAATGGCCCAGCGTGTGCCGGCCGGCGACTTCGTTCGCGCCGGTGGAGTAGAGGAAGTTGCCCGCGAACGCGCGCAGCTCGGTGCCGTTGAAGTCGCGCCGATCGTAGAACGTCATCGCATCCCACCGCGCGCCCGGATTCAGGCCCCAGCCCACGTGCGAGACGGCGTAGGCCTCCGCGTCGCCCCAGGAGGCGAAGTATTCGCGCATCAGCTCGGCGTCCACGCCGTCGCCCTCGATCCTGTGCACGTAGTCGTCCGCCACGTGCAGCACCACCCGGTCCTGCAGATAGCGCTTGAAGGTCAGGTTCACGTCGCCGGGCGCCATCACGAGCGTGCCGTTCACGCTCTTCGCCGCGGGGAACGCCAGGCAGATGCCGCCCGGCCAGTGGGCCACCGTGCCGGGCTTCGCGGTGTAGCCCCACACGCCGCCGACGCGCGCACCCGCCAGCGAGATCGCGAGCGCCGTGCCCGCGGCCGAGGTCACCTCCATCCGCTTGGCCCCCTTGAGCAGGCGCATCGCGTCGCGGACCTTCGTCTCGAGGGCGGGATCGGGCAGGCAGCGCTCGAGGATCTCCGGGTGCTCGTTCGAGACCATGAGCACCCGCGCGCCCCCTTTCAGGATGTCGGGCAGCTCGACCGCGTGCAGCAGCCCTTCCACCGTGAGATCGACCACCATCGCGGATTGCGCGAGCGCGGACACCACCGGTGCGACGCGCTGGAGCGCGTCGCTCGCGCCGGTGGAGCGCACCGGCGCGGGGGCCGTGAGCCGGGGCGTGGGGACGACGACGTGGAAGGCCTTCGCGCCGAGCCGGTGCAGAGCGAGCTCGGCGAGCTGGACGTTCACCTCCCGCGACTGGGTCTCGGAGAGGATCGCGACGGCATCGCCCGCCTGCACGCCGCAGCGGCCGAAGACCGCCGCGAAGCAGTCGATCCACTTGCCTTCGATGCGCTCACGCAGCATGGCTCCGTCCTAGAGGTAGTCGCCCGACAGGCAGTACCGCCCGCCGTGGTACACCAGCGGCCGCTTCGCGCGGT
>CAZKHE010000154.1:0-10089 GCA_964552535.1 uncultured Enterobacteriaceae bacterium | reverse complement strand
GTGCCGCCTTCCTTGGGCCGCTGGGTGGCGAGATGCGCGAGCCCGAGGCTCGTGATGAAGAAGATCACCGCGAGCACCGCGGTGCTGCGCGACAGGAAGTTGGCCGAGCCGGTCGCGCCGAACACGCTGCCGGACGCCCCGCTGCCGAACGCCGCGCCCATGTCGGCGCCCTTGCCGTGCTGGAGCAGCACGAGACCGATGATCCCGAGCGCCGCAGCGACGTGGATCACCAGCACGATGGTCAGCCAGATGTTCACTTGCGTCTATCCTTTCCTCGCGGCGCCTGCGATGGCGAGAAAGTCCTCCGCCACCAGCGATGCACCGCCGATCAACCCGCCGTCCACGTCGGGCATGGCGAACAACTCCGCCGCGTTGCCCGGCTTCACGCTGCCGCCGTACAGGATCGCAAGCGCCTTGCCCACGCCGGCGTCACGGCCCGCGACCCGTGCCCGGATCGCCTCGTGCACGGCCTGCGCCTGCTGCGGCGACGCGGTGCGCCCGGTGCCGATGGCCCAGACCGGCTCGTACGCCACCACCGCGTCTCCGAACGCGGCCACGCCCGCGGCATCCAGCACCGCGTCGAGCTGCCGCCCGACCACCTCGGCCGTCACGCCCTGCTCGCGCTCCGCCAGCGTTTCCCCGACGCAGAGGATCGGCTTCAAGCCGACCCGCTGCGCCGCCAGGAACTTGGCGGCCACCTCCGCGTCCCGCTCACCGTACAGCGCGCGGCGCTCCGAGTGTCCGACGATCACGTAGCGGCATCCGAAGTCGCGCAGCATCGAGCCCGACACCTCGCCCGTGTACGCCCCGGAATCGTGCTCCGACAGCGTCTGCGCGCCGAGCGCGACGCGCGAGCCGCGCAGCACGGCTTCGGCCTGGGCGAGATACGGAAAAGGCACGCACACCGCGCACTCGACGCCGGCAAGGGCTTCCGCGCCGGCGCGCACCGCCTCCAGCAGCCGCTGGTTGGCCGAGAGGCTGCCGTGCATCTTCCAGTTGCCCGCGACACACCGCGTGCGCATCCTGCTTCCACCCGAAACAAAATCAAAGGATTGTACTGTTTCCCGCGGGAGCGGGTCAACGCGTGGCGGCGCTTGGCGGCGGGGAAACGCGGAGCGTCAGGGTCACCGGGCCGTCGTTGATCAGGGCCACCCGCATGTGTGCGCGGAACTCCCCGGTCGCGACGACGGGATGGAGGGCGCGGGCCCGCGCGACGAAGCGCTCGTACAGCGCCTCCCCGGTCCCGGGATCGGCCGCCGGGGTGAAGCTCGGCCGGTTGCCGGTATCGGTGTCCGCCGCGAGGGTGAACTGCGAGACGACGAGCAGTCCGCCGCCGGTGTCGCGCAACGAGCGGTTCATGCGTCCGGCGTCGTCCGGAAAGACGCGGTACGCGAGAACGCGCTCGACCAGCCGGTCGCAGGTCGCCTCGGTGTCGCCACGCTCCGCGCAGACGAGCGCCAGAAGGCCCGCGCCGATCGCCCCGGTCACGCGGTCCTCCACGGTGACGCGCGCCTCCGCGACGCGCTGGATCAGGGCAATCACTCGAAGCCCATCGCCGCCGGGAGCCAGGTGGCGAGCGGCGGGAAGGCGGCCACGAGCGCGAGCGCGCCCAGCATCGACAGCACCATCCACATCACCCACGGTACGGTCGACTCCATGGAAACCCCCGCGATGCGCGAGGTCACCATCAGGTTCACCGCCATCGGCGGCGTGAACTGGCCGATCGCAATGTTCATGGTGAGCAGCACGCCGAACCACACCGGATCCCACTGGAACCGGACCATGATGGGAATCAGGATCGGCAGGAACACGAGGAAGATCGACACGCCGTCGAGCAGCATGCCGGCGACCAGGATCATGACCATCACCATCACCAGCATCACCGTCTCGTTGGACGTCACGCCGAGGAGGAGCTTCGCGAACGCGTCGAAGGCCCCCACGGTGCTGCCGGCGTGGGCGAACACCGATGCGAGCGCGATGATGATCATCACCACCGCCGAGATCTCCGCCGCCTCGACGAGCACCCGGTAGATGGTGCGCAGGTCGAGCGTACGGTAGATCACGATGCCGACGAAGAAGCCGTAGAACGCGGCGACGACGGCGGCCTCGGTCGGCGTGAACAGGCCCGACCGCAGCCCGCCCAGGATGATGGCCGGCGCCGCGAGGCCCCACACCGCCTCCTTGAAGCTCTGCCAGACCGGGATGCGTTCCTCCTCCACGGCGTCCGCGCCCCAGCCGTGCTTCATCGAGAAGTACACCACCGGCAGGATCAGCGACAGGCCCGCCAGCATGCCGGGGATCACCCCGCCCGCGAACAGCGCCGGGACGCTCGCCTGCGGCAGCAGGACGCTGTACACGATGAACGCGATCGACGGCGGGATGAGGATTGCCGTCGAGCCGGCCGCGGCGATCAGGCTGGCCGAGAACGGGCGGGGATAGCCCTGCTTCGCCATCGCCGGGATCATGACCATCGCGACCGCCGCGGCGTCCGCGGGCCCGGAGCCCGAGATGCCGCCGAGCACCATGCACACCAGGATCGCGACGATGCCCTGCGCGCCGCGGCGGGTGCCGACCAGCGACGACGTGAAGCGCACGATGCGCAGCGCCACGCCGGCACGCTCGAAGACCATGCCGGCAAGGATGAACACCGGCAGGGCGAGCAGCGGATACTTCGCAATGCCGCCGTAGAAGTTGGTGGGAACCGACATCACGCCGAGCTTCTCGACCGCGATGACGACGGTGCCGGCGACGCCCAGCACCACCGCCAGCGGCGCCCCGGCGAGCAGGAGAAGGACGAACAGCCCGGCGAGGATCAGGCTGCCTTCGCCGGTCATTTCCCGCTCCGCAGGAGGCGCAGGATGCGCCCCGCGATGCGCAGGACGACGGCGGCGCAGAGCACCGGGAGCCACACCGAGTACCACCATTGCGGCACCCCGATGCCCGGCGAGGTCGTCTCGTACTGGAAGTCGTCGGCGACGAGGCGTACGCCATACCAGGCGATGACGGCGAAGAGCAGAGCGCTTGCCACCATGACCGCAAGTTCCACCCGCAGCGCACGACCGCGTCGCATGCGCTCGACGAAGAAGGTCACGCGGATGTGAGTGTTGCGCACGAACGCGGCCGCGGCGCCGGTCAGCGCGAGCACGACCATCAGGAAGACAGAGATCTCCTCCGTGAACGCGAAGGACTCGTCGGTGAAGTAGCGCACCACCACGTTCGCGAAGGTGATGATGCAGATGGCAGCCAGCGCCGCCGCCGCGAGGAACTCCTCGATGGCGACCGGGACGCGCGGCCGCGAGCCGGGCGCAGTGGACGGGGCCGGCGGACTGCCGGCGCTCGGGGGCGTTTCCATGTGCGGGGCGCCGCGCGCCGCCGGGGGAGCCGGCGGCGCTGGGCTCAGGAGATCACTTCCTGCGCGCGGCGATCGACCCCTCGGCCTTCTTCACCAGGTCCGGGCCGACGGTCTTCGTCCACTTGTCGTACACCTTGCGCGTGGCCTTCACGAACTGCTCGCGCTCCTGCGGCGACAGGCGCACGACGGTCACCCCGAGCGCCTCGACGCTCTTGACGGTGGAATCGTCCGGGGCGACGAGGCCGGCGCGGGCGAGCTTGATGCCCTCCTTGCCCGCATCGATCGCGGCCTGCTGCACGATCTTGCGATCCTCCGGCGTCCAGGATTCCCACACTTCCCGGTTCGCGACGAAGATCAGCGGATCGGCCACGTAGCCCCACAGCGTCACGTTCTTCTGTCCGACCGTGTGCAGCTTCGCGGCGCTGAAGATCGAGAGCGGATTCTCCTGCCCGTCCACGGCGCCCGAGGCGAGCGCCGGCTGCGCGTCGGCCCAGCTCATCTGCGTCGGGTTGGCGCCGAGCGCGGTGAACGTGTCGTTGAACAGCGGCGAGCCGACGACGCGGAACTTGAGGCCCTTCATGTCCTCGGGCGTGCGGATCGGCCGCTTCGAGTTGGTGACCTCGCGGAAGCCGTTCTCGCCCCAGGCGAGCGGCACCACGCCCTGCTTCTCGAGCACGCGGAACAGGTCCTTGCCGACTTCGCCCTGCGTCAGCGCGTCGATCGCCGCGTAGTCGGGCATGAGGAACGGCAGCGAGAAGAGGTTCAGCTCCTTCACCTGCGGCGACCAGTTGATGGTCGAGCCGATGGCGAGATCGATGACGCCCTGGCGGATCGCGGTGAACTCGCGCGTCTGGTCGCCGGCCACCAGCGCCGCGCCCGGGTACATCTTGATGTTGATGCGGCCGTTGGTGCGCTCGCGCACGAGGTTCGACCAGATCTCGCCGCTCTTGCCCCACGGGAATGCGGTGCCGACCACCGTGGAGAGCCGGTACTCCTGACGGTACTGCGTCTGCGCCGCGGCGGTGGTGGCGAGCGTGCCGAGCGCGATCGTCAGCGCGGCGGCGAGAAGCTTCGAGCGGATCTTCATCGGGTTCCTCCGTTGCTGCCCGCTCTGCCGCGGGCGGTTGGGTTGTCCTTGCGGTCCGTGATGGCCGCCACGCGCGCGGCGATCTTCTCGGGCGTGAGCCGGGCCTCGTCCTCGAGCACGCGGGCGTAGCCGACGGGAATGCGCGGGCCGCCGAGGCGGTGCACCGGCAGGCCGGTCTCCTCGGCGACGGTCGCCGCGATCTCCGCGCCGAAGCCCGCGACCTGGATCGCCTCGTGGACGACGAGCAGCCGGCCGGTGCGGGCAAGCGATGCAAACACGGTATCGCGGTCCCACGGCCAGAGGGTGCGGAGGTCGATCACCTCCACCTCGACGCCCCGGCGTGCGGCAGCGTCGGCCGCTTCCAGCGACGCGTGCAGGGCGCGCGACCAGGTGACCAGGGTCAGGTCACGCCCCTCGCGGACGACGTGCGCCTTGCCGAGCGGCACGCGCACGTCATCGGCGACCTCGCCCTGCACGCCCCAGAGCTCCTTGTGCTCCATGTAGACGACCGGGTCGCCGCACTCGATGGCTGCGCGCAGGAGTCCGGCGTTGTCCGCCGGCGTCGCCGGCGCGACGACGACCAGCCCGGGGACGTGCGCGAACCACGCCTCGAAAGACTGCGAGTGCTGCGCCGCCGAGGCGCTCCAGATGCCGATCGGCAGGCGGGCCACCAGCGGCACCCGCCCCTGCCCGCCGAACATGTAGCGCGCCTTGGCCGCCTGGTTGACGAGTTCGTCCATCGCGCACATCGCGAAGTCGGCGACGCGCATCTCCACCACCGGCTTCAGCCCGGCCAGCGCCATGCCGACGGCCGCGCCCATGATCGTGGACTCCGAGATCGGCGTATCGATCACGCGCATCGCGCCGAACGCCTGCTGCAGCCCGCGATACTGGCCGAAGATGCCCCCGCGCCCCACGTCCTCGCCGAGCGCCACGACGTTCGCATCCGCGCGCATTGCTTCTGCCAGCGCGTCGCACGCGGCCTGCGCGTAGGTCTTCATCGCCACGCGTGGGCCCCGGTGTCCTGGATGTCGGTGTAGGCCGCCTCGGACCGGGGCCACGGCGCAGCGTGGGCCGCGGCGACCGCGCCGGCGACCTGCGCGTCGGCCCACACCTGGGCCCGGGCGAGTTCGTCGGTCGCCACGCCGAGGGCCACGAGGCGCTCCGCGGCCACGCGCAGGGGATCCTGCTCGACCGCGCGCGCCACCTCGTCGGCGTCCCGGTAGGAAGCGGGATCCACCGAGACGTGGCCCTTCACCCGATAGGTGATGGCGTGGATCAGCCGGGGCCCCGTGCCCGCGCGCACTTCGGCGGCGAGCTGGGCGGCGGTCTCGTAGACGGCGGCAACGTCGTTGCCGTCGACACTGCGCGACGGAATGCCGAGGCTCTCGCCGCGTGCCGCCGCGCCGTTGCCGGCCGTCATGGGGCCGGTCGCGGTGGTGGCGGAGTAGCGGTTGTCCTCGCACACGAACAGCACCGGCAGGTCGTACACCTTGGCCCAGTTCAGGCCTTCGAGGAACGGGCCGCGGTTGATGGCCCCGTCGCCGAAGAAGCAGGCGACGATCGCGCTCTCGCCGCGGATGCGCAGGGCGTGTGCGGCGCCCGCGGCGATCGGGATGCCCGCCGCGACGACGCCGTTCGCCCCGAGCATGCCGACGGAGAAGTCGGCGATGTGCATCGAGCCGCCCTTGCCGCCGTTGTAGCCGGTCGCGCGGCCGAAGAGCTCGCACATCATCTTCGTGACGTCGGCACCCTTCGCGATGGTGTGGCCGTGCCCGCGGTGCGTCGAGGTGATCAGGTCGGCCGGTTCGAGCGCGCCGCACACCCCGGCCGCAACCGCTTCCTGGCCGGTGGAAAGATGCAGCGGACCGCGCACCATGGCCTGCGCGCCGAGCGCGGCGCCGAGCACCGCGACGCCGCCCTTGCTCGCCTCCTCGGCGGCGTTCTCGAACGCGCGGATGAGGAGCATGGTGCGGTAGAGCGCGAGGAGGCGCTCCGGATTGAGGGGCCGGGCGGTCAAGGCCGCTCCTTGTGACTTGCGAAAAGCCCCGCAGTCTAAGGGGTCGCGGCTCGCCGGGTCAAACCCGGCGCCAAGCAATGCTCGGAGGCGGTGTGCCCCCTCCCCCTGGTCGAGGGGGAGGGCCGGGGAGGGGGGTCGTCAGGATTTGAGCGGGTCGCTTCAGCCGAAGCGACCCGTAATATAGTCCTCGGTCTGCTTGTTCTTCGGCTTGATGAAGATCGTGTCGGTCACGTCGAACTCGATGATCTCGCCGAGGTACATGTAGGCGGTGTAGTCGGAAACCCGCGCCGCCTGCTGCATGTTGTGGGTGACGATGAGGATCGTCACCTTGTCCTTCAGGTCGGTGATCAGTTCCTCGATGCTCGCGGTGGCGATCGGGTCGAGCGCCGAGGTCGGCTCGTCGAAGAGCAGGATCTCCGGGTCGGTCGCCAGGGCGCGGGCGATGCAGAGGCGCTGCTGCTGGCCGCCGGAGAGATTGAAGGCGAGATCGTTGAGCCGGTTCTTGACCTCGTCCCACAGCGCTGCCCCGCGCAGCGCCTGCTCGACCTTCTCGTCGACGTAGCGCTTGCGCGACTCGCCCCGCACCCGCAGGCCGTAGGCGACGTTCTCGTAGATCGACTTCGGGAACGGGTTCGGCTTCTGGAACACCATGCTGATGCGCATGCGGACCTCGATCGGATCGACGTCCCTTCCCAGCAGGTTGGTGTTGTCCGGAAACAGGCGGATGGCGCCGTCGTAGCGGTTGCCCGGATAGAGGTCGTGCATGCGGTTGAAGCAACGCAGGAAGGTGGACTTGCCGCAGCCCGACGGGCCGATCAGCGCGGTCACCTTCTTCTCGTGCACCACCATGTTGAGCTTCTTCAGGGCGTGAAAGCCGTCGGCGTAGTGGAAGTCGAGATCGCTGACCTCGGCCTTCAGCGCCAGCGGCGTCGCCACTGCTTGGGGTACGGCAGCCATGTTGTCCTCTCGTCCTCGAGGCTTCACCACTTGAGATTCTTGCGCAGCCGGTAGCGCAGCCAGATCGCCAGCCCGTTCATCGCGAGCGTCATCAGCACGAGCACGAAGCCGGCCGCTGCGGCGTTGACCTGGAACGCCGCCTCCGGGCGTGACGTCCAGTTGAACATCTGGATCGGCATCACGCTAAACGGCGAGAACAGCCACGCGAACGGGTTGCCGTCCAACGGGCTCGGCGGCAGGAACGCGATGAACGTAAGCGCACCGATCGTGATGACCGGCGCGGTCTCCCCGATGGCGCGCGCCATCCCGATGATCACGCCGGTGAGGATCCCCGCCGAGGAGTACGGCAGGATGTGGTCCTTCACCGTCTGCCACTGGGTCGCGCCGAGCGCGTACGACCCCTCGCGGATGTGCTGCGGGATGGAGCGGATCGCCTCGCGCGTGGCGACGATGACGATCGGCAGGATCAGCAGGCCGAGCGTCATGCCGGCGGACAGGATGCTCTGGCCGAAGCCGAAGGCGTAGACGAACAGCCCGAGCGCAAGCAGGCCGTACACGATCGACGGCACGCCGGCGAGGTTGGTGATGTTGATCTCGATGACGTCCGTGATCCAGTTCTTGCGGGCGTACTCCTCGAGATAGACGCCGGCCGCAACGCCGAGGGGCACGGCGACGAAGGCGGTGACCAGCATCACCAGGCACGACCCCACCCACGCCGACAGGATGCCCGCCTGCGCGGCCTTGCGCGACGGGAAGGACGTGAAGAAATCCCAGTCGAGGCGCGGCACGCCCTTGATCGCCATGTCGGCGAACAGCGCGGTGAAGGTCAGGACCCCGATCATCAGGCAGACCAGGCCCAGAACCCCGAAGGCCCAGTCCCAGCGCTTGTGCTTCGCGATCAGGTCGCGGATCGCCTGCAGCTCGTCGGCATTGGTCACGGCCGCCATGCTAGTAGGCCTCCCTGAATCGGCGACGCAGGACGTGGCCGAGGATGTTGAACACCAGCGTGAGCACCAGCAGCGTCAGGCCGGCGGCGAAGATCGTCTGGTAGCCGATGGAGCCGTGCGGCAGGTCCCCGAGCGCCACCTGCACGATGAACGCAGTGATCGTGGCAGCCGGCTCCGTGGGATTGAACGTGAGGTTCGGCTGCATGCCCGCCGCGACGGCAAGGATCATCGTCTCGCCCACCGCGCGCGAGATGCCGAGGATGTAGGCCGACGCGATGCCGGAGAACGCCGCCGGCACCACGACCTTGGTCGCGGTCTGGAATCGCGTGGCGCCCATCGCGTACGAGCCCTCGCGCAGGCTCATCGGCACCGCGCGCATGGCGTCCTCGCTGATCGAGGCGACGTACGGGATGATCATGATGCCCATCACCAGGCCGGCGGACAGCAGGTTGAAGCCAGGCAGCTCGGGAAACGCGCGCTGCAGCAGCGGGGTGACGAACAGCAGCGCGAAGTAGCCGTACACGATGGTCGGAATGCCGCCGAGCAGCTCGAGGAACGGCTTGGCGACCTCGCGGACCTTGAACGGGGCGAACTCCGACAGGTAGATGGCGATGATCGTGCCCAGGGGGATGGCGATCGAGAGCGCCACCGCGGAGCTGGTCAGCGTGCCGGAGAGCAGCACCATGATGCCGAAGTGCTGGTCGTCGAACAGGGGCGTCCACTGCGTGTCGGTGAGGAAGTCCCACAGCGGCACGTGGCTGAAGAAGGCGAGCGACTCGCTCACCAGCACGTAAATGATGCCGATCGTGGTGAAGACCGAGACGAGCGCGGCCAGGAACAGCACGAACTCGATCATCCGCTCCCGCCAGATCCGGCTCCGGCGATGCGCGAGGCGCGCGCTGGTCAGGCCTTCGCTGGTGGAGACGGCACTCCCTGATGCCTGACTCTGCACGACGGCGGACATTCTCTTTGGACGCTTTCCGGGAGTTTAGTCGATGCGGGCGGAAACGAAAAAGCCGGGCAGGGGTGCACCCTGCCCGGCCGAGGGAAGCATCAGAGCTTGGCTTCGCGCTTGAGCAGTTCCTCGATGGTCACGCCCACCTCGGCGACCCCACCGAAAACCGTCCCCTTCTTGCCCTTGTTCACGTGGTCGAGCGCCATCTTGTAGGCGGAATCGGGCAGCGGCACGTACTTCACCTCCTTGGCCAGCTTGCCGCCCTCCTTCAAGTAGAACTCGACGAACTCGCGCACCTCGGGGCGCTGCAGCGCCTTGGTGCTCACGTAGATGAAGATCGGCCGCGACATCGGCTGGTAGGAGCCCTTGAGCACGGCTTCCATCGACGGCTCCACCGCCTGGCCCTGCTTGTTGACGATCGGCACGGCGCGGAGCTTGTCCTTGTTCTCGACGTAGTAGGCGTAGCCGAAGTAGCCGAGCGCGTTCACGTCCCGGGACACGCCCTGCACCAGGACGTTGTCGTCCTCCGACGCGGTGAAGTCGCCGCGGCTGGACTTGGACTTGCCGACGACGGCCTCGGTGAAGTAGTCGAACGTCCCGGAATCCGCGCCGGGGCCGAACAGCTTCATCGGGGCGTCCGGCCACGCAGGATTGACCTGGTTCCAGCGCGTGATCTTGCCCTGTGCGCCGGGCTCCCACATCTTCTTCAGTTCGTCGACCGTCAGCTGCTTGATGAAGCCGTTCTTGGGATTGATCACCACGGTCAGCGCA
>CAZKHE010000153.1:0-10164 GCA_964552535.1 uncultured Enterobacteriaceae bacterium | reverse complement strand
CGATCTCGATCCACTCGCTGTTTGGATCGACGCGAATCTGCACGCTCGACGCATCTGCGTCCCATGCATTGGCGACCGCTTCGGTCAGGACAGCGGCGATGTTGCTGTAGAGGTTGATGCCGAGGTGTTCGAGGACGTTGAGATCGACGGTCATCTCGAACGTCGATGTGGCTTTGGTTCGAGTCATGACGTCCCCTCGTGATGGTTGTCCCCGTTGCCGGGCTGGATGCGATAGCGTGCGCCGCGCCTTTCGCCCTGGCGTTCGACCCTGCCGCTCGAAATCAGGTCGGCGGTCGCGGCGTTCCACTGGCCGTCCGTGATGCGGGTAGCGGCAAGGATGTCGGATTTCGCGTGCCAGCCGGGGCGGGCCTTCAGGTATTCGACGATGGCGTGGGCAGGGCCGGCGCGGTAGTCGGCTCGGGGTTCGGCGGCTTTGAGGTAGTGGCCTTCGTTGGCTGGGGCTACATCAAATCCGAATGAGGCTTGCTGTACGGGTGTGGTTTCGGTGCGCTGGATGCGTGATTTGCGGGTGGCCGTGCCAGTGGCTTTGCTGTCGTGCAGACCTTGCGCGACTTCTTCCGCGTAACGTTGACGATTCAGTTCGGCGAAACGACGAAGAACCTCGGCACGCGCGGAATCGGAGATGGTGAACCGCACGGAATCGTTCTCCGCGAGATTTGGCTGCTCGTGGTGGCCGTGCCCGAGGTCGATGTCATCCCACCCGTAGGCGCGCATGACCGCCGCATCGATCTCGCGGTGCAGTTCACGTAGACGTTCGATGCGCTGGTCGCCGTCGCCCGCGCTGTGGAAACGGTTGTAGAGCTTCGTGAGGCCGATCGGATTGGCCGGATCGATCATCACGTCGTGGCGCGCTTGCAGGTACTCACGACCGAGCTTGTCGAGGCGCGCTATCTCGGCGGGCTCCAAGAAGGGAAAGGTCTCAACGGCGTCGGACGGCGAGAAGTTCAGATCAAGCTTCATCCGCGACGAGTGCTTCCATACCCATGCGTCGACCGGAGACGAGTTGAAGAGCGCCGCGTAGGCATAGACCTCGTTCACCGCGAACACGACGCACTTCTCATGGAAGATGACGTCGTTCTCGACGACGGAAGGGTTGAAGTACTTTCCGACGCGCCCGGCGACGAGCACGCGTTTGGGCGTCGGAGCGTCTGTGCGCCAGTCCTCGGGGTGCTTCTCGAAATGACGCCCGCGTCCGATCGTGTGGTACATCGCTGGGCGCTTCTCCGCGAAATGCCACCAGTAGTCCCGGTAGACCTTGCGGTTGTTGCTCTGGCGCTCCTCTTTGACCGTTTCCTCGACTCTGCGCCACGGCAGCTTGTACTTCCGCGCGCGGTCTTGCGGCCAATCCCAGAAGCTGATTACCCAACGAGTCGGCCGCTGTTCCGGCACGGACTTCAGGTCGTCGCCGTCCAAGTAAGGAAACAGGACATCGCCGTTCTTGGGGTCATCATCGAGAAAATGGGCTGCCTCGTCCGGCGTCAGCACGAACCCCTTTCCGAGCACATATGACCCGATAAACGCAATGTTCGCCCCAGCCCGCAGCGCTTTGGGACTCCATTCCTCACGGTCCGAGAGGTACGCCGAGATCACGCGGACAGGGCGTCCGTGGATCGTATGCTCGCCGTCCCAGTCCCCCTTTCGCACATGCACGCGACTCGTGACGACGTTTGCCTTTCCGGGCCAGGGTTCGTTCGGGTAGGCTGCATGGATAACGGCACCTGCGCCGACCATGGCCTCCAGCCCGACCTGCCGCGTGTCGCCTTCCGCGATGGTGTTGACCGCGAGCAGCCCGAAACCGCCACCTTCTCGCAGCAGGCTCGATGCTCGCAGGAAGAAATAGGCGACCAGGTCCGCGGAACCGCGACGCCCCTCGGCGATGTGTGCAACCAGCCAATCGCGGAAGGCAGTGCCCGCGACACCGGTGATGCGCTGTCCGCCCAGAAATGGGGGATTACCGACGATGCCGTCGAAGCCGCCGCGCTCGCGCGCGAACACCTCCGGAAACTCCAACGGCCAATGGAAAGGCCGACGCGCAGGCTTGTCGGCAGACAGATCGGTCGAGAGCGCGACAACCGATCTCCGGCGCATCGAGGCGAGCACTTCGCGGTCGCCATCGATGGCCTGCCCGGCCTGGATGGTCAATGACGCCAGCGCGTTCTCCAGTGCAGTGCCGCCGGCCGATGCGAACACGTCCCCGATGAAGGCATCGGCGATGCATTCCGGCACTTCGAGCCAGCGGCGCGCGTCGGCGTCCAGTTGCGCCATGGCTTCCACGTCGCGGATGTCGCGGATGGGCATCTCGCGCAAGCGTGAGCGCAGTTCGATGGCCTCGCGCACGGCCTGCTCGACGTTCTGGCCGAACAGGCGTAGCTGGCCCTGGCCGGTGGGATTCATCGAAAGCTGGGTGAGTTGATCCAATCGATGGATGCCGAGCAGGCTGTCGCCACAGTGCAGGTTGTGGTCGAGGAAGCCGAAGGGACGCCCCTTGGCCAGCGTCACCAGCCAGATGGAAAGCTTGGCCAGTTCGACCGCCAACGGGTTCATATCGACGCCATAGAGGCAGCGTTCGGCGATGAGGCGGCGGGCGGCAATGGTGCGTGTCTCGGTGTCACGCGGTAGCGCCTCGACGCTGGCGCTGGCATCCGCCACCCGCCCATCGACACCGATCGTGTGGCCCCGAGCCTCGGCCTGCGCCCATGCCTCCACCAGCCGATCGGCCAGCCAGCGGCAGGCTTGCACGAGGAAGGCGCCAGAGCCCATCGCCGGGTCGCAGATCTTCAGATCAAGCAGTTCGGCGGGCGATTTCAGCACCCAGTCCGCGCGGGGCGTACCCTGCGCCGGACCGACGTAGGCGATGGGGGTGAGCGTCTCAGCGACGATGGCCTCGGTGAGCGATTTCGGCGTGTAGTGGGTGCCGGTCTCGCGCCGGTCGGAGCCGGTGGTGACGATGAAGGCCCCGGCGGGATAGACCAGCGGATAGCCCCAAGGGTCGGTGCGCACCAGATGGCTGAAGGGCTTGATGCGGTCGCGCACCGCCGAGTCACCGTGGCAGGCCGTCAACATGCGATCGGCGAGCGCATCGTCCACCGGACGCGCCAGATCGTTCCGCACACGGCTGGCGGAACTGCCGGAACGCTGCTGGAGCAGTTCGGCGAGTCGCTCGGCACCGTCTAGCCGTGCGGATTCGAGTTCGGCCAGCGTGACCCAAGGCGACTGGGCGCTCTTGGTGGCGTCGAGTTCCAGCGTGACCTCGGCGGTGCGCTTGACGGTGCGCTCCAGCAGGCCCTCATAGACGTAGCCGATCTGTTCGACGTCCAGCGCCCGGTAGGACAGCGTGCGCCCCTGGAATTGCTGGATGGCTTCGAGCAGCAGCAGGACGGTGCGGTTGTCGATCGGCAGAGGCTTGGCGACGTCGGTGTGCCAGTCGGAGCCTTTGGCGCGGCCTTCGAGGAAGGGGAAACGATCCGGGTCGAATAGCGAGCCGCCCAGCGCGGGCAGGCGCAGGTTTTCGTGCTCGATGCCGCCGTACACGGCCCGGAACACGGCTAGGAGCCGCGACCATGCATCCCAGCGGCGCTCCAGAATCTCGTCGGATTCGGCCCGCAATTGCATGCGCAGAGTCGAGAGCGCGTAGTTGGCCTCGTAGCGTTCGTCGCCCAAGAGCAGAAGGCCACGCTCTTCTGCAGAGAGCAGGAAGACCAGCCGCATCATCACAGTTAGCGCGGCTTCGTAGAGTTCGGCTTCCTTCACGCCGCGCAGTAGCTCGCGGCCGCGGTCTTGGTCGGCCTTGTCGAGCGCCTGGATGAGCACTTCGACGGCACGCCGCACCTGCTCGCCCAAGGCGTCGGTCACTTCGTCTTGGAACTTCAGCGAGCGATCGAACAGCGCGGGCAGCCGTTCGGATTCGTCCACGAAGAAGCGCCGGATGCCCAAGAGGTGGACGAAGGCTTGGAGGGTGACGGGTTCCTGACTCCAGATGCGCGCATACCAACTGGCGAAGGTGGTGACCGCGCCCACCGGCGCATCGACCAGCATCCAGCGTTCGCCGTTGGTGACCAGACCGAGACGGCAGCCCGTGGCGCGGCAGAGCGTCACCATGCGTTCCGCCGGAGTGCTGGCCCAGCCGTCCAGCTTTTGGGTGGCATCGAGATCGACGTCCGGCCCGTAGGCGTGGACGAGCATCAGCGGCTGGTCGACATTGCCGACGACGGCGAAGTCCGGCGACAGGCTCACGCCGTGCTCTGGCAGGGTGACGTTCAGGCGCGTGGCACACCAGTCCTTGCGTTTGAGCACGTCACCGCGACCGTCCTCGTCGAGTTCCAGCCCGCGCGACAAGACCTCGTCGATCCATGCTGCGTGCAGATCGGCGAAGCGAGGATCGTCCGTTTCCAGCGCGTCACGCCATTCGTCGTAGGCTTGCCGCAGCCGCTTGCGTTTGCCGCCATCGAGTTCTTCCAGCCCTTGCGGGAAGGCTTCCTTCAGGACGGGAACGGCGAGGAAAGGGCCGGAAATCTCGACGAGCGAGAGCCAGTCGTGGTGTTGGGTCTGCGTCACCATGCAGGCTCTTCCGCGAAAAATGAGATGGTGACGCAGTCATCGGTGCTCGACCAGCGATGTCCGCAACCGCAACCGATGGAGCCATGGAGTTCGACGAATGCCTTCGTCCCACAGTCTTGGCAGTGGATACGCGCGCACTTGCATCCGCGGCACTGACCTGCAAGCCACCAGAACCACGCGCCTCCATCGAGGGTGACCGCACCTTCTTGATCGAGCACGATGCAGTCGGCATCGCAGGATGGGCACATCTTCCATTTGTCAGGAACGATCAAATCGAGGGCGTCTTCCACCGACAGAAGTTCGAGGCCGCATCCAGCATGGTCAGCCTTCTTCTTGGCTGGCTCCGTCCACCCATTCGCCACGACGACGATCGCTTTGTTTGCGCCAACGGCATCAGCGAGTGCGAGGACTGACTCGACCTCTCGCACATCGATGGGAACGGCGTGGAACTTGGCATCGACGATCATCTTTAGCGGATGCCCCTTGGCCTCGATTTCGATGAGCACGTCGATTTGCCGTAGCTGGCCGGTGATCTTGTCCGGAACCATGACGTTTCTTCTGACGTTACCGAAGTCGTCGATTTGCTCGTAGAACTCGGCGACGGCCTCCTGATATTCCTGCCAGGTCATCATTTCGCCACCCCTGACGTGGACTCGGGCACGACGAAGATCACGGCGACCGGGAAGGTGCGGTCGTCGAGCTTGGCGTAACGGGATTCGATGGCCTGCGTTTCCATCCGGCGCTCTTCGGGGATGCGCGCGAGGCGCGTTTCCAGCGCGGCGATGTCGCGGCGGAGTTGTGTGCGTTCATCCTCGGTAAAGAGCGAGAGCTGTTCGGGCTGCTCGCCTTTCTTCAATTCGGACTGGATCGCCTTTTCCAGTTCGTCGAGCACCGTGCCGATGTCATCGATTTCCTGCTGCTTGCGGGCCTGGAGCGTGTTGGTCAGGTAGCGGAGACGTTCTTTGGAACGTGCATCCACCGCTTTCAGGATGGCTTCCCGCTGACGATCGAAGCGGACGCGGAGTGCGTCGAACAGGGACGGGGCTGCCGAGATCGGTTTCGATTCGTCCAGCCACTGCTGGGCGCGGGTGACGCCTTCTTCGCGGCGGAAGGATTGGTCGCGCAGGTAGCCGCCCGATACCGTCAGTTCCTCGTGCAGCCGATGATGGTTGCCGCCGGTGACGACCAGCCGCGAGACGACGACCACGGCGGGGCCGTCGATGAGCGCATCCGGCACGGTGCGGACGGTGACGCGATGCAGTTTCTTCACGTCGTCCTGCGCCCAGATCTCCGCGCGCAGCAAGCGCAGGCACATCTGCACCAGGCGATGGTTCAGGTGGACGAGCACGACGTCATCGCGACCACTGGCGACCGCGTGGTCGAAGGTGATGGGCCGAATCTTCTGGGTGTGCGGATGGCGCAGGCCTTCCAGACACCGCGCCCACGAGCCGGACAGCGCGGGCATCCGGAAGACGCTGCCCGAGGGCGCACCCGCCAGTTCGACGGGTTCCAGCGGGGGACGGCTCGCCAACGCGAGGCCAGTCTTCACAGCCATTACGACGTGGTCGGGCGTGAGGTGGAAGTCCTGCTTGGTGGTGAGCAGACGGTCGTGCAGTTTGGCGACGCGCTCCTTCAACTCACGTTCGGCACGAACGAAGTTCTTGGCCCGTGCGATCCGTGCCTCGGCGAGACGAGTGTCCAAATCCTTCAAGGAGCCTTCGATCAGACCGGACATCTGCGGCGCGATGACCGGATTGACGCTGCCCATGTCGGCGCGCATCGAGTCCAGTTTTCGCAAGGCGCGCAGGATGTCCTCGCCGTGGCCACCGACCGATGCGCCGCTCGTGTCGCCACCATCGACCGGGTGCCAGATCAGCACTTCCTTTTCGCGCTGTCCGTGGCGGTCGATACGCCCATTGCGCTGCTCCATCACATTGGGGTTGTAGGGAATCTCCAAGTGGATGAGCCGATTGCAGTGGTTCTGCAAGTCGATGCCTTCGGACGCCGCGTCGGTGGCGAGCAGGATGCGGACGGGTGAATCCTGTGGCGATGCCTGGAACGCCGCCTTGATGGGTTCCCGTTCCTCTTGGGAGAGGCCGCCGTGGAGCAGGCCGAGACGCTCGCCGCCGAAGCCGTGGCTGGCGAGGATTTGATGCATCCACTGGTGCGTGGTGCGGTATTCGGTGAACAGGATCACCCGGCGATCGTTCCACTGGCCGTCCGGCTTGAGGTTGGCCGTGAGCCAGTCGAGGATGGCTTGGGCCTTGGAGTCAGCCTGATTCCTGGCTCGCTGCGCCCATGCCCGCAAGTCGTCCAGTGTCGCCCGCTGTTCCAGCGTCAGCGGCATCGAGCGGCGCGTAGCTTCCTCAATGGCTTCGGCTTGGGCGTTCTCTACCTCCCGATCGTCGGCATAGTCTTCGTCGGCTTTTAGGATGGCCTTGTGCAGGATGCGCTCCGCCATCGCGTCCGACTTCGCGGGCCGTGCTTCGGACAGCGATGCGACGTGCTTTTCCAGGGTGGACGCGAACGCCGCTGGCGACGAGAGCAGACGCTTCTTGAGGAGGCGATTGACGAAGGCCGTGCCGAAGCCATTACCTGATTTCTCGGCACCCTTTTCGCGGCTGGCGCAGTAGTCGTCCAGCTTGCGGTGAACCGCGCGTTCTTCGGTCGTGTACGGGACTTCGAGCGCCTGCAAGGTGCGCCGGGCGTACAAGGGATTGCCATCGGCATCGACCAGATCGCTTTTCAGGCGACGGATCATCACCTGACTCAGGCGCTTTTCGTCGGGGAGGATGTTGCGCGCGAAACGCTGGTCGTCGAGCAATTCCAGCAGCGAGGTGAACGACTCGGTGTAGCCGTTGTGCGGTGTCGCGGTCAGGAACAGGCGATGCTGGAAGTGCGGGCCGATGGCGCGGACGAAGCGTGTGCGCTGGCTCTCCAGCGCGTAGTGCGCGCCTGCGGCGGGCGCGACGTTGTGTGCTTCGTCCACGACCAGCAGGTCGAACTTGCGCGGATGGCCGACGTGCGGCGGGATCACGTCGCGCATGGCGCGCAAACCCTCGCCGCCCTTGGCCCAATCCATCGACGTGATGAGGCGCGGATGCGATGTCCACGGATTCGCGTGGATGCCGCGCTCGCGCCGCAACCGTTTGATGTAGTCGGTGTCCACCACGCGGAAATCGAGGCCGAATTTCTCCAGCATCTCGACGCGCCACTTCTCCTGAAGCGACGCAGGGCAGACGATCAGGATGGTGCGGGCACGGTGCCGCAGCAGCAGTTCCTGAATGACCAGACCGGCCTCGATGGTCTTGCCGAGGCCGACGTCGTCAGCGATGAGCAGATTGACACGAGCCATGTCGATGGCTCGCACCAGCGGATCGAGTTGGAAGTCCTCGATGCTGACGCCACTGCGGAATGGAGCCTGGAGAAACCCACGGTCGGCGTTGGTGGCTGCACCCCACCGCACGGCGTCGAGGAAGGCGTCGAGCATGCCCGAATCGTCCTGCCCCGTGACCGAGGGCAGGCCCGCGCGTTCGATGACCTGGGCACCCGGCTCGATTTCCCAGACGACTTCCAGTTCCTCGCCGAGACCATCCTCGTCGATCGACGATAGCGTCACACAATGCTGGGGAGTGCCGGTATCCAGCCGAGCGGCATCGACGTCGGCCACCACCCACTGACGACGGCGCACCTCAACCAGTTGTCCTGGCTCGGGCCTCGCGCGATACGTCTGGGCTTGCTGCTCGGTTTGGACCCCCATGCGATTGCCATCTCCCCTTTTTCAGTTATTCGCATTCACGCCGGACGACGAAACGCGACGCTGTGCGTCGACCGTGGCGATCACGCGCGCGACAGCTCTTGCCGCCTCGGTCGGTGATTCGTGCGACCAGAATCGGAGTACCGTCCAGCCGACGAAGCGAAGCCGCTCATTCGTGTCCGCGTCCCGCTTCCGATTCGCCTCGATCTTCTGCTGCCAGAACTCGGCATTCCGTTTCGGCCAAGTGGCATGCTCGGGGCAGCCATGCCAGAAACAGCCATCGACGAAGATGGCAATCTTTCGCCCGGGAAACGCGATATCCGCGACGCGACGAGGCCTCCTCAGAACCTCGTAATCGATCCTGTAGCGCAGACCGATTCGATACATCTCCCTCCGCAACGCCACCTCCGCATCCGTCCCTTTCTGCCTCACCTTCGCCATGCGGCGACTGGTATCGGGTGACGAGGGCAGGAGTCGGGGCATAGAGCAGTCCTCGTCAGTCCATCACCGAGCCGTGACCGACGCGAGGTGTTGGTTGATGCTGCGGGCGATGGCGCGACCGAGATCGACGGGAACCGCGTTGCCGATGAGCCGCCCGAGCACCTTGAAACTCACCTCGCCATCCGGCGGGATGAATGCATAGTCGCGCGGGAAGCTCTGCAAGATCGCGGCTTCCCGCAGGGAGATGGCTCGATCCTGCTCAGGGTGACCGAAGCGACCATTGCCGAACCCGTAGCACTGGGTCGTCATGGTCGGCGCAGGCTTGTCCCACTCCATGCGCCCATAGACGCCCGGATAGGTGCGCCCGCTCTCGGCGCGGTGGCATTCGGCGATCAAGTGTTTGGGCCAGTCGCGCCACGTGCCGCCGGGCTTGGAGACCTTGATCCGCTTGAGGTTCGTTTCAGACAGCGTCGAGGTGACGTGCAGTTTGTCTCTGGGCGCGGACTCTCCGGCACTGAGCGGTCGCAAGTGCGCGATGGCCTGCCGAACGGTTTTCGGTTTCTCGTGGGTCGGCGGGAGCATCTCGATGCTGCCGTGCTTAGAGGCCAGCAGCACCATCCGCCGCCGCATCTGCGGGACGCCATAACGAGAGCTGTCGACGACATCGAACCAAACCTTGTACCCGAGCCGTTTCAGCGTATCCACGAAGTCGTGGAACACCTCGTGCTTGGCGACGGTCGGCACGTTTTCCATCGTGATGACATCGGGACTGGAGCCCTTCGCGAGGCGAGCGAATTCATACAAGAGGCCCCACTTGCCATCTTTGCCGTCTAGCTCGTAGCGCTGCGCGTAGGTCGAGAAGGGTTGGCATGGCGCGCAGCCCGCGAGAATCGTCAGATCGGCGTCACCGAACAACGCCTTCAGCTCGGCGGTGGTGATCTTGCTGATGTCTCGCTCCACGAATCGGGCCTGGTTGTTGGCCTCATAAGGGAAGCGGCAGGCGGGGTCCATATCGATTCCGGCGACGACAGGCACACCTTCCAGAACGAAGCCATGCGTCAATCCGCCTGCACCGCAGAACAAATCAACACAAGAAATTTGTGTCACATCAAACCTCCCCATTTGCGGGCATGTTCCGTTTGCCGATCCATGCGGCGTAGGGTCAGGAGCCATGCGTAGTACTGGCTCTGATGCGGCGTCAGAAGCTGTTGCGTCATCGGCAGCGCTCCTCCCCTTGACCATGACCAGTTGCACGAACTTGGTAGTCGGTCACTTCGCCTCCGGCTTCTTGTTGATGCTTTCCGCGATCCAGCGATCCAGCTCCGAGCGGCGAAAGCGCCAGGTACCTCCAAGCTTGAACGCCGGAATCTCGCCTTTCTGGGCAAGGC
>CAZKHE010000152.1:0-10178 GCA_964552535.1 uncultured Enterobacteriaceae bacterium | reverse complement strand
CAACATCTTCAACGTGCTGTTCATCCTCGGCCTCTCGGCGGTGATCACGCCGCTCGTGGTGGCGCAGCAGCTCATCCGCCAGGAAGTGCCGCTGATGATCGGCATCTCGCTGCTGCTCTTCGCCTTCGCCTTCGACGGGGTGATCGCGCGGACCGAGGCCGCCGTGCTGTTCGCCGGGATCGTCGGGTACACCGTGTTCCTGATCCGCCAGAGCCGCGCCGAGCGCTCCGCCGAGGTCCAGGCGCAGTACGCGGCGGGGTTTTCCGGGCGGCGCCAGGGCGGCAACGGCACCCTGGCGATCAACGTCGGGCTCGTGGTCGCCGGGCTCGCCCTGCTGGTGGTCGGTTCGCGGTGGCTGGTGGACGGGGCGATCGCGTTCGCGCGCCACTTCGGGATCAGCGAGGCGGTGATCGGCCTGACGATCGTTGCCGCCGGCACGTCGCTGCCCGAGGTCGCGTCGTCCATCGTGGCCGCGGTGCGCGGCGAGCGCGACATCGCGGTGGGCAACGTGATCGGCAGCAACATCTTCAACATCCTCGGCTGCCTTGGCCTGGCCGGACTCGTCGCCGCCGAGCCGCTCACGATCCCGGCATCGATCCAGGCGTTCGACCTGCCGGTGATGCTCGCGGTGGCGGTCGCGTGCCTGCCGATCTTCCTCACCGGCGGGAACGTGGCGCGGTGGGAGGGGGTGCTGTTCCTCGGCTACTATCTCGCGTACACCGCGTACCTGATCCTGGCGGCCGCGCAGCACGGGGCGCTGCCCGCATTCAGCGGCGTCATGCTCGGCTTCGTGGTGCCGATCACCGTCATCACCCTGACCCTCGTCGCGGTGCGCGCCGTCGGGTCGTCCACCACCGGGAGGCCATCGTGAGAACCAGACCGATGCTGACGCTCGAGGACTGCCGCCGCATGGCGACGGCGGCCGAGGCGGAAGCGCGCCGCAACAACTGGAACGTCGCCATCGCCATCCTCGACGACGGCGGGCATCTGCTGCACTTCCACCGCATGGACGGTGCGACGCCCGCCAACGCCGAGATCGCGATCGAGAAGGGGCGGACGGCGGCGGTCTCGCGGCGGTCCACCAAGGTGTGGGAGGAGCGCGTCGCCGGGGGGCGCCTCTCCATGCTGCGCATGCCGGTGCTGCCCGTTCAGGGGGGGCTGCCGATCGTCGTGGATGGGGACTGCATCGGCGCCATCGGCGTGTCGGGCGTCGCCTCCCACGAGGACGAGCAGATCGGGCAGGCCGGGATCGACGCCCTCCAGGGATGAATCCGTCATCCGATTGCCGGGAATAAACGTAGGTCACGGGGCTGTTCACGCCCAAAGACCTGGAGAACCCGAATCATGACGCCCATCCGCCTCGCCCTCGTCGTCATCGCCGCCGTCCTCGCCGCCGGCTGCGCCTCGGATCCGCGCTACAGCAAGGGGCTGTCCTGGGTGGTGGAGCAGCAGCAGGAGCGGGACCGGCTGCAGGCGCAGGGGTTTCCGCAGTATGCGCACGACTGAACCGGGGATCCGGCTCGCGCTCGCGCTGGCGGCCGCCGCGTGGCTGACCGCGTGCGCGTCCGACCCGCGCGCCGCCAGCGGTCCCAACTGGATTGCCGAGCAGGCGGCGGAACGGGCACGGCTCGAGGCGCAGGGCTTCCCGCAGTTCACCGGCCCCAACTGATCGCCGCACCGCCCGGCCGGGCACAATAAGCGCTTCGCCGAGGGATCCCCCCGGGAGGCGTGCGATGAGCTTCCGTACCGAACGCGACACCTTCGGGCCGATCGACGTGCCCGCCGATCGCCTGTGGGGCGCACAGACCCAGCGCTCGCTGCAGTTCTTCGCCATCTCGGGCGAGCGCATGCCGCGCGAGCTGATCCACGCCCTCGTCCTGGTCAAGCGCAGCTGCGCGCGGGTGAACCGCGCCCTCGGCCTGGTCGATGCCGACGTCGCCGAGGCCATCGAGGCCGCTGCCGACGAGGCCCTCGCAGGACGGCTCGACGACGAATTCCCGCTCGTGGTGTGGCAGACCGGGTCCGGTACGCAGACCAACATGAACGTCAACGAGGTGCTCGCCAACCGCGCCTCCGAGCTGCTCGGCGGCGAGCGCGGCGAGCGGCGGCGGGTCCACCCCAACGACCACGTCAATCGCGGCCAGTCCTCGAACGACGTCTTCCCCACGGCGATGCACGTGGCCGCGGCGCTCGGCATCGCGGAGCGCCTGCTGCCCGCCCTCGCGGCGCTGCGCGGCACGCTGGCCGCGAAGTCGGCCGAGTTCGCCGACCTCGTGAAGATCGGCCGCACCCACCTGCAGGACGCGACGCCGCTCACCCTCGGCCAGGAGATCTCCGGCTACGTCGCGCAGCTCGACCACGGCATGGCGCACGTCGCGGCCGCGCTGCCGCACGTGCACGAGCTCGCGCTCGGCGGCACCGCGGTCGGCACCGGGCTCAACGCGCACCCGCAGTTCGGCGAGCGCGTCGCCGCGGATCTCGCGGACACGACCGGGATGCCGTTCGTCACGGCGCCGAACAAGTTCGAGGCGCTCGCCTCGCACGATGCGCTCGTGCATGCGCACGGCGCGCTGAAGACCGTCGCCGCCTCGCTTGCGAAGATCGCGAACGACGTGCGCTGGCTCGCGTCGGGTCCGCGCTCCGGACTCGGCGAGCTGCGCATCCCGGAGAACGAGCCGGGCAGCTCGATCATGCCCGGCAAGGTGAACCCGACGCAGGCCGAAGCGCTCACGATGGCGTGCGCCCAGGTGTTCGGCAACGACGTCGCGATCAACTTCGGCGGCGCCTCGGGGAACTTCGAGCTCAACGTGTACAAGCCCCTCATCGCGAATGCGTTCCTGCAGTCGGTGCGCCTGCTCGGGGACGGCGCGGCCTCGTTCGACGCGCACTGCGCACGCGGCATCGAGCCGGATCGCGAGCGCATCGCGGCGCTGGTGCGCAACTCGCTGATGCTGGTGACCGCGCTCGCGCCCCACATCGGCTACGACCGCGCGGCGGCAATCGCCAAGGATGCGCACCGGAGTGGCGCGACGCTGCGCGAAGCGGCCCTCGCGTCGGGGCACGTGAGCGCGGCCGAGTTCGACGCGTGGGTCCGTCCGGAGGCCATGGTCAAACCCGGCTAGAATCGCAGCCTTCGATCAAGGCTCGCAGCAGCTAAGGGGATCATGGCAGTCAGCACGAAGAAGCCGCGGGGCAAGCGCCACGCGGGCAAGGGGAACGGCACGGCGGCCGGCGCGGCAGTGAAGGCCGCCAGGGCGAAGACCGCGCAGAAGCTGTACGAGGTGCGCCGCTCGCCGATCCACGGACGGGGGGTCTTCGCGATCGCCGACATCCCGAAGGGCACGCGGATCATCGAGTACAAGGGCAAGCGCGTGAAGTGGTCGTGGGCGTCCGAGGCCTATCCCGACGTCGACGGCGAGCCCACGCACACGTTCCTGTTCGAGCTCGACGACGACTGGGTCATCGACGCCAACCAGCGCGGCAACGCGGCGCGCTGGATCAACCACTCCTGCAGCCCGAACTGCGAGGCGGTGGACGAGGAGGGGCGCATCTTCATCGAGGCGATCAGGAACATTCCCGCGGGCGCCGAGCTGGGCTACGACTACAACATCAGCATCGAGGAACGGCTCACGCCCGCGGAGAAGAAGCGCTGGCCGTGCTACTGCGGATCGCGCAAGTGCCGCGGCACGCTGCTCGTGCCCAAGCGCAAATGATCCACGTCGCGCCCGGTACCGCCCCTGCGCCGGGGCCCGAGTGGCTCGGCGCCACGCCGTTCCTGGACGCGGACCATCCGCGCATCCGCGCGTTCGCCGAGGAGGCCACCCGCGGCGCGTCGGACGACGTCGAGCGCGCGGTGAAGCTCTTCTATGCCGTTCGCGACCGCTGGCGCTACGACCCCTTCAGCATCCGGTTGCCGCGGGAGCACTACGTCGCGAGCCTCATCCACGACTCCAAGGCGGCGTACTGCATCCCGAAGGCGGTCCTGCTGGCCGCCGCCGCGCGGGCCGTCGGCATTCCCGCGGGCATCGGACTCTCCGACGTGGTGAATCACCTCACCACCGAGAAGCTGAAGGCGCGCATGGGCGGCAACACGCTCTTCGTCGATCACGGCTACGCCGTGCTGCACCTCGACGGGAGATGGGTGAAGGCGGCGCCGGCGTTCAACATCGAGCTGTGCGAGCGCTTCCACGTGAAACCCACGGAGTTCGACGGCCGCGAGGACGCGGTGTTCCAGGAGTTCGACGCGCTCGACCGGCGCCACATGGAGTACGTGGCCGACCACGGCACCTGGTCCGATCTGCCCTACGAGCGCATCGTCGCGGACATGCAGCGCGCGTATCCGCCGTCGCTCTTCACCGACGAGCCCCTCGACCAGCGCTTCGAGGACCAGACCCCGCTGAAGGGCTGACGCTAGGCGGGACGGCCGAGGACCGCTTCCACGTGGTCCTTGATCGCGCCCGGCGTCGTCAGCCACGCCGCGCCGCTCTTCACCACGTGGGTCAGGGCGCGCCGCAGCGGCACGAGGCGGTGCGGCTGGCCGACCAGGTAAGGGTGCAGCGCGATGCCCATCACCAGCGGCTGGCGCTCGCTCTGGCGCAGCATCTCGTCGTGGGTGTCCACGATCATCCGCGCGAACTCCTCGCCTCCCGCGAGGCGGCCGACCACCTGCGGGATGTCGTTGAGCTCCTGGGGATACGGGATGGCCCACAGCGGACCGTGCTTGGTCCGCATCGGCGTCGGCTGGTCGTCGTGGCACCAGTTCAGCGTGTACGTGTACCCCGCGGCCTTGAGCAGGTCGGGCGTCGCGTGGCTTTCCGAGATCCAGGGCGAGAGCCAGCCCTGCGGCGGCCGGCCTTCCTCCTGCGCGATGCGCGCAGTGCACGCCTCGATCATCGCGCCCTCCTCCGCCTCCGGGAAATCGCCCTGGCGGTCGGCGTTGGTGTGGCCGTGTCCGATGATCTCGTCGCCGCGGTCGCGGAATGCCTGGATGACCTCCGGGCAGTAGTCGTAGAGCGCCGTATTGATCAGGACGCCCGCGGGCAGGCCGAGCTCCTCGAAGAGCTCGAGGCAGCGCCAGACGCCGACGCGGTTGCCGTAGTCGCGCCAGGCGTAGTTCAGCACGTCGGGTTCCGCCGACGGCGCGAGCCGGGCCCCCAGGCCGCGGCCGAACTCGAAGTGCTCGATGTTGAAGCCGATGTAGACGGCGAGGCGGCGGCCGTCGGGCCAGGCATAGTCCGGGCGGCGGGTGATCGGCGAGTAGTCGTAGCGGCCGTGGCCGGCGAGGGGACGCAGCATCAGTGCTTGGCCTCGTGCACGTCGTGGTACTTGATGCCGAGCACGCGGTCGGCGGCGGCGATGGCGATGGCGGAGAACAGGAATGTGACGTGGATGATCACCTGCCACATCATCTGCTTCTCCGGCAGCTCGGCGGCGTTGATGAAAGTCTTCAGCAGGTGGATGGAGGAGATGCCGATGATCGCCGTCGCCAGCTTCACCTTGAGCACCGACGCGTTCACGTGCGAGAGCCACTCCGGCTGGTCCGGATGCTCCTCGAGGTACAGCCGCGACACGAACGTCTCGTAGCCCCCGACGATCACCATGATGAGCAGGTTGGCGATCATCACCACGTCGATCAGCCCGAGCACGCCGAGCATGATCTGCGTCTCGTTGATGTCCTTCTCCATGACGATATGGAGGAGGTGGACCATCTCCTTCCAGAACTGCCAGACGTACACGCCCATCGCGACCATCAGGCCGACGTAGAGGGGCAGCTGCAGCCATCGGGCAGCGAAGATGAACGCGGGCAGCGGGCGCAGCCGCCGCGGAAGCTCGGTAGCGGACATGTCGAAGGGAACGGACGGCGGAAGGGCGCCGATTCTAGCACCCGCCCCGCGGCCGTCGCTCGCGCCGGGGCGGTCGCGCGCGAGCGACGCGCTCAGCGCGAGCGCGCGGTGGCGATCTGCGGCGTGATGCTGCGCCGGAGGATCTTGCCGTTCTTGGTGCGCGGGAAGTCCTTTGCCAGGTAGACCGCCTTCGGCGCCTTGTACGAGGCGAGGTGCTCGCGCCCGAACGCGGCGAGCTCGTCCGGCGTGACGGTGCTGCCCGGCTGCGGAATGACGTACGCCACGACGAGGAGCCGGTCGGGGCCCGCGTCCTCGCCGATGCAGGCGCAGTCGGCCACCGCGGGATGGGACTTCAATACCCGCTCCACCTCGTAAGGCGAGACGCGGTAGCCGAAGCTCTTGATGATGTCGTCCTTGCGGCCGAGGAACCAGATGTAGCCGTCGGCGTCGTAGCGCGCGTAGTCGCCGGTGAAGAACCAGCCGTCGTGGCGCAGCTTCGCCGTCTCCTCGGGGAGCTGCCAGTACTCGAGGAAGAGCCCGGGGTCGGTGACCGGGATGGAGATCATGCCTTCCTCGCCGGCCGGCACCTCCTCCAGCGTGTCGGGATTGAGCAGGCGGATGTCGTGCCCCGGCTGCGGAAAGCCGGCGGAGCCGGGGCGGATCGGCCGGAACCTGCTCTGCGAGAGGTAGTACGAGAACTCGCTCATGCCCACCGCCTCGTAGATCTCGCGCCCGAAGCGCGTACGCCACTGCTCGAACACCTCGTCGGAGAGGTGCTCGCCCGCGCTCATGCAGTGGCGGAGCGTCGGCACGTCGGCGGCGGTGTACTCGGTCTTCTGCAGGATCTGCCGGTAGATGGTCGGCACGCCGATGAAGATCGTCGCACGATGCTTCGCGATGAGCTTCGGCCAGGTGTGCGCGTCGTTCTTCCCCTCGAACGCGATGACCGTCTTCCCTCGGTACAGCGGGTCCATCAGCGCGGAGCCGAGCACGTAGGTCCAGTTGAACTTGCCCGAGTGGACGATGCGATCGACGTTGTCCGGGTCGAAGTCGAACCAGTATCGCGAGGCGGGCGTGCGGCCGATGAGGGACTGGTGCGCGTGCAGCACGCCCTTCGGGTAGCCGGTGGTGCCGGACGTGTACACGAGGTACGCGGGGTCCCGCGGCGCGGTGCGCGCGGCCGGCTCGCAGCGGTCGATCTTCGCGAGCTCGGCATCCAGGTCGAGCTCGGTGATGCCCGGAATGTCGGGCGCGTCGCCTTCGCCGGTCAGGAACACGTACTTGAGCGTGGGACTGCCGGCGAACTGGGCGCCCATCGCGCGCCACGAGGCGCGATCCACCGCCATCGCGGCCGCCCCCGAGTCCTTCAGCAGATACGCCACCTCCTCCGCGGTGAGCAGCGTGGAGGTCGGCACCGCGATGCCGCCGCGCTTCATCGTGCCGAGAAAGACGATCGGGTACGCGAGCGAGTTCGGGAGCCGGATCAGCACGCGTTCACGGGCGCCGATGCCGAGATTGCGGAGGAGCTGCGCGAAGCGCCTGGTGCGGTCGGCGAGCGCGCCGTAGGTGATCTCGGAGACGCCGCGCACGTCGTCCTCGACGATCATCGCGACGCGCGATTCGGCGCTCGTGCCAAGGTGCGCGTCGGTGCACGCGACGCCGATGTTGAGAACCGGGGGAAGCTCCCAGGTCCAGGCGGGGAAGGGCGGAAACGTGGTCATGGCGGGCTACAGGATCACGCCGTACGGCCAGTTCTCGCGGATCACCTGCGCGGGAAGCTTCTGCAGCACCATCAGCGCGAACTGGGTGTCCTCCTCCGACAGCGCGTGCAGGGCGTGCGCACGCAGGAGGGTCTGCAGGCCCTTGCCGAACATCGGCGGGTCGAGCATCTCGCCTTCGAACTTGATCGCGCCGCCGAGCAGCGCGTCGGCTTCGATCGCCGCCTTGAGCATCGCGATCTTGCGCGCGATGTCCGAGGGCGAGGGCGTGTAGGCGACCTTGCAGATGTGGATGTGGCCGGGATGGATCACCTGCTTGCCGGTGAGGCCCATCGAGGCCTCCTCGCAGGCGTGCTGGTAGACGACGCGCGACTCGTGGTCGCCGTGCAGGTCGAGCCAGCGGCGCACGTCGTGCTGCTCCACGTAGGTCTCCGGCATCGCCGCCTGTCCGATCAGCGTCTCCACGCCGCCGATGACGCCCTTGCCGGCGATGCGCGCCTCGAACATCACCTGGTTGAGGTAGAAGCGCAGCTCCTCGGTCCAGTGCTCCGGCGTGATGTGGATGCCCATCGCCTTGGAGAAGTCGTGGATGCCGAAGACGACGTGGCGGACGGTCGGGTACTGCATCAGCTCGGGCGCGATCTTGAGCGACTTGGGGTGCTCGATGATCGGCTGGATGGTGATCTTGTGGTTGAAGCCGGCGAGCAGCGCCGAGAGGTCGCGGATCTCGGCCGCGCCGTACGCCTCGCCCGCCTTCGCGAGCATCACCACGTCGACGAAGTCGGACATGTCCGCGACGAGGTCCATGTCCTTCTCGTACTCCTCGGTGCGGAACGGGTTCACGCGCAGCGCGATCTGCACGCGGCGCTTCTTCGGGAGGTTCGGCAGCTCGCGGCGCAGAAGCTCCCGGCTCATCTCCTTCTGCCGGCAGCCGTCCTCCAGGTCGAAGATGATGGTGTGCGCCGGAGTGTGGTGGGCGTGCTTCGCGAAGCGCTGGCTCGCCGCGTCGAGATCCTCGTAGATGCCGAGGGCGGGCGCGTACTTGACCGGCGGGTAGTAGAGCTGGATGCCGGGCCAGAAGTCCGACAGGATCGCCGACTTGACCACCTGGCCGAACTCGTCCGGATGGTCGCCGGCACGGGGCGCACGCGGGGCGCGGGCGAGCGGGGCGCGAAGCGACGTCATGGTGCTACCTCCTCGAGAGCAGTCCTGCCGCGGCCTCTTTCGTGTTTATGTCGCGCCGCACAATGCTCGCCAAGCTAGCACCGCGCCAGCGACGGCGTCAACAAAAGTCTTATGTCTTATAGAAGACTTAGCGGAACGGCCCGTGCGCATCGCCGCTCCTGGAAAAAAACCCTTGCCGGATGAGGACATGGCGCGCCCGGCCGAACCCGCGCGCGCAGCGGATCGGGGATTTCGGTAAGGGTCTTGTAAGGCGCGCGGGAAAGAATTAGAAGAAATATTCCACGCCAAAGATCGGCCCACCAGGTCAACCCGAGCACGCCAAAGGAGAGAGTTGCGATGTCCGCCACGATCGAGTCCGTCCTGCAGGAATCCCGCGTCTTCCCCCCGCCGCCCGCGCTCGTGGCGCAGGCGAACGTCTCGGGCATGGCCGCCTACCAGGCGCTGTGCGACGAAGCCAACCGGGATTTCGAAGGCTTCTGGGCGCGTCTCGCGCGCGAGCACCTGCTGTGGCACAAGCCGTTCACGAAGACGCTCGACGAATCGAACGCGCCGTTCTTCAAGTGGTTCCACGACGGCGAGCTGAACGCCTCCTACAACTGTCTCGATCGCCACCTGAAGACCCAGGGCGACAAGGTCGCGCTGATCTTCGAGGCGGACGACGGCAAGGTCACCAAGGTGACGTACCGGCAGCTCTATCACCGCGTCTGCCGGTTCGCGAACGCGCTGAAGAACCTGGGCGTGCAGAAGGCGGACCGCGTCCTGATCTACCTGCCGATGTCCATCGAGGCGATCGTCGCGATGCAGGCCTGCGCGCGGATCGGCGCGACCCACTCGGTGGTCTTCGGCGGCTTCTCCGCCAAGAGCGTGCAGGAGCGCATCGTGGATGCCGGCGCGGTGGCGGTGATCACCGCCGACGGCCAGGTGCGAGGCGGCAAGGAGATCCCGCTCAAGCCCGCGGTGGACGAGGCGTTCGCGATGGGCGGCTGCGAGCACGTGAAGAACGTGATCGTGTACAAGCGCACCGGCACCGCGGTCAACATGGCCGCCGGCCGCGACAAGTGGTGGGACGAGGTGGAGGAGGGGCAGGCGGACGAGTGCGAGCCCACCTGGGTGAACGCCGAGCATCCGCTCTTCATCCTCTACACCTCCGGCTCCACCGGCAAGCCGAAGGGCGTGCAGCACTCCACCGGCGGCTACCTGCTGCATGCCATGCTCACCATGAAGTGGACGTTCGACAACAAGCCGAACGACGTCTTCTGGTGCACCGCCGACGTGGGCTGGGTCACCGGCCACACCTACATCACCTACGGTCCGCTCGCGTGCGGCGCGACGGAGATCGTGTTCGAAGGGGTGCCCACCTATCCGGACGCGGGCCGCTTCTGGAAGATGATCCAGGACCACAAGGTCACCGTCTTCTACACCGCGCCCACCG
>CAZKHE010000151.1:0-10261 GCA_964552535.1 uncultured Enterobacteriaceae bacterium | reverse complement strand
TCTCCGACCAGGCCATCGCCGGCTACATGGTGATCTCGATCCCCATCATCGCCACTGCCATCATCAAGGGCGGCGAAGTGGCGTTCCAGGCGGTCACCGGCGTCGGCGCCATCCAGTCGGCCGCAGCCGGTGAAGCGTCGGCCGCGTCCAAGGGCAGCATCACCCAGAACGCCGTGTCGATGGACCAGCAGCAGCTCGCCCCGACCCGAACGTCGCCCTTCATGTCGACCACCAGCGACGCGTACGGCACCACCATCCAGGGCAGCGGTCCCGATGCCGGCGTCTTCCGCTACCAGGCCAACCTGAGCCGCCTGGCCAGCACCTTCACCTTCACCGAACGCCAGGCGAACGCCCTCGGCGAGAGTGCGCGCGAAGCCGAGTCGCTGGCACGCACCGAGCGCGAAGCCATGCAGCGCAGCCAGGCCACGGCGCTGACCCGCGCGCTCGCCATCCAGGAGGGCTACGAGCGCTCACAGCAGCGGTCGGGTGCCACCGCCACCTCCGACGGCGGCTCGACCAGCACGCAGTTCCAGACCCTCAACTCGGTCGCCCGCGACGTGAATCGCCGGCTGGGCCTGAGCGACGACTCGACGGTGGGCAAGGCTGTCGCCGCATCAGCGTCCGTTGGCGCCAGTATTCCGCTCACGCAAATCGGGGCCCAGGCGAGAGCGGAAGGCCGGCAGATCGACCAGCAGACCCTGCAAAGCGCCTACGACTTCGCCCGAAAGGCGGCCGAGAGCGCCCAGATCGCGGAAGCCAGCACCCTGATCAAGGACTTCCGTTCCTCCGACGCCTATCAGTGGGCGCGGGGCAGCCGCACGACGTCGACCGCCGGCTACGACTCGTCGTCCCGGGAAGCCACCGAGCGGCAAGCGACCAGCGACACCGCCTACGGCCGGGCGCGCGAACTCGCACGCACGGCGCAGTTCATGCGCGAATGGAGCAGCGGGACCCAGACCGACTTCACGAACTATGCGGCGCAGCGCCTGGCCGAACGCGGGCTCCTGCGCGAGGAAGACCCGATCAAGCTACAGCGCGCCGTAACCGAAATCGCCTACTCGTACGCCCGTGGCGGTAGCTCGGCAGGAGGCTACGTGCCCATCGACAACCCGCTCGGTCCTTCGCGGCCACTGCCCGAGACGATGGGCTGGCCTGATTCGTCGCTTCGCTCGCAGCACGACGACCGCCCGCGCGCGGACAACAGCGGCGCGCTCCGCCAGCAGACTGCAACCAACGAGGCGGAGATCCGTGCGCGCCAGAGTCGGCAGCGCGCCGTCCCCAGCCAACCGGTTGGGAACGACCTGGCAGGTCGCCTCGATGCCGGCGAAGCCCAGACCAAAGCCAGGATCGACAAGGGGCGCGCTCAGGTGTCGCAGGACGCCGGCACCCTGAGCGAGAACTACAAGTCCTCGGTCCGACTCGGCAAGATCAGCCCAAACCATGGTGGGAATCGAGCGGTCTGGGACACCGTGGGCGCCAATTCGAGCCGGCCCGACATCGGCACGCCACCCAAGGTCGAGCCGATCGGCGAATGGCACTTCGACAAAGACGGTGTGCCGGTCGCCGGTCCCGAGCCGAGACCGGCCGCACCGACGCCGAGATCTGGGGCCACGGATTCCGCCGAGCCCGAGAAGAGGGATCGAGGCGGCAATAGCGGCAGGCGCTGAGCTACTCGTCGACCCGCGTCTTGCCTGCGCCGATCTCGAGGCTGCCGAGACCGTTTCGCGTCATGCGCCCTGGAGCGTCGTCCCACAGTTGCGCTTCGGACGCACCAAAGGGCAGTTCGCATTCGGTTACGCGAGGCGCCTCAGCGCCGTCAGCAGAAGGGACGCCGACCTGGATAGCCGCCCTGATCTGCGCGGCGACGCTCGAAACGAAACTCGCGAGTTTTCCAACTGCGGACACGATCACACCAGCGGACTCATTGGATCTCACCGCTTCCCTCCTACGCTGACAGACGAAGCAATGGCGACACCCACAGGTCACTGCTTGCCTTAACGCGATGGCAAGGCCTTCGCGGGACCGGTGGTCCGATGGGCCGCGGAAGTCGCGCTCTTTGCCGGCGAATCGGCAGCCTGAGCCGATTCGATGCGAGCGATCTTGGCTTCAAGTTCGGCGACCTGATCACGCAGGCGTTGCGCTTCCTTCTCGGCCGCATCGCGCTGACGGCTGCCATCCCGAACAGCGGAGATCAGTTCGGACTGCCACTTATCCCCAGCCGAATTATTGGCCTTGTCTTGGACGTAGGCGAGGCCCGAGACGATCAATGCAAACAAGGCCAGCACCGCTGAGACGCCGACCGACCAGACAGCGATGGTGATCTGCTTTCTCGTGGAGCGATCAGCCTTCTTGTCACGCTCGTCCAGCTGTTCCAGCAGGACCGTTGCTGCCTCTGCGAGGTCCTTAAGCGTCTTGGCCGACTCAGCGGTCATCTTCCCGGTCAGCCTGACCATCTCGAGCTCTTCAGCTCGTTCGCGCGCCTGGCGAGCAAAGTGCTCGTTCATCGCGTGGAAGTGATCCATGCTCGGCTGGTGAATCTCGAATGCCGGTGAGCTCTTAGTCAGTCGCTCGAACTCGCTGAGTGTCGACCCTAATGTGGAAGAACTCTTCCGAACCTGATCGAAGATGCTGCTGGTCGATGCCAGCATCTTCTCGTGCATCTTTCGTAGCTGTCGCGACTGTTCCTGGGCTTCGTGCTTCAGCAGTCGGTCCAGGTAGGTTGCTGCCGGTTCGGAGGCTTCGCGCTCAGGCGTGGCTGACTCTTCGCCATCGATTCGTTGACGACGGAGAAGCGTTGCGACGTAGACCTCGGCGACATGCTCAACCTCTGCGTCGGACAGCCGATCAACGTCCTCAGCGACCATCGGCGGCCGCTCGTCCTTGAACCCCTTTGCCTCGACCAAGCTCGCTATGCGGGGCAGGAATGCCCGGATGCGGGCGATAGGCGCCTCGCCGGGCAGCGTCTCCAAGGCGCTGAGGTCCGAAGTACGCAGACCATATAGGTAAAGCATACCGAGGGACGTCGGGACGGCGGTAGCCGGCCTGAAGAGGCGATCAAGGTTGAGCCCCTTCTTCTGCGGGGCGCCCTGATCGCCTCCGGCGGAGTCGCCGTCCTCAACCATCACTCGCCAGCCTCGAACTCAGCGTTCTTGAACTTCAGCACGTTGCAGTTCTCCTTCACCGCGCGCTGGAGTCCGTCGTCGAAGCCGGTGGCTGCCTCGGCCTGGATCTCGATGGCAATCTTTACCTTCACCCCGGTGCGCGTGGTGAATTGCTGGATGACCTCATCGACCAGGTCGGCGAACTGCTTCTTCGCCAGGATCGGGTCGAGTTCGATGCTGCCGTAGAACTGCTTCTTCGCGGCCTGGCCCGCCGCGCTCGTTGCGGACTGGTATCCGCCCTTGGCCGAGTCTTCGACACGAGGCGTCTCGTCGCCGCCAGTCGTCGCTGTCGTTGTAGATGCGCCTCCGGCCTCGGCAGCCTTGGTCCGCGAGGCTTCCTCCGCCGCGCGCAGCGCCTCCATGTAGGCCGCCGCAGTGAAAGGTTCGATCAGCAGCAGTGACGAGTCCATGATCAGCGACGTGCGCTTGCCGTAGCTGAAGCCGACGTACCGGCCATCCTCCTTGCCCTGCGCGAAGCCGAAGAAGTCGCGGCTCTCCGCGCCCGCGGCCATCGTCGTTTGAAAGACGATGTCGTCCTTGAGACGAGGCAGGTAAAGCTGTTGGCAGCTCTGCTGCCAGACGTTCAGGGCGCTGGTCTCCTTGACGTCGTCCTTCCAGAACCAGTCCTTGAGCACCTTCGCCAGGTGGATCGGCGCCCACTCGTTGATGAGCAGCTCGTTCTCCTTGAGCACGCGCTCGATCTCCTGCGACCAGTTCTGAGCGCCGGGGTTGACCTGGAAGTGCTCCCAGCGCAGCTCGGACAGGCCCTTGCCGGGGCGAGCCTCCTGCATCGGCGCCACGAGCCACTTGTAGGTCTCGCGAATCATGCGGCGCACGGTCTCCTCGGCTTGTTCCAGGCTGGCGTTCGCCTGCTTGGCCATCAGGTTGTCGAGGACGATGCGGTTGTCCTTGTAGTCGGCGACGATGCTGCGCCACGCCAGATACGAGCGCACATGGTCCTTCAACCGGCTCACGCTGTCGTAGTCGGCGGCCAGGAAAATGAGCCGGTTCAGCTTGAAGCGGGGTTGGTCGCCGCGCTTCTTCAGGATCTCGGTCGCGCGGTCGATGGCCAGGCTCTGGCCGCTCTTGCTGAAGGCTGCATCGGGCGGCAGCACCACTAGGCGCAGCGCCCAGTCGTCGGGCACGTCGCCGCTGTCGGTGAAGACGTGGATGCCGCCGAACACGCCGCTGGCGAAGCCGCGCTGGACGCGCTCGCGGACGGTCGGGAACACGTCTTCCTTGTCCTGGAAGCGGCGCTTGCGCTCCTCCATCTCACGGCGCAGGTTGGGCCGCGTATCGAGCCAGAACCGGTTGTTGGCGTGGTTCAGGTAGTGCAGCCGGTCGCCAAGGCGGCGCAGCGCGTCCTTGAACAACCCGATCTGCTGGCCTGGCTGGATGACGCCGAGGATCACGCGTTCCAGCTCCAGGCCCCGCACCAGCTGGTTCGTGGTGCTGGGCGCGCTGCCCAGGAAGACCGCGCGCGCCGAGCGGCGGCAGGCGTGCACGCTGCCGAAGCGGGTGTCCTTGTTCTCGATCTCGGTGGTCTCGGCCCGCTCGCCGTCCACGTCGCGCTCAATCACGGGGTCCCAGCCCTGGGGCAGGTAGTAGATGACCTCGTTGCGCACGTCGGCGTCGTACAGCGGCAGGCTGCCCGGCATGATCAGCGGGTCGTTGTTGCCGTCCTTCCACAGACGGTGGATGACCTTGGCCATCATCTTCAGCACGCCCCGGGTGCGCTGGAAGTTGTCCAGGGTCGACCAGTCCTCGTAGAGCCGGTCGAACACCTCGGGGTGGATCGGGTAGGCGTGCACCAGCCGCTCGAAGTAGCGGCTCTCCTGCGTCTCCTGCGGGAAGTCGTCGCGGTTGGCTGTGTAGAAGTCGGCGAAGGCGCGGCACACCGATTCCATCGCCAGCTTGTCGTTGATCGAGGCGAACAGCCGCCGGCGCACGATCTCGAACGCCTCCTCGGTGGCCACCGGCTTCCACAACGCTTGCACGCGGCCGAAGTAGTGCGCCAGCGCCTCCAGCGCCTTCACACCGCGCTGGCTCCCGGCTTCCTTGTCCGACTCGGGCAGCGAAGCCAGCAGCACCGCTGTGGGCACCGCCTTCAGCGCCTCAGTCAGTGCCTGCACGAACGACAGGTTGGAATCAAAGGTGCCGCCCGTGAGGGTCTTGCCCTCCTCGAACTGGCGAACGTAGGCCACCAGCTCGTCGATCAGGATCACGCACGGTGCGCAGCGCGCCATCAGCGTCTCCAGCACCGCCTTGCCGGGCGACGTGCCCGAAGCATCCGCATCGGCCACCAGTGCGTAGCCTTCGGCGCCGCCCAGTTGCCACGCCAGGTCACCCCACAGCGTGCGCACCACCTGGCCATCGCGCTTCACCGGCTGGTTGGGCGCCGACTTGTTGCCGTCCAGCACCGCGATGCGGGCGCGCGGCAGCTCGGTGATCTGCGCCGCATCCAGAATGGCCGCCACGCCCTGCAGGTCGCTGGCCGGCACCTCGCCTTTGGCCATGTGGTAGACCGCCAGCATGGTGTGCGTCTTGCCGCCGCCGAAGGCAGTCTGCAGTTGGATCACCGGGTCGCCACCCTTGCCCGAGAGACGCTTGACCACGGAGTCGAGCAGTAGGCGCATGCCCTCCGTGATGAAAGTGCGCTGATAGAACAGCGCCGGGTTCTGGTACTCGGCGGTAGCCGTGCCCGCGTGCACACGCGATAGGTCTGCAGCGAACTCCGCTTGCTGGAAAGTGCCCTTGAGCACGTCTTCGTGAGGTACGGCGATCTCGCGCCAGGGTTTCAGTGCCATTGTTCTTCCCCGATCAGATGTCCAGTTGGGTCTGCGAGCCCAGGACTCCAGCCTCGCCAGCGGCTTGTTCAATGCTGCTCCAGGCGCTTACGAGCTCGTTGTAGGCGCGGGCGTCTTCGGCCCATCCCTTCCGCTCGCAAAGCGTGTACAGCCGGTAGGCCAAACTGCGGATTGGTTGGGCACGCTGAGGCATACCGGCCAGAAGTGCACCGGCAGCAGACTCGCCTTGATCCCGCAGCCCTCGGATCATCTGATGCAGGGCTTCCCAAACGGGTGTGTTGTTGTCTCTATCAGGAGACCAGTCCGCTGGGTACTCGATCGGCCTCAGCAGCCGTACCTTGCCTGCGGCTGCCTCCACTACTCCTGCCTCTCGAACGTGGTCCACGAAGGTTCCCTTCGCGCGAGCCAACACGTCCGCCTTTCCGAACTCTCCGGCAGACCACCCCTGCTCGTCGAACCATCCGAGGCAGAACTGCGTATCAGCATCAAACTCGTCAGCGCCTTCGGTAAGCATGCGATTTATCAATGTCAGCGCCGTGTGGACTGACATCGCAGTTCCATCAGCCTCAAGGACCGCGGAATACTTCGAGAAGATCGCCATGCCGGGGCCAATTACTGCCTGAGCCAGATCTACTGGAGCAACTGGCGAGACACCGATACCGCCACCGATCATCGTCTCGAGTGCTTCTGCGAGTTCCTCCTTGAGTTCACGCAGAAAGTCTCTACGCGATATAGCGTGCGCACTGCTGTCGCGTTTGCGGCAAACCAGGACGATGCTAGAAGCGAGCGCGTTAGCACCTTGACCAACCATGCGGCCTGTGTTTTCAGTGCGCATGGGCCATGTCCCGGTGATCGCAAAGCCAGCACGAATCACCGCTTCTAGGAAGGTCTCCCAACCCGTGTTCCCCGTCCCAGTGTCGGTCGCATCTGACTGCTTAAAGGCGTAGTAGATCGTTGTCGGGATCGCTGGGTGAGACAGATCCGCAAGCCGCTTCATGGCCTCGGTCATCCCGCTCAGGAAGAATGCTTCGGCCTTGTCCTTGCTGCCGTGTCGGTGCGCCGTCGCCACCAATTCCTCTGCCTTCGGGACAGCCAGTGTCGCAAAGACCTCTGGATAGATCGCCCTCAGATCTCGGCGCAACCATACATAGAAGAAGTCCGACAGGTCCGCGTAAAAGATGTTGTCGTAGTAGGGCGGATCCGTTGAGATGATGATGGGGGTGTCGCTCGACAGTAGTCGACAATCTTTCTGAATAGCTCGCCCGGGCTTCGTGACAGGGAGTCTTGCTATCGCGTCGGCGATTCCCTCTGCAGCCACTAAGAAGTCACCGGCCGCGCCTGCAAATGGGTTAGCTTCCGAGTAATCCCACGTCATAGGCAATGCCTGCCTCGTGAAGGTCGGACGAATCTTGTCCTGCCCGGGCCACCAGTGGGAAATCGTTGACAGCCAGTTCACAACCTTGTCGCGTGTGAAGGCAAGGTATATGGCTAGCGCCTCTGCATAAGCTCTGGCGCCCGATCCGCCCTCAGCCAGACCGCGTTCGTCATCGACCCAACCTGCCGCCCGGGCGTCTGTCATCACCATTGACTTGACTTCGTCGATCAAGTCGGAGAAGGTGTTCAACGCCACGAGCTGACGTGACGAAAAGAGATCACCCCATTGCGTCATCCCATAAGGGACGCAGGTCCCTCCTGACAGCCGCGGGGGCACGTCGCCGCTGGGACGCCAAAGCGCTTGTGCCGAGTTAGCGACGTCCTCCATCTCCGGGGTCGGTGATATGTACATCCGTCCCCGAGAGGCTTCCGCCACAACTGCCAGGAGCCTCGTGCCCATTCGGCCTGCCTGCCCCTCGCGCTTGATGTAGTCGCCGCTGATGGCGGTCCCGGACATGAGGCAGATAAAGTTCGCGCCCCGTCCGCTCGCCTTGGTACCCGCCTTGGCTTGGTCGTTCGGACTTCCGATCGTTACCTCGAACCGATACGAGTTCCCTTCGATAACGGGGACAACGTAGGCTTCTTTGCCGGGCTTCGCCGAAAGCACGAATGTCGCTGCCAGCGGAACTTCGACATGTGAGAAGGCGGGGTTTGGGCTTCTTACGGTTCGAGCCCACAACCAAGCGATGACGGTTGCCTTTCCACCCCCCTGCTGAGCGGGGACATCGACCTGAGGGTAGAGGTGCCCAATTTTCGCTTTCGCCTTGTCTCGCAGAATGGCGCTGTATCGCCGCAGATCCTCCGCTAATCCTCGAGTGCCGGTCCAATCCTCGAAGCCGTCTGTGGTGGCATCCTTGTGGCTCTTTGGTCTGGGTTTTGCCGCAATAGGTTCTCGGCCGGCAAAGCGTTGTGGGATTTCGATCATCGACTTGTTTATGAGCACCGCCACGGGATTCAGGTCCGACGCGTTCGATGTCAACCCCAGTCGTTGAGCTTCGAGCGGAATGGCGCCGCCGCCCGCGAAGGGATCGTGGAAGTTCGGCAATCGCTCGGGATTGAACAGCGTGGCAGCCTCAGGATGATTGCGGTTGAGGTCGCACGTCTCCCTCCAACTCCGCTCGATCTCAACCCTGGCTTCTTCCAGAAGAACCTTATCGTCGATGTTCTCCCAGCGGACCAGCCTGCGGATGAGATTGAACAAGCGCTCGCGCTCAATCCGTGCTCGATCCTTGTTGACTCCGCGTCCGAGATTGCGCTCATAGCCAGGGTCGTTGACCAACTGAGCAAAGATGACCGCACGCGCCGCCGCCAAGGGCCTGCGTGCCCACCAAAGATGGATGGTCGACGGGTGGCTATGACGAATCGACTTCTCTTTCGAGGAGGCGTCGTTGATATCGTCGAGCGGCAGCGCGACCTCGATGAGTTTCTTGGGAGCCTTGATGGTCGCCATGTGTTCTTGTTCCTTTAGGCTGGCTGCTGCGCGCGGGCGAGCAACTGATCGAGATCGAGGTTGATGCTGGTGACGGCCCAGTCGGGCTCCTGAGTGAAGGGCTGCCGCAAGTAGAACGGCCCTTCATGCTGTTCGCCATCGACCATCACGATGGCCAGGATGAACTTGTCGGACTGGTTGAGGCCGTACAGGATCTCGTTGCGCGTGACGGTGATCGTGGTCTGGCCCATGGCGCGGCCTTTCACTTCGATGTGACGTGAGGGCGGCAGCCGGCCGTCCAGGGCCTTGGGCAGACTGGTGACGTCCCAGCCGCACTTGTCGGCCGACACGTCGATGACGTCGTGACCCAGTGCGCGCTCGGCATCCATCACAGCGCGCATGGCAATCTGCTCGACGCGGGTCCGTGCAGCGGCGTCAGCCGTCCAGCCCGGCTGGCCCTTGCGCTGCAGTAGCAGGCCGGCAGGGATGACGAGCGAGCCGCCTAGGATCACCGGCGTGGCAGAGATGACATGGCGCATGGCCAGCAGCTCCTTCTCGCGCGTCTCGCGGCGGGCGGTCAGGTCGTCGATGGTGCGGCGGACGTTCTCCAGCGTCAGGCGCACGTCTTTGCCGGCGGCGATGTCGTCCTGCAGCTTGATGTAGCGGTCGGACCAGTAGTTGATCTCCTTGACCAGGCGCTCCTGAACGGCGGCCAGGGTCTTGTCCACCGTCTTTTCACGGCGGGCGCGCACCTCGTCGAAGTGCTCGGGCACGAGGTGGGTGGATGCGTGACCCAGTGCCACTTGCTCCAGGTCCTTGGCAATCCAGGGGGCGGCCAGCACGTCTTCGATCAGCGCCATGTCGGCAGGGGCGAGCGGCTCCAAGTCCAGGTGCGGCGCCCACCCGGCGTTGATGGCGTTGCCCTTGGGGTCGATTTCGACGAACTGCATGCGACGTGAGACCACGTGCAGGGGGTCGGCGCCTTCCTTTACCGAGTGGTCGATGATGAACATCACCTTCGGCGTCAGGCCCATGTCGCTTGGATCTACCAGCGCGGCACCTTGCTTGAGCTTGTTGCGGTGGGCTTCGAGCACCAGGTCGGTGACCGACTGCATCAGCGGGTGCGCGGGGTGCAGCAGGCTGGCCATCGGTGCGCCCACGCGGTCCAGCACTCGGACGTACTGCTTCTCGAAGCACACGCGCTCGTAGCGACGCAGCACCGGGTCGGCGTTGCGGCGGTCGCGGCCCGTGATCTGGCGGTCGCGCTCGCGGATGATGGCCGGGACATTGGTAATCTCGTACCGGCCCGGCTCGCGTGGACGCAGTTCACCGCCCAACTGCTGGAAGGCTTGGCTGAAGAAGGATCGGATGAAGTAGGGCTGCAGCTTGCGGGCCTCGGCCTTCTCCATTTCCTCCTTGACGGCGAAGAG
>CAZKHE010000150.1:0-10747 GCA_964552535.1 uncultured Enterobacteriaceae bacterium | reverse complement strand
AAGCCGCCCATGGTGAACACGAAGATGAAGCCGACGGCGAACAGCATCGGCGTCTCGAAGGTCATCGAGCCCTTCCACATCGTCGCCAGCCAGTTGAACACCTTCACGCCCGTGGGCACGGCGATCAGCACCGTCGCGTACATGAAGAACAGCACGCCCGCGGCCGGCATGCCGACGACGAACATGTGGTGCGCCCAGACGATGAACGACAGGATCGCGATCGAGGCGGTCGCGTAAACCATCGAGCTGTAGCCGAACAGCGGCTTGCGGGCGAACGCCGGGATGATCTGCGAGATGATCCCGAACGCCGGCAGGATCATGATGTAGACCTCGGGGTGCCCGAAGAACCAGAAGATGTGCTGGAACATCACCGGGTCGCCGCCGCCGGCCGCGTTGAAGAACGACGTGCCGAAGTGGCGGTCGGTGAGGACCATGGTGATCGCGCCGGCGAGCACCGGCATCACCGCGATCAGCAGGTACGCGGTGATCAGCCACGTCCACACGAACAGCGGCATCTTCATCAGCGTCATCCCCGGCGCGCGCATGTTGAGGATGGTCGTGATGATGTTGATGGACCCCATGATCGAGCTCGCGCCCATGATGTGCAGGGCGAAGATCGCGAGATCCATGCCCGGGCCCATCTGGATCGACAGCGGCACGTAGATCGTCCAGCCCGCGGCGGTGGCGCCGCCCGGCACGAAGAAGGACGAGACGAGCAGCACCGCCGCCGCCGGGAGCAGCCAGAAGCTCCAGTTGTTCATGCGCGCGAACGCCATGTCGGGCGCGCCGATCATGAGCGGGATCTGCCAGTTCGCGAAGCCCACGAACGCCGGCATGATCGCGCCGAACACCATGATCAGCCCGTGCATCGTGGTGAGCTGGTTGAAGAACTCGGGGTTCCATACCTGCAGGCCGGGCTGGAACAGCTCCAGGCGGATGCCGAGGGCGAGCACGCCGCCGGTCAGGAACATCACGAAGCTGAACCACAGGTACATCGAGCCGATGTCCTTGTGGTTGGTGGTCGTGATCCACCGCATGATCCCCGACGGGGCGTGATGATGATGGTCGTCGTGCGCGTGGCCGTGGGGGTCGAGGACTGCGCTCATGGGTTCTCTCCTAACCTGAGTCTGTTCTGCGGGCCTACTTGCGGGCCGTCTTCACTTCGGACGGCTGGACCTCGTTGTCCTGGGCCTTGTTGCCCCACGCGTTGCGCGTGTAGGTGATGATCGCGGCGATCTCGGTGTCGGAGAGATTCGCCTGCGGGGGCATCTGGGAGTTGGGCATGAACACCCCCTTGCGCCCGTGCAGCACGATCTTGATCTGTTCGTCCTGGCCGCCGAGCACCGCCTTGGAGCCCACCAGCGAGGGGAACGCGTTCGGGATGCCGGCGCCGTTGGCCTGGTGGCACGCCGCGCAGTTGGCCTGGTAGGCCTTCTCGCCGCGCGCGACGAGCTCGGCCACGGTCCACTGCTTGTTCGGGTCGTCCGCCGCGGCGGCCATCTTCTTCTTCTGCTCGCCGACCCAGGCGCTGTACTTCTCGGCCGAGACGACCTCGACCACGATCGGCATGAACGCGTGGTCCTTGCCGCAGAGCTCGGCGCACTGCCCGCGGTAGATGCCTTCCTTCTCCGCCCGGAACCAGGTGTCGCGCACGAAGCCCGGGATCGCGTCCTGCTTCACGCCGAACGCCGGCACCCACCACGAATGGATGACGTCGTTCGCGGTGGTGAGGATGCGGATCTTCTTGTTGACCGGGACCACGAGGTGGGTGTCGGTCTCGAGCAGGTAGTTTTCTCCCTTTGGCGCCTTGCCGTCGATCTGCTCGCGCGGCGTGGAGAGGTTGGCGAGCATGGAGATGCCCTCGCCCTCCCCCTTGAGGTAATCGTAGCCCCACTTCCACTGGTAGCCGGTGGCCTTGATGGTGAGGTCCGGGTTTGACGTGTCCTTCAGGTTCAGCACCACCTTGGTCGCCGGCCACGCCATGCCGACCAGGATCACGAACGGGATGACCGTCCAGATGATCTCGACCGTGGTGTTCTCGTGGAACTGCTCGGCCTTCGCGCCGACCGATTTCCGGTGGGCGTAGATCGAGTAGAACATGACGCCGAAGACGCCGATGAAGATGAACAGGATGATCACCATCATCAGGGTGTGCAGGTCGAAGATCTGCGCCGCGACCCGGGTGACGGGCTCCTGCAGGTTGAGTTGCCGCGGCTCCGGCCGCCCCTGCTGCGCGAGGGCCGCCAGCGGGGCAAGCCCCCCGAAAAGACCCATTGCCGCCCGACCCCACCGCTGCTGCATGCCCCTTGCGCTCATCTCGTCCTCTTCGAAGCTCGTGCTTAAACCTCGGCCAGCCGCTCGCGCAACAGCGCGGCGAACCGCCTGCGACCGGCATCGTCCAGGTGGCGGCCGATCTCGATCTCCCTGCCGTGCGAGCGCAACGCCAAGCGCACGGCTCCCCCCTTCCCTTCGCCGACCACCACCCTCACCCAGACGGGATTGAGCTCGTAGGTCTGCACCCTCTCGGCATCGCGCACCTCCAGCCGCAGCCGGCCATCGGCGAGCGCGATGCGCTCGTAGTCTCCCGCGTGCCGGCAGACGACGTAGAACGCCGCCAGCAGCGCCGCTGCCTCGATGCCGACGAACGGCAGCACCAGCCACAGGCCGAGCGCCGCGAACGCGGCGCCGATCCCCAGATTGAAGAGCGCGGTGAAGGCGACCAGCGCGAGCAGCGTTCCCGGCGCCATCGAGCAGTTGCGCCGCGATGTCAGGGCAAAACCGCCGCCGTCGGGCGCTTCCAGGCGGATGCGCGAGTCTTCCATGCAGGGGCCGAACCTGTGACGGCCCGATCGTGCCGGAACCGTTTCGAGGCGCGTGAATGTAGCACGGTCGCCTGCGCATCAGCAAGGTTCGCGACCCCGCTTATTGACGAACGAGCTTGACATTCAAGCCTTTTTTCGCCGCCCCGGCCGCTGCTCGAAGCGCACGATGGCGCGGCCGTCGGCCACGGTGCGCGGCGCCGCCTTCCACGCGTGGCCATACACGACCTCGAACGTCGCCGGCACCCGGCCCTCGCGCGCCACCGCGGCGTACGCATCCAGCATCCGCTGCCAGCGGCCGCGCCCCGTGAGCGTGCGCCGCCGGTCCGTCCGCACGTTGGCATACCCCGCGGCGCGCAGCTCGGCGATCAGGGCTTCGGGCGAGGCGTAGGTGAGCGTGATCACTTCCATGTCGATGACCGGCTCGCCGAAGCCCGCGGCCACCAGCATGTCGCCGATGTCGTGCATGTCGGTGAAGGGGTGGACGTGCGGCGCGGCGTCGCAGTCAGCGAACGCGGCGGCCAGCTCGCGCAGCGTATCCGGGCCGAAGGTGCTGAACATGGCGAGGCCGCCGGGCGCGAGCGCGGCGCCCCATCCGCGGATGGTCGCCGGCACGTCCGGAGACCAGGCGAGGGCGACGTTCGACCACAGCATGTCGCAGGCCCCCGGCCGGAGCGCCGCCGCGGAGAAATCGGCGCGTACATAGCTCGGCTCGGCGCGCCCCACCAGCGCGCGCAGCCGCGTGCCGAGCGAACGCGAACCGCGCGCGCGGCCAAGCGCGCCGCCGGAGGTATCGAGGGCGACGATCTCCGCCTGGGGATAGCGGGACCGCAGCGCGGCGACGCCCTCGCCCGTGCCGCAGCCGGCGTCGATGATCCGCGTCGGCGCGTGCCTGATGTAGTCGAGCCGTTCGGCCATGCGGCGCTCGATCTCGCGCGCGATGAAGCTTTCCGCGCCCCGGGCCGCCGCGCGATCGAAGGCGCGCACCAGGGCCGCGTGGTCGACCCAGTCCACGAATTTCGCGTCGGTCATGCGAGAGCCGCCTCCAGCCCGCGGCCGAGGGCGAGCAGCGCGCGATCGCGGCCGGCGGGTGCGAACGGCATCAGGCCCACCGGCGCTTCGCCCGGCGCATGGCAGGGCAGCGACAGCGCGCAGCCGTCGAGCGCATTCACGATGGAAGTGTTGCGCAGCACCCGCAGGTCGGCCGCGTAATCCTCGAGCGCGCTCTGTTCGAGCGGCGCCAGGCGCGGCGGCACGCAGGCGACGGTGGGCGCCACGTACGCATCGAAGCGCGCCGCCTCCTCGGCCCACCCCGCTCCCAGCGCCGAGCGGTGTCGCACCGCCTCCGCGTAATCGACCGCCGCGATGTCGCTGCCGGCTCGCACGCGGCGGGCCACCCGCGGGTCGTACTCGTCGCCGCGCGCAGCGAGGAGCCGACGATGCAGCGCCCAGGCTTCGGCACAGGCCACGATGCCCTGCACCCCGCTGCGCGCGGCCGCCTCGATCGCGGCGCTGCGCACCGGCGTGATCAGCGCCCCGGCAGCCGACAGCCGCGCGAGTGCGCGGTCGAACCCTGCCGCCACCTCCGCATCGAGGTCGGCGGTCATCACGCCCACCGGCACCGCGAGCCGCACGCCGCGCACCGGCATCGCGACTGCCACCGGCGGCTCGTCGGCGAGCACCCCGTCCATGCGCGCACAGCAATCGACGCTGCGCGCGATCGGCCCCACCGCATCGATGCTGGGCGAGAGCGGGTACGCGCCGGCCCGCGGGACGCGGGACGCGGTCGGCTTGAACGCGACGAGGCCGCAGAAGGCCGCGGGGATGCGCAGCGAGCCGCCGGTGTCGGTCCCGAGGGCGGCGTACGCCATGCCCTCCGCCACCGACGCCGCGGCGCCCGAGGAGGAGCCCCCGGCGATGCGCGCCTGCGCGCGGTCCCAGCCGCACAGCGGCGTGCCGTAATGGGGATTCAGTCCGAGCCCCGAGAAGGCGAACTCGGTCATGTTCGTCCGCCCCACGAGCACCGCGCCGGCGGCCCGCAGGCGGGCGACGGCGGGGGCGTCCGCGCTGGCGGGCGGCGCGTCGGCAAGCACGCGGGAGCCGGCGGTGGTCACCTCGCCGGCGATGTCGAAGAGGTCCTTGATCGAGACCGGCACGCCGTCGAGTGCGCGCGGCGAGCGGCCGGCGCGGCGCACGGCATCGGCGGCGCGCGCATCGCGCCGCGCGCCCTCGGCATCCACGGAGATGAACGCGACGCGGCCCTGCCCGTCCGGCGCATCGATGCGGGCGAGCGCTTCGCGCAGTACCGACTCCGCCGTCGCGGCGCCGGCGGAAAGCGCGTCCAGCAGCGCCGCCAGCGTGTGCACGCCGTGCGCCCCCCTCAGCCCACGCCGAGCTTGTCGAGCAGCGCGTCGTCGGCGGCGGCGTCGGGATTGCCGGTGGTGAGCAGACGGTCCCCGTAGAAGATCGAGTTCGCGCCGGCATAGAAGCACCACGCCTGGACCGCCTCGCTCATCTCGCGCCGCCCCGCCGACAGCCGCACGCGCGCGCGCGGCATCACGATGCGCGCGACCGCGATGGTGCGCACGAACTCGGTCCAGTCGAGGCCCGGTGCATCGGCGAGCGGCGTCCCCGGCACCGCGACGAGGTGGTTGATCGGCACCGATTCCGGCTGCGGCGAGAGGCTCGCGAGCGCCGCGATGAGCCCGATGCGCGCCGCCCGCGGCTCGCCCATGCCGACGATGCCGCCGCAGCACACGGCGAGACCGGCGTCGCGCACGCGCGCGAGCGTCGCGAGGCGATCGTCGAACGTGCGCGTGCCGATGATCGCGCCGTAGTGCTCGGCGGAAGTGTCGAGGTTGTGGTTGTAGTAGTCGAGGCCCGCGTCGCGCAGCTGCTCCGCCTGGCCCTCGCGCAACAGCCCGAGCGTCGCGCAGGTTTCGAGCCCGAGCGCCTTGACCGCGCGGATCATGTCCAGCACCGGATCGAGGTCGCGCTGCTTGGGACCGCGCCACGCGGCGCCCATGCAGAAGCGGGTCGCACCGGCCTCGCGCGCGGCGCGCGCCGCGGCGGTCACGTCATCGAGGGAGAGCAGCGCCTCGTCCCCGACGCCGGTGGCGTAGCGCGCCGACTGCGGACAGTACCCGCAGTCCTCCGGGCAGCCCCCGGTCTTCACCGACAGGAGCGTGGCGCGCTCCACGTCGCCGCCGGGGAAGTGCTCGCGATGCACCGCGTGCGCACGCTCCACCAGGGCGAACAACGGCAGCGCGAACAGCCGCTCCACCTCGTCGCGCAGGGCCGCGGCCGCCGACGCGCGGCGCACGGGCATCTCGATGCTGCTCACTTCCATGTCGCTTCCTTCTGCTCCGACGCCCGGCATGGTGGAGAATGGCCGCGGGGACTGTCAAATGAAAACGCGGACGCTGGTCGACCTGGGCGCGCGGGTGCTCGACGCACTCCTGCCGCAGGACTGCATCCTGTGCGGCGCGCCGAGCGGCGCACGCCACGTCTGCGCGCCGTGCACGGCCGAGCTGCCCTGGCTCGGCGATGCGTGCCCGCGGTGCGCCCTGCCCGGCGCGAGCGGCCGCGTGTGCGGACGGTGCCTCGCCGACCCGCCGCCCTTCGAGGCGACCATCGCGTGCTTCGCGTACGAGTATCCGCTGGATCGGCTGGTGCAGGCACTGAAGTACGGGAACCGGCTGGAAGTGGCACGCTGGCTTGCCGAACGGCTCGCCGAGCGCATCGGTGCGGCTGCCGCAGTCGACCGGATCGTCGCCATGCCGCTGCACCGCGCACGCCTCGCCGAGCGCGGCTTCAACCAGTCGGTGGAGATCGCACGTCACCTCGCCCGCGCGACCGGGCTGCCGTTCGCGCCGGGGAGCGCGCGGCGCGTGCGCGCGACCGCGCCGCAGGTGGACCTGCCGCTCGACGCCCGGGCGCAGAACGTGCGCGGCGCGTTCGCCGCGGCCCGGCCGCTGCCCGGCCTGCGGGTGGCGGTGGTGGACGACGTGATGACCAGCGGCGCGACGCTTGCCGAGCTCGCGCGCACGCTGAAGGCCGCGGGTGCCGTGCAGGTGGTCAACTGGGTGGTGGCGCGCACGCCGTGAGGCCGCCAGGCGCCCGTCCCGAGCGCGGCCCCGTCGCGGAAGGGGCAGTCCCGTGAGCCGCGCTCAGTCCTCGGCCTTGGGATCGCGCGCGAGCAGCCGCTCCACCGCCGCGCGCGCCGCAAGCCCCTCGAACAGGACCGCGCATACGGCGCGGGTGATGGGCATGTCGACGCCCAGGGCGCGGGCGCGCACGTCGACTTCGCGCGCGGTGTTCACGCCCTCCGCGACGTGGCCCAGCGAACCGAGCACCTCGTCCAGCGCGCGCCCGGCGCCGAGCCCCAGGCCCACCTTGCGGTTGCGCGAGAGGTCGCCGGTGCAGGTGAGAATCAGGTCGCCCATCCCGGTGAGGCCCATGAAGGTCTCGTGCTGGCCGCCCATCGCCACGCCGAGCCGCGTGATCTCGGCGAGACCGCGGGTGATCAGGGCGGCGCGCGCATTGAGGCCGAGCCCGAGCCCGTCGCAGATGCCGGTAGCGATGGCCATCACGTTCTTCACCGCGGCGCCCACCTCGACGCCGACGACGTCGTCCTGGTAGTACACCCGCAGCCGCCCGTGGTGCAGCAGCCGGGCGGTGTCGCGCGCGAACGCCACGTCGTATGAGGCGAGCGTGAGCGCAGTGGGCAGGCCCTGCGCGACCTCGAGCGCGAAGCTCGGCCCGGAGAGCGCACCGGTCGGGGCGGCCGAAGGCCCCAGCATCGCCGCGGCCACCTCGTGGGGCAGGCTGTTGCTGGTGGCCTCGAAGCCCTTGCAGGCCCAGAGCAGCGGGACCCGCCGTCCGGTCGCCGCGACCGCCGCGCACGTCTCCCGCAGACCGGCGGTCGGGGTGACGACGAGCACCAGGGCCGCGTCGCGCACGCAGTCGGCGACCGTTTCGCGGATCTCGATGCCCGGGGGCAGCGCGACCTGCGCGAGATAGCGGCTGCGCCGCGTGGCGCGCAGCGATTCGCGCTGGGCGGCATCGCGCGCCCACAGCGCGACCCCGTGATGCGCGGCGAGCGAGATCGCCAGCGCCGTGCCCCATGCACCGGCACCGAGGATGGCGATCTGCATGGGCGTCGGCGGCCGGCGGGCGTTACTGCACGCCCCAGAGCTGGCCGATGCGCGCGAACCCGCTCGCGCCGTCGCGATGGCGCACGCGCACCCAGCCCGTGCCGCCGGTCTCGACCAGTTCGAGGATCACGCCGGACTGCGCCTGGAACGCGAGCGGCGCCGCTTCCGCGGGCTGCGCGCGGACGTCGGCCACCGGCACGCTGACGACGACGGTGCGCGTCTCCGCCAGCACCTTGCGCTCCACCCACGTGAGCTCGCCCGAGGCGTCGCGCACCTTCGCCCAGCCGGCGTCGAAGGTGATCACCTCCACCGGCGTGCCGCGGGACGCGACGTAGAGCTTCTTCGCCCGGGCGGACGGCGCGTCGTAGAGCACGGCGGGCTCGGCCAGCGAGCGGAACTGCGCGGCGGCCGGGACGGCCGCGCACGCGAGCGCCACCGCGAGGAGCGCCCGCCGCATGCTCAATGCGCGATCTCGATGCGCGGGCCGTTCTGCGCCTGCTGCTCCTGCAGCCGCTGGGCGTAGATGGCCTCGAAGTTCACCGGCGCCAGGTTCACCGCCGGGAAGCCCGCGCGGTTGATCGTGCTTGCGATGGTCTCGCGGGCGTACGGGAACAGGATGTTCGGGCAGGCGATGCCGAGCACCGGGTCGAGGTCCTGCTCGGGCACACCGCTGATGGTGAAGATGCCGGCCTGCGCCGCCTCCACGAGGAACACGGTCTTGTCGCCCGCCTTCGCGGTCACGGTCAGCGTGACCACCACTTCGTAGAGGCCATCCTGGGGAAGGCGCTCGCCGCTGGAGGCGAGCTGCACCTCGAGCTGCGGCTGCGCCTGCTCGAGGAACACCTGCGGCGCGTTGGGCACCTCGAGGGAGAGATCCTTGACGTAGATCTTGTCGATGCTGAAGACGGGTTGCTGCTGATCGCTCATGAATGCTCCGATGGTGAGGCTTGCGAGCGATCAGGATCGAGCGCCCGTGCTGCGGATGTTGCGCCCGGCGCCTGGCGCCGGGGTGCTGCCCGAACTACTGCTGCCGCGCGAGCAGCGCGTCGAGGCCGCCCTGCGCCTCGAGGGCGTGCAGGTCGTCGCAGCCGCCGACGTGGCGGTCGCCGACCCAGATCTGCGGCACCGTGCGCCGGCCCGAACGCTCCATCATCTCCTGGCGTCGCTCCGGCTGGCGATCGACGCGGATGATCTCGAGATCGGCTTCGGTCAGGCCCTTCGACCGCAGCAGCGACTCCGCGCGATGGCAGTACGGACAGACGCCGGTGACGTACATGGTGACGCGTGCCATGGCCTAGCCCCTCCCGACCGGCAGGCCGGCCTGCTGCCAGGCGCCGAAGCCCCCGGCCAGGTTCACCGCGCGGGCGAAGCCGTGCTTCTTCAGCGTCCCCACCGCCGACCCCGAGCGGTTGCCGGAGGCGCAGCTCACCACGATGGGCTTGTCCTTCCACTTCGACAGCTCGCCGACGCGCTTCTCCAGCTCGCCGAGCGGGATGTTCCGCGCGTTGAGGATGTGGCCGGCGTTGTACTCGGAGGGCTCGCGCACGTCGAGGATCAGCGCGTCCTCCTTGTTGATCATCATGGTGGCCTGCAGGGTGTTGACCACCGCGCCGCCGGCGCCGCGGCGCACGAGGGGCCACACCAGCATGGCGCCCGACATGAACGCGACGGCGATGAGGAAGATGTTGTCCTGGATAAACTTCATGGGAGACGAAAGCCTAGTGGTTCACGCCGCAGAATACCTCGCGCATCATGCCGATGAGCTGGAGGATGCGCTGGTCGCCGATGCGGTAATAGACGCGGTTCGCGTCCTTGCGCGTCTTGAGGACGCGTTTCTCGCGCAGGATGGCGAGGTGCTGCGAGATGTTGCTCTGGGACGTTCCCACCGCCTCCACGATGTCCTGCACGCTGACCTCCTCCTCGCCGAGCACGCAGAGGATCTTGAGGCGCAGCGGATGGCCGATCGCCTTCATGGCGCGGGCGGCCATGTCGATCTGCTCCTGCTTGGCCATCAGTTCGAGGATGATCTCGCGGTGCACGGTGCGGGTGCGCGCCCGGCGGGCGCGGGGAAGTCGAGACGCCTATTATAGAATTTCAGGCCCCGCGACAGGAATCGACCATGAAAAAGCTCGTCCTGCTCCGCCACGGCGAGAGCGTCTGGAACAAGGAGAACCGCTTCACCGGGTGGACCGACGTCGACCTGTCGGACCATGGCCGAGAGGAGGCGCGCCGGGCGGGGGAGCTGCTGAAGGCGGAAGGCTACGTGTTCGACGTGGCCTACACCTCGGTGCTGAAGCGGGCGATCCGCACGCTGTGGCTCGCGCTCGATGAGCTCGATCTCATGTGGATCCCGGTGCATCACTCCTGGCGCCTGAACGAGCGCCACTACGGGGCGCTGCAGGGCCTCAACAAGGCCGAGACCGCGGCGAAGTTCGGCGACGCGCAGGTGAAGGTCTGGCGCCGCAGCTACGACACCCCGCCGCCGGCGCTCGAGCCCGGCGACCCGCGCGGGCCGGCCGGCGATCCGCGCTACGCCGCACTCCGGCCCGAGGAGCTGCCGCGCACCGAGTGCCTGAAGGACACGGTCGCGCGCTTCCTGCCGCTCTGGAACGGGGCCATCGCGCCGGCCGTCAAGTCCGGTCAGCGCGTGCTCATCGCGGCGCACGGCAACAGCATCCGCGCGCTGGTGAAGTATCTCGACGACGTGAGCGAGGACGAGATCGTCGAGCTCAACATCCCCACGGCGATCCCGCTGGTGTACGAGCTGGACGA
>CAZKHE010000149.1:0-10790 GCA_964552535.1 uncultured Enterobacteriaceae bacterium | reverse complement strand
TTCAACGTGTTCCGCAACGCGCAGGCGATCGTGAAGCTGCGCAACGAGCACAAGGTGCAGATCCACGACACGCCGAAGGACTTCTACCCCGAGTTCGTGCGCGCGACGCAGGTGGTGCTCGACCGGTACGCGCAGAAGGATCCGTTCTTCAAGCAGGTGCTGGATTCGCAGAAAAGCTTTGCGACCACCGTCGTTCCCTACTGGACCAAGATTCTCGATCTGTACTCGGGGCTTGGCAACGCGGCATTGCAGAAGAAGTGATGACGACGTGACGCACCAACCGGTTGGAGCGTCACCGCAGGTGCGGTGACGCTCAACCGGCCGATGCGTCACGTGGGGCGCGCGGACCGCAGCTCGAGCATCGCCAACCTCCGGTTGGCGATGCGAGCCGCGCGGCGATCGATCGGCGGCGGTATCGTGCCCATGGGAGAGAGCACTCGATGACGCCCCCTCGCGGCCTCGTCCGCACCATCCACTTTCTCGACTCCATCAGCCTCTGGTCCGGCCGCATCGTCGCCTGGCTGATCGTGCCGATGGTGCTGTCGCTTGTGTACGAGGTGGTGGCGCGCTACTTCTTCAACGCGCCCACCGTCTGGGCCTACGACATGACGTCGTTCCTCTACGGCGCGTTCTTCATGCTCGGGGCGGCGTACACGCTGCTGCACAAGGGCCACATCCGCACCGACTCGCTCTACGCCGGCTGGTCGCCGCGCACCCAGGGCTGGGTCGACGCCGTCTGCTACGTCCTGTTCTTCTTCCCCGGCATGATCGCCTTCCTGGTGGTGAGCTGGGACTACTTCACGGTGAGCTACGGCCGCAACGAGCGCGCGGTGTCGAGCCCGTGGATGCCGATCCTCTGGCCCCTCAAGCTCGCGCTCGCGGTCGCGATCGGGCTCCTGCTGATCCAGGGGGTCTCCGAATTCCTCAAGAGCGCCTGGGCCGCGCGCAGCGGCGCGTGGATCGAGGGCCGGAGCCGGGCGCGATGAGCCCGGAGTGGATCGGCCTCCTGTCGCTCGCGGTGCTGTTCGGGGCGATCTTCATCGGCTTCCCGATCGCGTTCACGCTCATCGCCGTCGCCCTCGTGTTCGGCTACATCGGCCTCGGCAAGATGGTGCTGTACCTCATGACGCTGCAGGTGTTCAGCGTCATGAAGGACACGACGCTGGCGAGCGTGCCGTTCTTCCTGTTCATGGGCTACCTGCTGGAGCAGTCCGGGCTCATGGAGCGATTGTTCCGCGCCGTGCAGCTCCTGCTGGCCGCGGTGCGCGGCTCGCTCTACCTCGCGGTGCTGTTCACCGCCACCATCTTCGCGGCCGCCACCGGCATCGTCGGCTCGTCGGTGACGCTACTCGGCGTCATGGCGGCGCCGGCGATGAAGAAGAGCCGCTACGACGTGCGCATGTCGGCGGGCGCCATCACCGCCGGGGGGACGCTCGGCATCCTGATCCCGCCCTCGGTGATGCTCATCGTGATGGGGCCGGTGGTCGGCGTGCCGGCGACGGATCTCTTCGCCGCCGCGGTGATTCCCGGACTGCTGCTGTCCGGTCTCTACATCGGCTACTGCCTCGTGCGGAGCTACCTGAACCCCGAGCTCGGTCCGCCGCTCGCGATGGAGGACCGCGCGCCGAACGCCCTGTACGTCGTCAAGGAGCTGGTCTTCGGCATCGCGCCGGTCGTCGTGGTGATTCTCGCCACGCTCGGCGTCATCCTCGCCGGCATCGCGACGCCGACCGACGCCGGCGCGGTCGGCGCGTTCGCGGTGTTCCTGCTCACGCTGGCCTACCGGCGGCTGACCTGGAAGGGCTTCAAGGCCTCCATGTGGTCCACGCTGGAAGTCTCCAGCATGATCCTGCTGCTGGTGGCCGCCTCCAACTTCTTCGGCTCGGTGTTCTCGCGGCTGGGCAGTGCGAACCTGATCGCCGAGAGCCTGCTGGGGCTGCAGTTCTCGCCGACCGTCATGCTGCTGCTGATCCTCGCGATCATCTTCCTGCTCGGCTGGCCGCTGGAGTGGGTGCCGATCGTGCTGATCGTCGTGCCCATCCTGCTGCCGCTGGTGCAGAAGCTCGGCATCGACCTGGTCTGGTTCTGCACGCTCGTGGCGGTGTGCCTGCAGACTGCGTGGCTCTCGCCGCCGGTGGCGCTCTCGGCGTACTTCCTGAAGGGGGTGGTGCCGGACTGGGAGCTGAAGGACATCTACCTCGGCATGCTGCAGTTCATGGTGCTCCAGGTCATCGGCCTGCTGCTGGTGCTGTTCTTCCCGCAACTCGCCTTGTGGCTGCCGGCGGTCCTGCGCGATTGAGGGGCCGTCGGGCGAGGCGGGCCTGGCCCGAGGCACGGATGTCGCTTTCCCCCGTCGCGCGAGGTGGCGGCCGGCCGACTCCGGTGGACGCGGCCTCGGACGCGTGACGCGCGGCCGGTAATTCTTCACGCCGGGCGCCACGGCCGGGTCGCAGGCGGCGGCCCGCGCACCGTCTAATCGTAGGCTCCCGCCTGGCCCGAATTCCCATCGTGAACTCCCCGGTTTCCCTCGACGAACGCCGCCAGAACTTCGCCCTCCTGCAGGCCATCGCCGACGCCGTCGGCAAGGAGTACGAGAGCAAGCCCTTCGACGAGCTCACGGGGGTCGGCGCCGACCCGCCCGCGGCCCGCGTCGTGGACGGCGTGCCGGTGAAGGTGTCGGCGCGGGCGCGGCGCCGTCCCGACGGGGCGGTGTCCGTCTCGGTGGACATCGAGTCGGACCTGCCGGTGCCGCTCGGCGCGCGGCCCGCATACACCTTCCGCAAGCGGCGCGACGGGTCCATCTTCTATTAGGCCCGCGCTCTCCGGGGATCCGACCTTCCTTAGTACACTTGCCGCCCCGGCGACTGGGGGAGGGCGCGGCATGGAGCGGCTGCTCCGCAGAATGGTGGACGTCAAGCGCGACGAGATCGCGCTGGTGCTGTGGTCGTTCGCCTATTTCTTCTGCCTGCTCGCGGCGTACTACATGATCCGCCCGGTGCGCGACGAGATGGCGGTGCAGTACGGCGCCGAGCGCCTGCAGCACCTCTTCACCGCGACCTTCCTCACCATGGTCGCGATCATCCCGGTGTTCGGATGGCTCGCCTCGCGGCTGCCGGTGAACCGGCTCCTGCCCGTGGTCTACGTGACGTTCGCGGCGCTGCTGGCCGCCTTCCACGCCGTGCTCGTGAGCGGCGTCGAGCGCGTGGCGGTCGCGCCGTACTTCTTCGTCTTCGTGAGCGTCTTCAACCTGTTCGTGGTGTCGGTCTTCTGGAGCTTCATGGCCGACCTCTACTCGACCGAGGCGTCGCGTCGCCTCTTCGGCTTCATCTCCGCGGGCGGCAGCCTCGGCGCCATCGCCGGCCCGCTGGCGGCGAGTGCGCTGGTCCCGCTGGTCGGCGTGGACAGCCTGCTGCTCGCCTCGGCCGGCACGCTGCTCGTGACGCTGGTCTGCATCGCCGCGCTGCTGCGCCGCGCCCCCGCGCGCCGCTTCCTCCGCGCGGAGGCGGCCGAGGGCGGGAAGCCGAGCCTGTGGATCGGCATCGTGCGCATCGCGCGCTCGCCGTATCTCGCCGCGATCTGCGTGTTCGTCGCCTGCTACACCGTGCTCGGCACGCTGCTGTACTTCCAGCAGGTGAGCCTGGTGCGCGAGGCGATTCCCGACGCCGCCACGCGCACGCGGCTCTTCGCCGCGGTCGATCTCGCGATCAACACGCTCACGCTCGGGCTGCAGCTCTTCGTCACCGGACGCCTGTTCGCCCGGCTCGGTGCGACGTTCATGCTCCTTGCGCTGCCGGTGGTGTCGGTCATCGGGTTCGCCGCGCTCGGGGCGTACAACGTGCTGCCGGTGCTCGTCGCCGTGGGCGTGCTGCGCCGGGCGGGCGAGTTCGCCATCTCCAAGCCGACGCGCGAGACGCTCTTCACGGTCGTCTCCCACGACGACAAGTACCAGGCGAAGAACGTGATCGACACGGTGATCCATCGCGGCGGCGACGCCGCGTCGAGCTGGTTTGCGGCGGCGCTCAAGGCGGCGGGCCTGTCGCTCGCCGCGATGGCGTGGGTCGGCGTGCCGATCGCGCTCCTCTGGCTGGCGACCGCGCTCTATCTCGGGCGCAAGCACGAGGCCCTGCGCGCCGCCGGGCCGCGTGCGGCGGCGCCCGCGGCGGCGCCGGCATGAGGCGGCTGCTCGCGATCGCCGCCGCGTGCGTCGCCCTGCACGCGGCCGCGCAGACGCCCCTCCAGGAAGTGGCGGCGTCGGGCGACCTCGCGGCGCTCGCGCGCTGGCTCGACGCGGGCGCCAACCCGAACGGGCGCGGCGACAACGGGGCGACTGCGCTGCACGCGGCCGCGCGCGCCGGGCAGGCCGCGGCGATCGCGCTGCTGCTGTCCCGCGGCGCCGCCCTCGAGGCGAAGAACGACGACGGCGAGACCGCGCTCTTCGTCGCCGCCGAATACGGACGCCTCGACGCGGTGCGTGCGCTGCTCGAGCGCAAGGCCGATGCGTCGACGTCGACGCCGACCGGCGAAACCCCGCTGCACGTCGCCGCGATGGACGGCTCGACCGCGGTCATCGATGCGCTCGTCGCCGCGCGCGCCGACGTACGCGTTCGGAACAAGGCGGGCGAGGGACCGCTCTTCTGGGCGGCGGGCGCCGGCAACGCCGCGGCCATCAGGCGGCTGCTCGCGCTCGGCACCCCGGTCAATGCGCAGGACGATGCGGGCCACACCGCCCTCCACGCCGCCGCGGACGGCGGTCACACCGAGGCCGTGAAGGCGCTGCTCGAGGGCAGGGCCGACCCGACCCTGCGCAACAAGGCGGGCGAGCGCGCCGTCGACCTCGCGCGCGGGCGCGGCGAGGCGGAGGTGGTGCGGCTGCTGGAGGGCGCGTCCCGCTGAAGGATCGCGCGCGTCAGGACCCGACGCGGCAGACTTCCACGGGGCAGGAGAAGTTGTAGAACCGCTCGTTGACGTAGCGCGAGACGTCGTCGATCTCCGCCGGTCCCCAGTCGCTGCCCAGGAAGTTGCTCCAGCGCGTGACCCACTCGCGCACCTCCGCGTAGCTCTTCGCCTTGCGGTTCTCGCGGTTGTGGACGCTGGTGGTGTGGCACGCCACGCAACGCGCCTCGTAGAGCACCATGCCGCGGTCGCGGTCGGCCGCGTCGGCCTGCCAGATGGCGCCGAGCAGCGGCAGGGCGGCGGCGAGGATGGCGATGGGAAAGCGCAGGTGCATGCGGGAGGTCCTCAGGTGCGCACGGCCGCCCAGGCGAACAGCAACCAGGCCGCGATGAAGGCCACGCCGCCGACCGGCGTGACGGCGCCGAGCGCGCGCACGCCGGTGGTGGCGAGGAGATAGAGGCTGCCGGAGAACAGCACGATGCCGGCGAGCATCGCCCAGCCGGCGGCCTTCAGCGGGCCGCTCTCCGGCAGGTGCAGCGCGGCGAGCCCGACCAGCACGAGTCCGAGGGCATGATAGAAATGGTATTCGACGCCGGTGCGGTACACCGCGAGCAGGTCGGGCGGCAGTCTGGCGCGCAGCGCATGCGCGCCGAACGCTCCGAGCGCGACGGCAAGCGCCGCGGCCAGTGCGCCCAGCGTGACGAAGAGTTTGGCGGCGGAGGGCATCGCTCGCGATTCTCCGGCGTCGTGCCGGCCGGCGCAATCGGTCGAGTGGCGAGGCCGCGGCCGCACCATCGGGCGAAACCGGGCCGGCGGCGCCGCCGTGGCAGAATCGCCGCATGTCCAAGGTCACCCTGCATCTGGCCGACCTCCCGCGCTGGGTCGGCAAGGAGGTCGCGGTCAGCGACTGGCTGGTCATCACCCAGGCGCGCATCGACAAGTTCGCGGAAGCGGCGGGCGACTTCCAGTGGATCCACGTGGACGCCGAGCGCGCGGCAAGCGAATCCCCCTACGGCGGCACGATCGCGCACGGCTTCCTGACGCTGTCGGTGCTGTCGCAGCTGCTCGGCGACACCATCGAGTTCGACGGCCGCCGCATGGGCATCAATTACGGCGTGAACCGGCTGCGGTTCACCGGGCCGGTGCCGGCGGGAAGCCGGGTGCGGGCGCGCTTCCAGCTCGGCGCCGTGGAGCCCGTCGAGGGTGGCGTGCAGACCGCGTGGCACGTGACGGTGGAACGCGAGGGCCAGGACAAGCCGGCGCTGGTGACCGAGTGGCTGATCCGGCACTACTCGTGACGCGGCCGTGGGCGAGCTCACGGGGATCCTTGCGGCGGCGGCGGTGGCGTGGTTCGTGCTCGACAGCCTGCGTGTGCGCGAGCGCGCGGTCGCGCTCGGGAAGCAGGCGTGCGCCCGCGGCGACGTGCAGTTTCTCGACGACACCGTGCAGTGCGTGCGCACGCGCTTCGCGCGCAACGAGGCGGGTCGGCTGGCGCTGCGCCGCCACTACCGCTTCGAGTTCAGCGAGACCGGCAACAACCGACGGCAGGGCAGCATCGTGATGCTCGGCACGCGGCTCGAACTCCTCGACATGGAACCCTACGAGACGACCCCATGACGGCCAGGTGGATCGAGGGGACCGTCGTCGCGCAGCGGCGGTGGACCGAGCGGCTGTACTCCCTCCGGGTGGATGCCGACATCGGCGCCTTCGAGGCCGGGCAGTTCGCCAAGCTCGCGCTCGGCGTGGACGGCGAGATGGTGGCGCGGCCGTACTCCTTCGTGAACGCGCCGAAGGAAAGGCCCTACGAGTTCTACTACATCGTCGTGCCGGAGGGACCGCTCACGCCGCGCCTCGCGCGGCTCGAGCCGCGCGACGTGGTGTTCCTGGCGCCCAATCCGTCGGGCTTCCTGGTGCTCTCCGAGGTGCCGGACGCGGACACGCTGTGGCTGATCGCCACGGGAACCGGCATCGGCCCGTTCCTGTCCATCCTCAAGACCGAGACGCCGTGGCAGCGCTACCGCCACTGCGTGCTGGTGCACGCGGTCCGGCATGCGGAAGAGCTCACCTATCGCGAGACCATCGAGGAGATCCTGGCAAAGCGCGGCGAGCGCTTCCGCATGGTGCCGTTCGTGAGCCGCGCCGCGCATCCGGGGGCGCTGGAAGGCCGTATTCCGCCGGCCATCGCCGACGGGCGGCTGGAGGGCGCAGCCGGACTCGCGCTCGCGCCGGCCACGTCGCAGGTCATGATCTGCGGCAATCCGGAGGCGGTGACCGACGTCACGGAGACGCTCAAGGGGCGCGGCATGAAGAAGCACCGCCGCCGCTCGCCGGGCCACATCACGGTGGAGAACTACTGGTGAAGCTGCGAACGCTCGTGCTCGTCGCCGCCGTGCTGGCCCTGGCCGGCTGCGGCAGCGTCATGCGCCTCGCGTACAACAACGCGGACTACGCGCTGCGCGTCGCGGCGCACGAGTGGTTCGACCTGCACGGCGACCAGGCCGATCTCATGCGGGCCGGCATCGAGGACTTCCACGCCTGGCATCGCCGCGAGGAGCTGCCGGCCTATGCGCGCCTGTTCGACGAGGCCGCCGACCGGGTCGCGCGCGGCCTCACGCGCGAGGACGTGCAGTGGGCGATCGAGGGCGTGCGGGCCCGCTACCGCGTGATGGCGGAGCAGGCGGTGGAAGAGATCACGCCGGTGGCCGCGACGTTCACGCCCGCCAACTACACCGCGCTCGAGCGGAAGATGGCGGAGGGCAACGAGAAGCTCGCCAAGGAATTCGCCACCGTCGACCCCGCCAAGCGCGAGCGGCAGCGCGCGAAGACCATCGCCGGCCGGTTCGAGGAATGGGTCGGTCCGCTCACGCCCGAACAGACCGAGCTCGTGCGCGGCTTCGTCCGCAACGGCGCGGCGATGGTGCCGGCGATGATCGAGGACCGCCGCCGGCGGCAGCGCGAGCTCCTGCGGCTGCTGGAGGAGCATCGCACCAGCCCGGCGCTGCGCGCGAAGCTCACCACGTACGTCCTCGACGTGGAGCGCGGCCGCGGTCCCGAGTACGCGCGCCTCGCGAAGGCGCGGGAGGCCGAGCTCGTGCGGCTGATCCTCGACCTCGACCGCACGCTGACGCCGAAGCAGCGCGACCACGCGGTCGCGAAGCTGCGGCGCTATGCCGAGGACTTCGCGCAGCTCGCCGCGCAGGGCCGTCGCGACGCGCCGGGCAGCGTCCGCACCGAGGCGCCGCGGCGCGCCGCGGCGGGCGGTTGATGGGGACGCGGGCGCTCGTCGCGATGCTCGCCGCCGCCGCGTTCGCCGCGCCGGCGACGGGCGGTGAGCTGAAGCCCTGGACCGGCGGCGCCACGCCGCCGCTGGCGCTGCGCGACCTCGACGGTCGCGAGCACCGCCTCGCGGACTATCGCGGCAGGGTGGTGCTGGTGAATTTCTGGGCAACGTGGTGCGAGCCCTGCCGGGCGGAAATGCCCTCGTTCGAGCGCCTGCAGGCACGGATGGACGGCCGGCTCGTGGTGCTCGCCGTGAACTACGGCGAGGGCGAGGCGCGCATCGGCGAGTTCCTGTCCAAGGTTCCGGTGAAGCTCGCCGTGCTCATGGACCGCGATACCGGCACGGCGAAGGCCTGGAAGGCGCGGGTGCTGCCCACCACGTACGTCATCGATCCGGCGGGCCGCATCCGCTACGCGGCGATCGGCGAGATCGACGCCGCAGCGCCGGCCGTCGAGGATGCGGTCCGCGGCCTGCTGCGCTGAGAGGGTCCAGCACCGGTTACACCGCACGGCCCCGTCAACCGTTACACTTGCATGACAACGGTCCGCGCCCGCGGACGCCTGCAACGACCTCGCTGCTCTCCGAACTGGGGGTTCATGCCATGAAGCGCCGTCATTTCCTCGGGGCCGCCGCCGCGCTGCCCGCCCTGCACGCCTTTCCGCGCCTCGCCGCCGCGCAGCAGCTGCCCTACGAGCCCCGCCAGGCCGATTCGTGGCGAATGTTCGAGATCGTCACGCGCGTGGAGGTGGCGAAGCCGGTAGGCGCGACCCGCGTCTGGGTGCCGGTGCCGTCCATGGACGAGTCCTGGCAGCGCACCGTCGGCAGCTCGTGGTCGGGCAATGCGGCCAGCGCGCGGCTGGTGCGCGACGGCAAGTACGGCGCGTCGATGGTCGCGGCCGAGTGGGGGGCGGGCGAGACCGCGCCGGTGCTTGCGGTCACGAGCCAGTTCGCCACGCGCGACCGTGCCGTGACCTGGGGCAAGCCGGTGTCCGAGGAACGCCTCGATGCCTCGACGACGCGCTTCTACACCGAGGCGACCGATTTCATGCCCACCGACGGCATCGTCCGAACGACCGCGCAGGACATCACGCGCGGCGCGCGCACCGATCTCGCCAAGGCGCAGGCGATCTACGACTGGATCGTGGACAACACCTTCCGCGATCCCAAGACCCGCGGCTGCGGCACCGGCGACGTGAAGGCGATGCTGGAGACCGGCAACCTGGGCGGCAAGTGCGCCGACCTGAATGCGCTCTACGTCGCGCTCGCCCGCGCGGTGAACCTGCCGGCCCGCGACGTCTACGGGCTGCGCGTCGCGAAGTCGCAGTTCGGCTACCGCAGCCTCGGCGCCGGCACGGCGAACGTCACGCGCGCGCAGCACTGCCGCGCCGAGGTGTTCCTCGCCGGCTACGGCTGGGTGCCGGTCGATCCCGCCGACGTGCGCAAGGTGGTGCTGGAGGAGAAGGCGCAGCCCACCACGCTCGACGATCCGCTGGTGAAGGCGGTGCGGCCGAAGCTCTTCGGCTCGTGGGAGATGAACTGGCTGGCGTACAACGTCGCGCACGACGTCGCGCTGCCGGGCTCGAGCGGCGCGAAGGTGCCGTTCCTCATGTATCCGCAGGCGGAGACGGCGCACGGGCGGCTCGACAGCCTCGACCCGGACAGCTTCCGCTACACCATCACCGCGCGGGAGCTGCCCGCTGCCTAGCGGGACCGATTTCCCGGCAGGGGCGAGGGCGGCCCTGCCGGTAGTGCTGGGGTATCTCTCGATCGGCTTCGCGGCGGGCGTGGTGGAGCGCGCCGCGGGGCTGTCGGTGGCGGAAGTGGCGCTGCTGTCGCTGGTGCTCTACGCGGGCTCCGCGCAGTTCGTCGTCGCGGCGATGCTCGCGGCGGCGAGCCCGGCCGCGGCGATCGTCGTCACGGTGTTCTTCGTCAACCTCCGCCACCTGCTGCTCTCCGCGGCGCTCGCCCCGGCGCTCGCACGCGTGGCCCCGTGGCGCAACGCGCTCATCGGCGCGCAGCTCACCGACGAGACCTTCGTGGTCGCGTGGAACCGCGTGGCCGCCGGCGGCACGCTCACCGCGCCGTGGATGTGGGGCCTCAACGTCTCGGCGTATCTCGCCTGGGCCGCCGCGAACGTCGCCGGCGCGCTGCTCGGCGATGCCCTCGGCGACAGCCGCGCCCTCGGCTTCGACTTCGCGCTCACGGCGATGTTCGCGGCGCTGCTGGTGCTGCAGGTGACCGGTGCGACCGTGCGCGGTCGCGCGGTCGCGGTCGCCGCCGCTGCGGCGCTCCTCGCCGTCCTCCTGTCCCAGGCGCTCCCCGGCGCCTGGTTCGTCATCGCCGCAACGCTCGCCGCCGCGACCCTCGGCTACGCACTCGAGCGATGGACGTCCGCCCCGAAGTCCTGATCGTCATCCTCGGTGCCGCGGCGGTGACGGTGATCCCGCGCGTGCTGCCCCTCGTGGTGCTGGCGAAGCTCGACCTGCCGGACGGCCTGAGAGCGTGGCTCGCGTATGTGCCGATCGCGATCCTCGCCGCGCTCACCGCCGGGGAAGTCGCGCTCGACCAGGGTGCCCTTGCATGGAAGTGGCGCGATCTCGTCGCCGTCATCCCGGTG
>CAZKHE010000148.1:0-10816 GCA_964552535.1 uncultured Enterobacteriaceae bacterium | reverse complement strand
ATTCCTCGTCGGGGGGAAGCATGGCGTTTTCGCTTCGCGTTCGTCGCGCCGTCCTGGGCGCGACGCTGATGGCGCATCTGCTGCAGCCGCTCCACGGCGCAGCGCAGATCGTGGCCGACCCGGCCGCCGCGCAGCGGCCCACGGTCGACGCCGCACCGAACGGCGTCCCCCTCGTTCACATCGTCGCCCCGTCCGCCGCCGGCGTTTCGCGCAACCTCTACCAGCAGTTCAACGTCGATCCGCGCGGCCTGGTGCTGAACAACAGCGCGAACCCCGTCGCGACGCAGCTCGCCGGTTTCGTCCCTGGCAACGCCCAGCTTGGTCAGCCCGCGCGCGTGATCCTCAACGAGGTCACGGGCAGCACCGCGTCGATGCTGCGCGGTTACAGCGAGATCGCCGGGGCGCGCGCCGAGCTCGTCGTCGCCAATCCCAACGGCATCACGTGCGCCGGCTGCGGCTTCATCAATGCGAGCCGCGGCGTCCTCACCACCGGTGTGCCGGTGATCGGCGCGCTCGGCACGCTCGACGGCTTCGACGTACGCCGCGGTCTGGTGAGCTTCGAGGGCGGCGGACTCAACGCGAGCAACACGGATCAGCTCGACGTGCTGGCCCGCGCCGTAAGCGCCAACGCGCAGGTGTGGGCGAAGACGCTCAACGTGGTGACCGGTGCGAACCGGATCGACTACGCGACCCTCGGTGCGACGCCGATCGCGGGCGAGGGCGCGAAGTCGGCGTTCGCACTCGACGTCGCGGCGATCGGCGGCATGTATGCCGACCGCATCCGCCTCGTCGGCACCGAGGCGGGGCTCGGCGTGAACATGCGCGGCGTGGTGGATGCGATGTCGGGGTCGCTGACGCTCACGACAGAGGGCCGGCTCGTCCAGGCGGGCCGCATCAGCTCCGCCGAAGCGCTCGAAGTCCGTGCGGCGGGCGGTATCGCACACACCGGCACGACGTACGGGCAGCGCGAGGTCTCCCTCGCATCGGCGAGCAGAATCGAGAACACCGGGGTGGTGGCGGCGGGCACCGCCTTGGCCATCGATGCGACGACGCTCGCCTCGACCGGCACGTTGGCCGCAGGCGTCGAGACGACCGGCACGCTGGGACCCTCCGGGACGTTGCGCATCGACGTTACCGGCACCGCGGCGCTGGCCGGCAGCCAGCTCGCGAGCGGTGGTGATCTCGCCGTGGCCGCGGCCGACCTGGAGCTGTCGGGGGCGCAGGTCTTCGCCGGCCGGGACGCTTCCTTCACCGCGACCACGCAGAACATCGACGCGCGCTCGGCGACGGTGGATGCCGGCCGCGAGCTTCGGCTCGATGCCGCCCGCGTGATCCGCAACGCCGATGGCCTGCTGCGCGGGGGCACGCTCAGCCTCGACGCCGACGCCCTGGACAATCGCCGCGGCCGCATCGATCAGACGGGAGCCGGCGCAGGCCGCGTGACGGTACGCGCGGCGTTCGACAACACAGACGGGGTCCTGCGCAGCGACGGGTCGCTCGCCGCGCACGCGGTCGCGCTCGACAACACGCGCGGCATCCTGGAGGCCGCCGGCGCGCTCGTGGTGCAGTCGGGTCCGATCGTGAATGCCGGGGGCACGCTCTACGGCGTCGGTGCGCTGGATCTGCGTGCCGCGGGCGACCTCGTCTCGCCGGGCACCCTGGCGTCGCGCGGGACGGCGCGCATCGAAGCGGTCGGCACGCTGGACAATGCGGGCGGCGTCGTGATCGCGGAGGCGCTCGACGTGCGCGTCGGGTCGCTCGTCAACGATGCCGGCGTGATCGAGCAGCTCGGCGTCGCAGCGGGTCGCGTCGCATCGAGCGGTGCCATCGACAGCCGCCGCGGGCGCATCGCGGGCATCGGGTCCGGCGCGCTCGAGGTCGCCGCGGGCACGGTGCTCGACAACGGCGCCGGGGGCGTCATCGGCGCGAACGGGGCGCTCGCGCTCAGTGCGCAGAGAATGGCGAACACTGGGGGCGCGGTGGAATCCGGCGACGCGCTCGCGTTGACCGTCGCCCAGCTCGGGAACGCCGATGGCCGCATACGAGCGCGTGGCGGTGCGACCATCATCGCCACCGGCGCACTCGACAACGCCCGCGGCCTGCTTGCTGCGGATGGCGCGATGTCGCTCTCCGCGGCGGCAATCGACAACCGCGGCGGACGCATCGCTTCGGGGACCGCGCTCGCGGCCAGTACGGCCGGCGCACTGGACAATCGTGCCGGCGGACAGGTGGGAGCGGCGGGCGACACGACCCTTACCGCGCAGGCTATCGAGAACGACGGCGGCCGGCTCAGCACGAACGCCAATCTCGGCATCCGCGCGGTCCGCATGGCGGGGGCCGGTGTGGCGGCCGCCGGCGGCGACCTGACCCTCGAACTGCAGACGGACTACGCCAATCCCGCCGGCGGCGAAGTCACGGCGCTCGGCGCCTTGTCCATCACCACGCCGGGCGCCCTGGTGAATGCCGGGCGTCTCGACGGCGGCGTGGTGCGGACGCAGAGCGCGTCGCTCTACAACACGGCATCGATTCTCGGCGGGGCCGTGCAGATCACCACCGGCAGCCTTGGCAACGCCGGCGGGGCGGCGCTCATCGGCGCAGTGAGCGACCTGACGCTGCACGTGCGCAGCGCGCTTTCCAATGCCGACGGCGCCCTGGTCTACGCGGGCCGGAACCTCTCCATCGCAGCAGATCCGGCGGGCGCACGGACTGCACTGGTGTGGAACGAAGGCTCGACCATCGAAGCTGCGGGCAGCGTCACGGTGCGGGCGCAGACGCTCGAGAACCGTCGTCAGTCGGTGAGCATCGCCACGGACACGCTCCTCGCGACCAGCACGTTGTACCAGCTGTGGGATACGAGCTGGTCTCCGGCGGTGATCAACAATCCGGCCTACAACCCGCTCATCGTCTGGCCGCCGGACGCGATGTTCATGGAGCGCCATCGCGTGGTGGACACGGTGGTCACCGAGGACCGCGTCGGGTCCGCGACGCCCGCGGCGCAGTTGCTCGCCGGGGCCGCGATGTGGATCGACGCAGGCGTCGTGAACAACCACGCGAGCCGCATCGCTTCGGGCGGAACCGCGGCAGTCGGCGGCGTGGTGCAGAACCAGGGCTACGCGCTGAATCGCGTCCAGCGCACCAATACCACCCACTTCGTCTGTTGGGACATCTCGGGTGCCGGCCCGGGGAATCTCGGGTCCTGTTCCGGTGCGGGATGGCAGCCGTTCACCGTGCCTGCCCTGCTCACCACGCCGGTCGGCGCCCTCCCGGCCTCCATCGAAAGCGGGGCGGCGCTGAGCATCGCCGGCCCCGCCCTTCGCAACGTCGTGCTCGGCGCGGACGGCACACCGGCCACGGCGCTGGTGACGACGCTGCCGCCTGGCGCACCGCCGGGCACCGGCGCGCCGTTGCCCGTGCCGGTTGCGTCGCCGTCGGCGCCACCGCCACTCACGCTGCCGACGAACGCGCTCTACACGCTGCGTCTCGCGCCCGACCAGCCTTTCCTGGTGGAGACCGATCCACGGTTTACGCAGTTCGGTCAGTTCATCTCCTCGGACTACATGCTGGCGCGGCTCGGTCTGCCGACGCCTGCCCCGAATGCGGTCATCCCGGCCGGGGCTGCGGCCGCCGCGCCGGCGGTCGTCTTCGCGGCGACGCTGGACGCCGACGTCACGCTGAAACGCCTCGGCGACGCCTTCTACGAGACACGCCTGGTGCGCGACGAGATCTTCCGGCTGACCGGCCGGCGCTTCCTGGACGGCTACACGAGCGACTACGCCGTCTACGTCGCGCTGATGGACGAAGGGCTGGTCGCCGCACGGCGGCTGCAGCTGCGCGTCGGCATCGCGCTGACCGAGGCGCAGGTGGCCGCCCTCACGAACGACATCGTGTGGCTGGTGCAGCAGGAGGTGACCGCCCCCGACGGCAGCGTCCAGAAGGTGCTCGTGCCCGTCGTGTATCTCGCGCGCGTCGGCGGCCGCGACCTCGTGCCGAGCGGGGCGCTCATCGCCGCCGACGAAATCGAGCTACGCACCCACGGCGATCTCGTCAACAGCGGCACGATCGCGGGCACGAGCGCGCTCGGGATCGACGCTGACAGCGTGAGCAACGTCAGTGGCATCCTGTCCTCACACGGCCTCGCGTCCATCTCCGCACGGGGCAACGTCCTGAACCGAAGCGGCGCGATCGCGGGCGACGAGGTCCGCATCACGGCCGGCCGCGACGTCGTCAACGAGACCCTCACCGGCGCGCTCGCCGCCACGAATGTCTCCCGCACCGCGTTCGGGGCGCAGGGACGGATCACCGCCACGGACAAGCTCGACGTCGTGGCCGGTCGCGATGTCGCCGTGCGCGGCGCCTCGGTGACTGCAGGCGGCAGTGCCACGCTGGATGCCGCCCGCGACATCGAGTTGAGCACGGTGACGCTGAGCGATCGGCGCGGCACGTCGACCGCCGGGGAGCATGTCGCGACGACGAGCGAGACGCACTTCGGCGCGTCGCTCGCCGCCGGCAGCAATTTCGCCATGATCGCGGGCCGGGATGCCACCGTCACCGCCGCACAAGTGCGGGCCGGAAACGACCTCGAAGTGGCGGCCGGCGGCAACGTCACGATCGGCGCCGCCGAGGATCGCAGCACGTTCAGCTTCCGCGGATCGGGGCGCAACTGGTCCGCGCAGGGGACCTCGGATGCGCGGCGCATCGTCGGCTCGTCGCTCTCCGCGGGGCAGGACATCGTGCTGCTCGCCGGCGCGCAGCCTGCGGCTTCTGCGGCGGCGGCCGCAGCGGCAGCGCCGTCCACGCCCTCCTCGAGCGACCTGCTGATTCTCGGCAGCACGGTGCGCAGCGACGCCGGCGACGTGACCCTCGCCGCGACGCGCGACGTGGCCATCGCGAGCGTGGCCGAGCGCACGGTAATGCAATCGCAGGAGCAGCGGCGGTCGGGAAGCTTCCTGTCACGCAAGTCGGTCGACGAGGGGCGCACGTTCGAGAGCAGCGTGCAGGTGGGCAGCCTCGTGAGCGGCGAGACGGTCACCACGGTCGCCGGACGCGACCTCGCGGTTCGCGGCTCGCAGGTCGCCGGCACCGGAGACGTCATACTGGGCGCCGGGCGCAACGTCGAGATCACGAGCACCGAGTCGACCATCTCGAGCGCCCAGTCGCGTACCGAGCGGCGGTCAGGGTTCATCGGCTCGGCGGGCGGCGGCGCGATCGGCTTCACGATCGGCAGCCAGTCGCAGTCGCTCGACGTGCGCGAGACCAGCGTCGTCAATACGCCCGGCGTCGTCGGCTCGTCGGCAGGCTCCGTCGCCATCGAGGCCGCGGAGCGCTATCGCCAGCGCGGCTCGGAGGTCATCGCGGGTCAGTCGATCGACATCCGCGCAGCGGAAGTGACCATCGAGGCGGCACAGGACCGGTACGCCCGCGAGGAGCAGCAAACCTTCAAGCGCAGCGGACTGGCCGTGGCGCTCGGCGGCCCCGTCGTCACGAGTGCCGTGCTCGCGCGCGACGCGGCGATGCGCATCGGTGACGTCGAGGACGACCGCCTCAAGGCTGTGTACGCGCTGCGCGTCGCCCGGCTGGGCTACGACGCCGCCCAGCAGGCGCAGCAGCTTGCCAAGGACCCGAAGGCGGGATTCGCGGTCAATGTGGGCTTCGCGAGCAGCCGCAGCGAGCAGCGCCAGACCACCACGCAGTCGATCAGCGTACCGTCCTCGGTCGTCGCCGACGGCGACGTGCGGATCGACGCCCATGGCCGCGCGGCTGGCAGCAGCGGCGACCTCGGCATCGCGGGCTCGGTCGTACGTGGGGCCGACGTCTCGCTCACCGCCGCGGGCGATCTGAACCTGCGCGCCACGCAGGACGTGACCACGCTGCAGTCGTCGCTTTCTACCTCGAACGCGGGCGCCGGCGTGACCCTCGGCTGGTCACCTGGAGGCGGCGCGGGCGTCGGGTTCTACGTGCAGGGCGGCCGGGGTTCTGGTCGCGAGAACGGCCAGAGCGTCGCCAACGTCGAGACGCTGGTCAGCGCGCGCGGCGACCTCGTGATGCAATCCGGACGAGACACCACGCTGGCTGGCGCGATCGCCAGCGGCGAGACGGTCACGGCGACCGTCGGCCGCAACCTAGTACTGCAGAGCCTGCAGGACGTCGAGACCTACGAGTCGCGCAACCAGCAGGCGGGCGGGCGCATCGTCTTCGGCCCCACCGGCATGCCGAGCGGGATCGGCGCGCAGGCGGTGCAGAGCCGCACCGACTCCGATTACGCGTCGGTACGCGAGCAGACGGCGATCGGCGCCGGCTCCGGCGGATTCGACATCCTGGTGGGCGGCAGCACGAATCTAGCGGGCGCGGTGATCGACAGCACCGCGTCGCCGGACCGCAACGTGCTGTCCACGGGGACGCTCACGTTCTCGAACATCCAGAACCGGGCCGAGTACAGCTCGAGCACCGTCGGCGCGCAAGCGGGGGTCGGCGTCGGTCCTGGAGGCGCAATCCGGCCCGGGGTCCCTGCGCCCATTCTCGGCACTGGAGGCAGCGGCAAGGAGGAGAGCACCACCTACGCGGCGGTCGCGCCCGGCACGCTTGAGATCCGCAACCCGCAGGCACAGCCGCAGGACGTCACTACGCTGTCTCGCACGCCGGCGAGCGCGCACGAGGCGCTGGAGCGCATCTTCGACAAGAAGACCGTGGCGGAGCGGCAGGAGCTGGCGACGGTGTTTGGGCAGGAGGCGTTTTTTCTGGTGGGGGAGATCGCCAAGAGCAAGACGCTTCCTTACGAGCGGGCCCAGATCTCCAAGCAGCAGGCCGAGAGGTACCTCGAACTACAGGCCAAGGCGGATGCCGGTCAGGCCTCGGAGGAGGATAGCCGATTGTTGAGCCTCTGGCAGGCGAGCGGCGCAACCGCTGAGAGTGTCAAGGTTGCATTGGCGAAGGCCATCGAAGCGATGGACAAACACCAGTCGGACTACGACGCATGGAAGGAAGGGGGCAGCCTGAAAGTGGCGCTGCACACCGTCGTCGGCGCGTTGCAGACAAGCCTGGGCGGGACGGGTCTTGCGGCAGGGGCTGCCGGAGCGGGCGTGGTGGAGTCTTTGCGCGGGATCACCTCCGATCTGCCGCCAGAGTTGCAGCAGTGGGTAGCCGTTGTGGTTGGGGCAGCAGCGGGCGCGTTGGCGGGCGGGACGTCCACGGCGGCCCTCTCCGGTGGATCGGCCGGGTTGATCGCCGAGCAGTTCAATCGCCAGTTGCATCCGAGGGAGGAAGCGTGGCTGCGCTCAAGCGCAAAGGATTTCGCGAGGCAGGAGGGTATCAGCGAGCAACGCGCCATGGAGCGGCTCACTCAGCAGGCCTTGCGCGAGGTGGACTTGTTTTGGCGCAGCTTACTCAAGGACGGTGACGACGGCGCAGCCAGGGACTTCCTGGCCAAGGCCGATGCCACCTTCAGAAACGACCTTGGCGAGCAACAGAGGCTGTTCACCACAAGTGGCCAACAACTGCTTCGGCCAGAGATGTTCGCCGACGGCGCGGATCCCGCCTTCTACAGGCAGTTCGCGCAAAGCGGTATCGCGCGCTCGCTCAACGAAGGCCTGCGTAAGGAGATCAAGGACCTAGGCGTCGAGTTCAAGGACAACGCGGTACAACTCGCCAATGTCGCCCGAGATAACCCGGACCTCGTCCTCGAAGCAGTGTGGAGTGCCGTCAAGGGTCTGCCGGCTGCCGTCGTGGAGAGCTTCAAGGAAACCGGACGGGCGATCGGCGAAGGAGGTGCCGTCGCACTCGACGTGGATCTGCGCGCGAAGCTCAACGCAATCTACGGCGTTGACGTCTCCACCGCGCAGCGGACGCTCCTCGCCATTCGCATCACAACCTCCATCACAGGCGCGGCCGGCGCCGCCAAGGCGGGCTCACACCTCAGTGAAGCGGCGGCTAGCAACTTGGGCAGGAAGCTGGATGCGATTCTTGACGAAGCCGCTCGGGAGACCCTCAAGCGATCGGGCGGCGTGATCGATCGGGACGGGCAGCCATTGCTCGACATGTCGAAGCTCTCCCACCAGCAAAAGGGCGCAATGGGCGACCTGTTCGGACAGGAGACCGTCAGAAGGATCGTGCCGGACGGAGAGAAGCTGGCGCGCGTTCCGGGTGTCGGCGAGAAGGGAATCGACGACCTCTACAAGGTCAACCGCCCGGACGTCGATTACGTGGTGATAGAGTACAAGTTCGTCGGCGACCCCAAGGATCCGAATCGCATCGCAGACACTGGGGCCGACCGGCTGAACAAGACGAAGGACGGATTGCAGGGGTCCGACACGTGGGTTCTCGGCGGGAACCGGCTTGAGCGGTCAATTGGAGCTGACGAGGCAATCAACGTCGACAGGTCTATGCGGGCCGGTCGCGTAGAGACCTGGGTGGTTACAACACGCGCAGACGGCTCGACTGAGATTCAAGTCTTAGGTGGTTTAGGCAAATCCAAGAACATCGACACCTCGAGGATTCTCGGAGCCAGGCAGTGATGCGTTCGTCTATTGGCGATAGGCCTTACTGGGACGGGAGGGTCAAGAAGTTCGCGGAGACTTTGGAAGATCGCGAGCACTCGAAGGGCACGCCTGCTCCAAATCCGTCGTACGAACCACAGTATTGGTTCAACTATGTGCAGTATTCCTTCCGGCTGACCATGCTCCGCTACTCCCGGGGCGATCCCATTCGCGACCTGGGGCAGCACTTCCCGGGGCTGCTCGATGCGTGGGAGCTCTCGAACAAGCTTGCCGACGAGTTCTGCGCCGCGCACAACCTCGAGACTTGCCGCGACTGGACGTTCGAGGTCTCCAACCTCAATCACTACAACTGGTGCTTCTGGCTGGTCGCATTGGCGCTGCTGCTGGACGTGCCGGATGACCAATGGTGGCGCTTGGTGGCGCTGGTCGGCGGCGAAGGCGAGGACGTGCTGCTTGATCGGGTCATCGCCGCACGCGACCCTCAGCGCGGGATCGGCACGAAGCTTCTGCACAAGAAACCCTATGCACGGCTGCAGGCCGCAATCGATGCGCCGACAGCAGAGCGGGCGCTGCTGCTGAAGGACTTCGTCGACCACTGGTACACGGAACTCGCCCGCAAAGGCAAAGACGAGTTGTGGTGGTACGTCTATGGCGACCCGGTGAAGCACCCGCTGGAAATGGGAAGCTACTTTGGCCGCTGGTGCCTGGAAGCCGCAGCGGCCGCCAAGGTTTTTGCGATCGATGACCGACTGTGCCTGGGGCATGAGCACTATCCGGGCGACTTTCTACGTCCGGATGGCCCAAGCACGCACCCCGTCCGCAAGGAGGCGAAGTCGGGGTTCATCGGGCGCCTCTTCGGAAAGCGTTGATCGCAGAAGAGCGACGCTCAAGCCGGCACGGCCTCACCACCCCCCCGTCCCCACCTCCCCCTTGAACGGCCCGACGATCTCCTCGGTCACCCACCCCCCATAGAACTCACTCTGCTGCGCGCGCACGCGCTCGCCGGCGACGTAGCACGCCACCCGCGACGGGTAGAAGCAGAGATAGCCCGCGAGCTCGGCGAAGCCCGCGGTCGGCGTCTCGTAGCTCCAGGCGACCCGCGCGGCGCGCGGCGCTGCCGCGAGTGCCCAGTAGCTCGCCGCGCCCTTCCACTCGCAGAACGTGGTCCCGGCCACGCGGACCAGTTGGGCCAGATCGACGTCCGCGGGCGGCAGGTAGAACGTGGGCGGGCTCGCGGTCTCCAGTACTCGGACGGCGCGGCTGCTCCTCGCAATCACCGCATCCCCGTGCCTCACTTCCACGAGCCGCCCATCGGGCGCCAGTCGCGGCGGCCGCGGGTAGTCCCACACCGATTCCTGCCCCGGCCCCGGCGCCACCGCGAAGGGCGGGCGCTTCTGTCCGCTGAACTCCCACATCGCTCACCTCACACACGCGATCCACACCGCGCCAAGCGTAGCCCACTCGCCGGGCGGCGGTTCCGGGCCCCGGCGTGCCGGGCTGGCGTCTGTCGGCGCCGGTTGTCGCGCACGCATGTAAGGAGCAGTTGACGCACCTCAAATTCCCTTGGCCCACCCCCCGCTAGCCTGATCCCCTCCACCACTCCCGCCGGTGCGGGGCAAAGGGGCTCTCATGCGCATCCTCCTCGTCCATCCGAACTATCACTCCGGCGGGGCCGAGATCGCGGGCAACTGGCCGCCGGCCTGGGTGGCGTACCTCACCGGCTACCTCAAGGCCGGCGGGTACACGGACGTGACGTTCGTCGATGCCATGACCAACCACCTCGACGACGACGCCTTGCGCGCCCGGATCGCGGAGATCCGGCCGGATATCGTCGGCTGCACCGCCATCACGCCGGCCATCTACAAGGCCGAGCGGCTGCTGCAGATCGCCAAGGAGGTGAACCCGGCCATCGTCACCGTGCTGGGCGGCATCCACGGCACGTTCATGTACCCGCAGGTGCTGCCCGAGGCGCCGTGGATCGACTGCGTGGTGCGCGGCGAGGGCGAGCAGGTGTTCCTCAACCTGGTGCGCGCGGTGGACGACGGCACCTGGGCGCGGGACCGGCAGTCGATCAAGGGCATCGCGTTCCTCGCCGACGGCAAGGTGATCGCGACGCCGGCCGAGCCGCCGGTCGCCGACCTCGACCGCATCGCGCCCGACTGGGGCATCCTCGAGTGGCGCAAGTACATCTACATCCCGATGGGCGTGCACGTGGCGATCCCCAACTTCGCGCGCGGCTGCCCGTTCACGTGCAGCTTCTGCAGCCAGTGGAAGTTCTGGCGCGACTACCGCGTGCGCGATCCGAAGAAGGTGGTGGACGAGATCGA
>CAZKHE010000147.1:0-10943 GCA_964552535.1 uncultured Enterobacteriaceae bacterium | reverse complement strand
ACCGGGTGTCGCTCTTCGCGCTCATCTTCTCCATCGGCATCCTGGTGGACGACGCGATCGTGGTGGTGGAGAACATCCACCGCCGGCGGGTGCTCGAGCCCGGCAAGCCGCTGCTCGTGCTCATCCCCGAGGCGGTGGACGAGGTCGGCGGGCCGACCATCCTCGCGACGTTCACCGTCATCGCCGCGCTGCTGCCGATGGCGTTCGTCACCGGGCTCATGGGCCCGTACATGAGCCCGATCCCGATCAACGCCTCGATCGGCATGCTGATCTCGCTCGCGATCGCCTTCATCGTCACGCCCTGGCTCGCGCTGAAGCTGCTCGGGAAGACCCACGCGCACGCCGAGACGCGCAGCGAGCGGCTGCAGCGGCTCTTCGACCGCGCGATCCGCCCGTTCCTGCGCGGCCGCGCCGGCGCGGGGAACCGGCTCAAGCTCTTCGCCGGCGTCCTGGTCCTCATCGTCGGTGCGGTGTCCCTCGCGGCGGTGAAGCTGGTCGTGCTGAAGATGCTGCCGTTCGACAACAAGTCGGAGTTCCAGGTGGTGCTCGACATGCCGGTGGGCACCGCGCTGGAGGACACCACGCGCGTGCTCCACGAGATGGGTGCCGTGCTGCAGGAGGTGCCCGAGGTGGTGAGCTACCAGGCGTACGCGGGGACCAGCGCGCCGATCAACTTCAACGGGCTCGTCCGGCAGTACTACCTGCGCGCGCTCCCCGAGCTAGGCGACATCCAGGTGAACCTCGCGGAGAAGAACGAGCGCGAGCGGCAGAGCCACGAGATCGCCGCGGCGGTGCGCCCGAAGCTCGAGGCCGTCGCCAGGCGGCACCACGCGACGGTCAAGGTCGTCGAGGTGCCCCCCGGCCCGCCGGTGCTCTCGCCGATCGTCGCGGAGGTGTACGGCCCCGATCATGCGACGCAGGTGAAGACCGCCGATCGCATCGAGCAGGTCTTCGCGTCCACGCCGGACATCGTCGACATCGACTCGACGGTGGACGAGGAGGCGCCGCGGCTGCTGGTGACGGTGGACCAGCGCAAGGCCGCGCTCGCCGGGGTCGCGCAACGCGACATCGTCAACGCACTGCGCACCGGCCTCGCCGGCGACGCGGTCACGCCGCTGCACGAGGGCACGGCGAAGTACGAGGTGCCGGTGAAGGTCACGCTCCCGCCCGAGCAGGGCGGGCGGGTGGACGCGCTGCTCAAGCTGCGCGTGCGCGCGGCCGACGGCAACCTCGTCGCCCTGTCCGAGCTCGTCAACGTGGTGCGGTCCACGCGCGAGCAGACCATCCACCACAAGGACCTGCTGCCGGTCGTGTACGTCATGGCCGACATGGCCGGCAAGCTCGACAGCCCGCTGTACGGGATGTTCGACATGCGGGGCGAGGTGCGCAGCCTCGGGGTGGCCGAGTATTTCATCCGCCAGCCGGACGACCCGTATGCCGGTCCCGCGATCAAGTGGGACGGCGAGTGGCAGGTGACCTACGAGACGTTCCGCGACATGGGCATCGCCTACGCCGTGGGGCTCATCCTCATCTACCTGCTCGTGGTGGCGCAGTTCCGCTCGTATCTCGTGCCGCTCATCATCATGGCGCCGATCCCGCTCACCATCATCGGCGTGATGCCGGGTCACGCGCTGCTCGGCGCGCAGTTCACCGCGACCTCGATGATCGGCATGATCGCGCTCGCCGGGATCATCGTCCGCAACTCGATCCTGCTGGTGGACTTCATCGAGCTGGAGGCGAGCCAGGGCGTGAGCCTGGAGCAGGCGACCATCAACGCGGCGGCGACGCGCGCCAAGCCCATCGTCCTGACGGGCCTCGCGGCGATGCTCGGCGCCCTGTTCATCCTCGACGATCCGATCTTCAACGGCCTCGCGGTGTCGCTGCTCTTCGGCATCGCGGTGTCCACGCTGCTCACGCTGGTGATCATCCCGGTGCTGTTCTACGCGGCCAGCTACCGCAAGGCCGAGCGCCGCGCGACGGCCGCCGCAGCGGGCGCCGCAGGCCACGCCGCCTGAGCCTGTGTGACCGCGGTTCCCGACGCGGGCGCCGCGGGCGCCTACAGTCCGTCCATCGCAAACGCATCCCGGAGGAGCACCACCATGACGATGAGCGTCGAGAGCGGCATCCGCATCCTGGCCGGCCTGATGGTCCTGATTTCGCTGGCGCTGGGCGTCGAGGCGAGTCCCGTGTTCGTGAGCAAGCACTGGCTGTGGCTGACCGCGTTCGTCGGGGCCAACCTGATCCAGTCCGGCTTCACCGGCTTCTGCCCGCCCACCTACGTGCTGAAGCGCCTGGGCTTTCGTGAGGAAGGGACGGCCTGCCGCGTGAGGTAAGCGCGCCATCGCCTCGACTCGGTGTCCAGAGCTCGTCCGCCGGGCTCGGCTGCCGAGTCGAACGGGCGCGGGGGGCGGCGACTCCGGACGGACTGATCCGTGGGAGCGAGGCGGCGGTCCGCCTCCCGCAGCACCACGCAGTCGAAGCCGTTAGGAGGCGCCCCGCGTCCCTTCGGATCCGCCCCGCCTGCCGCGAGCGCACCTGCCGCGAGGACCCGGCCCGGGTTTCGTTCGTATGCTGACATTGCGCGCCCTCGTGCGTTGGCATACGATCCCGCGTTCGTTGCATCAGGAACGCGCGACATGACCATTCTCGGCGGGGCCATGCTGCCCCACGCGCCGCAGTTCTTCACCCAGCCCAAGACCGAAAACCCGGAGACCATCCGCAGCGTGCAGCAGGCCGGCGCGCGCATCGGCGAGCGCCTGCGCGCGCTCAGGCCCGACGTCTGGATCATCGCCTCCAACGACCACGCGCAGCAGTTCTTCCACACCTGCGCACCGCCCTTCACGCTGCACGTCGGCGGCGAGGCGCGCGGCGAGTTCGCCGGCCGCAGCTTCCGCTATCCGGTGGCGAGCGAGGTCGCCTTCGAGATCGTGCGCAAGCTGTATCGCTCGGGCTTCGACCCGGCCTACACGAGCACCGCGGAGATCGACTATGCGATGGGCATCCCGCTCACCCACGTCGGCGTGGACGGGCCGCTGCTGCCGGTGTACGTGAACGCCTACCTGCCGCCGCAGCCGACGATGGAGCGCTGCTACCAGTTCGGCCAGGCCCTTGCACGGGCGGTGGATGCCATCGGCCTGCGCGCGGTGGTCCTGTCGAGCGGCGGCATGTCGCACTTCCCGGGCACCGACCGCTACGGCAATCCGTCCACCGAATTCGACCTCGCGCTGCTGGAGAAGATGAAGGCGGGGCGGCTGAAGACGCTCATCGGGCTGGCCGAGGACGAGCTCGACGACACCGGCAACATCGAGCTGCGCTGCTGGGCGGTTGCCGCCGGTGCGCTCGGCGACCGCAAGCCGGACATCGTCTCCTGGGACCCGAGCTGGCACCACAACTACGCCTCGCTCGGCTTCACCGAGCCCGCGGCCGATGGCGGATTCGCGCCGCATTACCCCAACATCCGGCCGGAGCTGGTGGGGCTCACGTCCGCGCTGCACACGCTGTCGCACGATCCCGCGGCACGTACGCGCTACCTCGCCGATCCCGCCGCCTTCGCAGCCGGCTACGAGCTGCCCGAGGACCAGCGCCGTGCGCTGATCGGGCTCGACCGCGCCGCGATGGTCGCGATGGGCGTCCATCCGCTGCTGCACTTCCTCGCCAACATGCAGATCGAGCGCCTGCGGGCGCAGTAGGACCGTCATGCCCCTCGTCGTCTCCTCGTGGATCGCCGGCCGCGACGCCGGTGCCGGCGATCCCGCGTTCGATTTCCGTGCGCCCCAGGCCGAAGGCGTCGCGTTCACCATCGCCGAGGCCTCCGACGCCACGGTGGACGCCGCCGTGCAGGCCGCGCATGGTGCCTTCGCCAAGGTCCGCAAGGCCGCGGCGGCGACGCGCATCGGCTGGCTCGAAGCCGCGGCGACCGGTCTCGCCGCCGAAGGCGATCGCGTCGCCGAGCTGATCTGCGCCGACGTCGGGAAGCCCTTGCGCGTGGCGAAGTTCGAGGTCAACCGCGGCGTGCAGTTCCTGCGTGCCTGCGCGTCGGCGCTGCAGCACTTCTCCGGGGAGGTGGTGCCGGTCGACGCGGCTGCTCTGGGTGCCGGACACTACGGCTTCACGCGGCACGTGCCCTATGGCGTCGTCGCCGGGATCACGCCGTTCAACGCGCCGGTCAACCTGCTCGTCCAGAAAGTCGGCCCGGCCCTCGCGGCCGGCAATGCGATCGTCGTGAAGCCGCACCCGGCGGGTCTGCGCACCGCGCGCGCCGTGGCGGAGATCATGCTGGCGAGCGGCCTTCCGGCGGGGCTGTTCAGCGTCGTGTCGGGCGACCGTGCCGCGGCGGCGGCGCTGGTGCGTCACCCGCTGGTGCGCGCGGTCACGTTCACCGGCGGCACCGCCGGGGGCGAGGCGCTGATGCGCGAGGCCGGACCGAAGAAGTTCCTGTCGGAGCTCGGTTCCAATGCCGCCAACGTGGTGCTCGCCGATGCCGACCTCGCCGATGCGGCGAAGAAGATCGCCGGCGCGGCGTTCGAGGCGAGCGGCCAGCAGTGCATCTCGGCGCAGCGCGTGATCGTGGAGCAGGGCGCGTACGAGCGGTTCCTGCCGCTGTTCGTCGACGCCGCGAAGGCCTTGCGCGTCGGCACCGCGCGCGAGGACACGACCGACGTCGGCCCGATGGTGTCCATGGCGGCCGCCGACCGCGTGATGGGCATGTGCGGGGACGCGATCCGGCGCGGCGCGCGCTATGCGCTGGAGCCGCGGCGCGACGGCTGCATCGTCTCGCCGGCGATCCTCGTCGACGTGCCGCGCGAGGCGAAGCTCTGGACCGACGAGGTGTTCGGCCCGGTGGCGCTCGTGATGGCCGTCCCCGACATCGACGCGGCGCTCGCCGCCGCGAACGATTCGCCGTTCGGGCTGCAGGGCGCGGTGTTCACGAAGTCGCTCGCGTCGGCGTTCCGGTTCTCGGAGGACTTCGAGGTCGGCTCGCTGTGGGTCAACGAGGCGAGCCGGTTCCGGCTCGACATGTATCCCTTCGGCGGCATGAAGCAGAGCGGCCTCGGCCGCGAGGGCGTGCGCTACGCCATCGAGGAGATGACGCAGCTGCGCTTCACCGGGTTCAAGCCCTGATGCGGGCAGCGGGGAGGCGCACGTGAGCGATCCGCTGCGCGCGCTGCTCGCCGAGCACGCCACGGTGCGCGGCCGGCGCGTCGTCACGTCGGCGCATCCGGCCGGCGCCGCCGCGGGCATCGTGATGTACGCGCGCGGCGGGAACGCGTTCGATGCCGCGCTGGCCGCGGCCTTCGTCGAGGACGTTGCGCTGCCGATGAAGGCGGGCCTCGCCGGCGACGTCGTCGGGCTTGCACGCCGCGACGGCGGCGAGTGGCGCGCGCTGGTGAGCATCGGCGCGGGGCCGCGTGCGCTGGCCGACGGCGCGACGCTCGAACGGCTGGGCCCGCGCTCGGTGGGCGTCCCCGGTGCGCCGGACGGCTACGCCGCGCTTGCCGCGCACGCCAGACTGCCGCTCGACGTGCTGGTGGCGCCCGCGGTGCGCGCCGGGCGCGAGGGCATCGCGTGGACGCGCGTCGCGGTGCGCTACGTCGAGGAGTCGCGTGAGCTGCTCGAGCGGCACAATCCACACGGCTGCCTGTATCTCCCCGAGGGCCGCATCCCGGTGGTGGGCGAGGTGCGTCGCGCGGAAGGGTTGGCGCGCCTGTACGAACGCTTTGCCGCGCTCGGTGCGGGGCTCTTTCACGGCGAGGAGGGCGAGCGCGTGATCGCGGCGCTCGCTGCGCGCGGCGGCTTCCTGACCATGGACGACCTGCGTACGCGCACCGCGCGCTGGGCGGAGCCCGCGCGCATCGCGCTCGGCGGCCGCACGGTGCTGGCGACACCGCGCCCGACGCACGGACCGGCGCTGCTCGACGCCCTGCGGCGCGCGGTGATCGACGGCGTCGCACCCGTGGAAGCCGCGCGGCAGGCCCGACGGGCCCAGCGCGCCGCGGGCCGCGCGACGGGCGACGAGGGCACCTCGGTGACCACTGCGGCGGACGAGGCCGGCAATGCCGTGGTGATCGTGCACAGCAATTCGTTTCCCCGCTTCGGTTCCGGCGTGGTGCTCGACGACGGACTGGTGCTCAGCAATCGTCCCGGGCGAGGGTTCGATCTCGCCGCGCCGCCGGGCGCCGCCAATGCTCCCGCCGCGGGCAGGGTGCCCTTCACCACGCTGCATGCCTGGGCCGTGCCCGATGGCGCGGTCTCCTACGCGGGTGCAACGCCCGGCGGCATCAACCAGATGCCGTGGAACCTGCAGACGCTGCTGCGGCTCTTTGCCGGCGAAGCACTGGGGAACATCGTGGTGGCGCCGCGGTGGGCGCTCGACGACGAGGACCGGCTGTCGATGGAGCACGACGGCGAGGCGCCCGCGGGCGGCGGCGAGTGGAGCGCCCTTGCGCCGATGAGCCTGCGCTCGGTGACGCAGATCCTGAGGCTTGCGCCCGGAGCGCTGCTCGAAGCGGCCGCCGATCCGCGCACGGGGGCCGTGGCTTACGCGATGTACTGACCGCGCGGCGCGCCACGCCGGGGCGCCCCACGCGCGGGATGCACCGCGCACGTGCGCTAGAGCGTGGCGAGCCCCGCCCGCGCGAGCAGGATCTCCGCGCTGTCGTTCCACACTTCCATGCGGACGATGAGGCCGTCGCGCAGCACGTAACGATCGACGTAGCGGTTGCCCGAGAACGGCGTCCCGTCGCGCCACTCTCCGTACAGCGTGCCGATGTTGTACACGACCGTCTCCGCCCGCGTCCCGCCTGCGACCACCTCGGTGCGCTCGAACTTCTTCTTCACCCACTTGTAGCGCCCGCGGTTGAACTCGGCGCATTCCGCCGGATCGCGCATCGGACGCCCGCCGGTGAAGACGATCTGCAGGTCCGGCGCGCAGTACTGCCGCGCGGTGACCGGGTCGGGAATCATGAGCGTCGCAAGATAGGTGTCTACGATCGCGGCAGGATCCTGCAGCGCGTGCGCAGCGGTGGCGGCCATCGGGTGCTCCGGTATCGATCGGGGTAGTATGCGAAGCTTAATCCTGCAGGCGCGGGCCGGCCATCGGCCGGTCGGTGGCATGTGGCTTGCACCGGGCCGCGCTTCGCCGTTCCAACCTAAGGGAGCCGTCATGCCGAACCACGTTCAAGCGCCGCGCCGCGCCTTCCTCACGCTCTCCGTCGCCGCGATGCTCGGCCTCGCCGCGCCGGTGTCGGCGCAGGAGACGATCAAGATCGGCCTCGTCACCGCGCTCTCGGGCCAGTCGGCGCGCGCCGGGGAGGCGATCACCCGCGGGTTGACCATCGCGATCGACGAGATCAATGCCAAAGGGGGGGTGCTCGGCCGCAAGCTCGAGCTCGTCCGCCGGGACGACGAAGCGACCCCCGCGAAGGGCGTCGTGGCCGCACGCGAGCTGGTGTTCAAGGAGAAGGTCGCGGTGCTCTTCGGGGGGCTGGACACGCCGGTCTCGCTTGCCATCGTGCCGATCGTAAACGAGGCCAAGGTGCCCTTCATGGGGCCCTGGGCGGCCGGGACGCCGATCACCAAGAACGGCGCGAACCCCAACTACGTGTTCCGCGTCTCGGCGGTGGACGAGATCGTCAACAAGGCGATGCTCCAGTACTCGCAGAAGACCTTCAACGCGAAGAACTGCGGAATGATCCTGGTGAACAACCCGTGGGGCGAATCCAACGAGAAGGGCCTGATGGCGGCGCTGCAGGCGAAGGGCATGAAGCCCGCCGGCATCGAGAAGTTCGAGGCGAACGACGTCGACGTGGTGCCGCAGCTCACGCGCCTGAAGGCGGCGGGCGCCGACTGCCTCTTCATGGTGGGCAACGTCGGCCCGTCCGCGCAGGTGGTGAAGTCGCTCGACCGCATGGGGTGGAAGGTGCCCATCGTCTCGCACTGGGGCCCGGCGGGCGGCCGCTTCACCGAGCTCGCGGGGCCGAGCGCGAAGGACGTCCACTTTGTGCAGACCTACAGCTTCTTCGGCAAGCAGGGGCCGGTGGGCGACAAGGTGCTGAAGGCGCTGATGGCGAAGTATCCGGACATCAAGGGCCCCGGCGACGTGACGCCCGCGGTCGGCGTGGCGAACGCGTACGACGCCATGATGCTTGCTGCGATGGCGATGCAGAACGCCGGCAAGGTGGACGGGCCGGCGATCCGCGAGGGCTTCTACAAGATCGGCCGGTACGACGGGCTGATCAAGACCTACGACAAGCCGTTCACGCCGGACAACCACGACGCCGTGAACGAGAACGACTACGTCTGGACCCAGTTCATCGACAACCAGATCCTGCCGGTGGGAATGGTCAAGTAGGATCCGGCCGGCGCGTCGTCGCGATGGCGTGATCCACGCCTTCGCGGTGACGCGCGTCGTCGTTCCCATGCTGATCACCTCCGCGCTCGTCTCCGGCCTCGGCCTCGGCAGCATGTACGGGCTGTTGGCGCTCGGGTTCTACATCACGTTCGCGGTGTCGCAGACGGTGAACTTCTCGCAGGGCAGCTCGATGATGCTCGGCGCCGTGTTCGCCTACACGTTCGCCGTGACCCTCGGCTGGGCGCTGCCCGCGGCGGTGGTCGCCGCGCTCCTGCTGTGCGCCGTGTACGGCGTGCTGGTCGAGCGGCTCGGCATCCGCCCGTTCGTGAAGCGCGGCTCGAACGCCTGGCTCATCGCCACGGTCGCGATCGGCATCATCGCGGACAACGCGGTGCTGTTCACCTTCGGCAAGGAGCCGCGCGGCTTCCCGATGCCGCCGGCGCTCGGCGGCTCGATGCAGGTCTTCGGCGTGGGGGTGTCGCCGCTGCAGCTCGCCATTCCGGTCGTGGGCCTCGGGCTCGCCGGGGCGCTGCACGTCTTCTCGCGCCGCACGCGTCTCGGCAAGGCGCTGCTGGCGGTGGTGCAGAACCGCGACGCCGCGCAGCTCATGGGCATCGACGTGAAGCTCGCGATCGCCGCGGCCTTCGCCGTCTCGACCATGCTCGCCGGCATCGCCGGCATCCTCATCGCGCCGCTGTTCAACGTCCACTCCGACATGGGGACGCTGTTCGGGCTGAAGGCGTTCGCGGTGGCGATCCTGGGCGGCATCACCAGCGCCTGGGGCGTGATGATCGCGGGCCTGCTCTTCGGCGTCACCGAGGCGATGATCACCGCGCTCGCCGGCTCGAGCTACACGCAGATCGTGACGTTCACGCTCGTGATCGTCGCGCTCGCGCTGCGTCCGAACGGCCTCTTCGGCCGCGCGGAGGTGAAGAAGGTATGACGACCGACGACCGGCTGCCCTGGCTGCCGGCCCTCGCATTGGCCGCCTGCTTCGCCGGCGCGATCGCCTTCACCGCCACGGCGAACAGCTACTACGTCTTCGTGCTCGGCACGCTCGCGCTGACCGCGATCGTCGGCATCGGGCTCAACGTGCTGATCGGCCTCACCGGGCAGATCTCGTTCGGCCACGTCGGCTTCTACGCAATTGGCGCATACGTCGTCGCGATCCTCACCACCAAGGCGAAGATCGACTTCTGGCTCGCGCTGCCGGCGGCGACGCTCGTCGCCGGCGCGGTCGGCGCGCTGCTGGCGCTGCCCGCCCTGCGCGTGCGCGGACCGTACCTCGCCATGGTGACCATCGCCTTCGGCTTCATCGTCGAGCACGCGGCGGTGGAGATGCGGGACCTGACCGGCGGCCAGAACGGCATCATGGGCATCCCGACGCCGGCGGCGTTCGGCACGAAGCTCGGCGAGCGCGGCGTCGCGATCCTCGCGCTGGCGATCACGGCGATCCTCACCTACGTGTACTGGCGCCTCGCCGGCAGCAACTGGGGCAAGGCGATGCGCGCGGTGAAGGATTCCGAGACCGCGGCCTCGTCCATCGGCCTCAACCCGGTCGGCGTGAAGACGCTCGCCTTCGCCGTCTCGGCGCTGTGCGCGGGGCTCGCCGGCGGGCTGTTCGCGCCGCTCTCGGCGTTCGTCACGCCGTCCACGTTCGCGTTCTCGCAGTCCATCCTGTTCGTGCTGGTGGTGATGATCGGCGGGGCGGGCACGGTGGCCGGGCCGCTGGTCGGGGCGGCGATCGTCGTGCTCCTGCCGGAAGTCCTCGCCGGGCTGGCGGAGTACCGCCTGCTGTTCTTCGGCGCGCTGCTGCTGGTGGTGCTCTGGATCGCGCCCGAGGGCATCGTCGGCGAGGTGGCGCGCTGGCTGCGGCGCGGCGCGCGCGCGGTACCGGCCGAGGGCGAACTGGCCCCGCCGCACGCGGGCGACGCGCGCCCGCTCACGGTGAGCGGGCTCACGATCGCGTTCGGCGGCGTGCGGGCGGTGACGGGCCTCGACTTCGCGGTGCGGCCGGCGTCCGTGACGAGCCTCATCGGCCCGAACGGGGCCGGCAAGACGACGGTGCTCAACATGCTCGGCGGGTTCTATCGCCCGGATGCGGGCGAGATCCGTCTCGGGCAGGCTGCGCTGGCAGGCAGGCCCGCGCACGCCATCGCACGCGAGGGCGTGGCGCGTACGTACCAGACGTCGCAGCTCTTCGGCAGCATGTCCGTGCTCGACAACATCGCCATCGCGCACGGCCGCGGCGTGCTCGGCTGGCCGGGGTGGCGCGGGCAGCGCGCGCGGCGGCGCGCGGCGGCGGCGCGTGCCTCGGCTGCGGCGGCCTTCGTCGGCTATCGCGGCGACCTCGCGCGGCGCGCCGCGGACCTGCCGCACGTCGATCGGCGCCTGGTGGAGATCGCGCGTGCCCTGGTCGCCGATCCGCAGGTCCTGCTGCTCGACGAGCCGGCCGCCGGGCTCTCCCGCGAGGACAAGGCTCATCTTGCGACGCTGCTGCGACGCATCGCCGACCGCGGCACGGCGGTGGTGCTGGTCGAGCACGACATGTCGCTGGTCATGGGCATCTCCGATCACGTCGTGGTGATCGACG
>CAZKHE010000146.1:0-10999 GCA_964552535.1 uncultured Enterobacteriaceae bacterium | reverse complement strand
GCAGCGGCTTGCGCGGCAGGATCTGCGGCAGCGCGAGGTCCTTGCCGCCCCAGACCCCTTCGGCGAGGCCGTGCAGCAGGCCGGCGAGGCCGATCGTCGCCATGACGATGGAGATGGTCGGCTGGCCGGAGAGCGGGCGCAGCACCGCGCGCTCGACCACCGCGGCCACGATCGAGATGCCGACGACGGTGAGCGCGAGCGCGACGCCCCAGTGCAGCTTCAGCGGCACCGCGAACGTCCAGAAGAGATAGGCACCGATCATCATGAACTCGCCCATGGCGAAGTTGATGACCCGGGTGCCCTTGTAGACCAGCACGAAGCCGAGCGCGATGAGCGCGAGCAGCCCGCCCGAGGCGAGGCCGACGAGGCTGAACTCGGCGAAGGTGAGCCAGTCGAACGGCATGTCGGTCATGCCGTTGCCTCGGTACGGCCGTCTCGAAGCCAGCGCCCACGGCGTCGGCGCCGCACGGCAATCGCCCTGCTGTCGATCCCCGTCGTCCCGACGGGGCCCCTCGCCAGGCGGCTCATGCCGCCGCCTCCGCGACCGCCTGCTTCGCCTGCGTGCCGAGATACGCTTCGATCACCGCCGGGTTGCGCCGCACCTCGGCCGGCGTGCCGGCGGCGATCACCTCGCCGAAGTTGAGCACCACCACGTGGCTGGAGATGTCCATCACCAGGCCCATGTCATGCTCGATCAGCAGCACCGTGGTGCCGCGCTCCTCGTTGATGTCGAGGATGAAGCGCGCCATGTCCTCGGTCTCCTCGCGGTTCATGCCGGCGACCGGTTCGTCGAGCATCAGCACCTTCGGCTGCATCGCCAGCGCGCGCGCGAGCTCCACGCGCTTCTGCAGGCCGTAGGCGAGCGCCGCGGTGGGCATGTTGCGGATGTGGTCGATCTCCAGGAAGTCGATCACTTCGCGCTCGATCGACTCGCGCAGCGCCATCTCCTCGCGCCGCGCGCGGCCCAGGTACCACATCGCCGAGAGCGCGCCGCAACGGACGCGGTGGTGGCCGCCGAGCTTGATGTTGTCGAGCACGGTCATGCCGCGGAAGAGTGCGACGTTCTGGAAGGTGCGCGCGAGCCCGAGCTCGGCGCGCCGGTGCGCCGGAACGTCGGTCACGTCGGCGCCGTTGAAGCGCACGCGTCCCGCCTGCGGGCGGTAGAAGCCCGAGACCGCGTTGAAGAGGCTGGTCTTGCCCGCGCCGTTCGGCCCGATGACGGCGGTGATGCCGCCCTGCGGGACCGACAGCGAGACCTCGTTCAGCGCGCGAATGCCGCCGAACGCGAGCGTGAGCGCGTCGACCTCGAGTATCGGGGACAAGGGCCTCCTCGGCAGGGATGGATGCCGCGCGATTCTGGCGCGCCGCGCTGGCGCAGGCACTATACCAAACGGGTGTTTGGCGCGACAAGGCGCGAGGTTAGAATGCCGCACGAGGAGGTCCGCATGAACGACATCGACATCGTGCTCGCCGCGGGGATGCGCACCCCCTTCGGCGACTTCGGCAAGTCGCTCCGCGAGGTGCCGCTCGCGGCGCTCGGCGCGCACGCGGCGAAGGCGACGCTCGCCAGGGCGGGGCTGCCGGCCGCCAGGGTCGATCACCTGGTGTTCGGCAACGTGGTGCCGGTGGACCACGACGGCTACTTCATGAGCCGCAAGGTCGCGCTGACGAGCGGCCTGCCGGTGGAGTCGGGCGCCTTCACCGTGAACCGCGCCTGCGCCTCGGGGTCGCAGGCGATCGCGAGCGCCGCGCAGCTCGTCCGCGAGGGCAGCTCGAACATCGCGCTCGCGGTGGGCGGGGAGAACTTCTCGCGGGTGCCGTACGTCCTCACCACGGCACGCTACGGACTCGGGCGCGCGTCCACGGACCTCGTCGACGCCCTCGACTGGACCTACCGCTGCCCGTTCGGCCGCGAGCTGATGGGCGAGACCGCCGAGGCGCTCGCGGACCGGTACGGCTACCCGCGCGCCGACATGGACGAGTGGGGCTGGATGAGCCAGCAGCGCGCGCAGGCGGCCATCGAGGGCGGCTTCCTCGCGCGGCAGATCGCGCCCATCGACGTGCCGGAGGGCAAGGGCACGCGCCGCTTCGAGCGCGACGAGTTTCCGCGCTTCGGCGTGACGCGCGAGAAGATCGCGAGCCTGCGGCCCTCGTTCCGCAAGGACGGGCGCGTGACGGCGGCGAGCTCGAGCGGGGTGACCGACGGCGCCGCGGCGCTACTGGTGGCCGAGCGCCGCGCCCTCGAGGGCGCTGGTGTGCGCGCCGAGGCGCGCTTCGTGACTGCGACGGTGGCCGGCGTGCCGCCCGAGATCATGGGGGCCGGGCCGGTGCCGGCGATCGCGAAGCTCCTCGATCGCACCGGCCTCGCCGTCCGCGACATCGACTACTTCGAGATCAACGAGGCGTTCGCGGTGGTCAACCTGCACGCGGAGAAGCAGCTCGGCGTGCCGCGCGACCGCACGAACCTCTACGGCGGGGGCATCTCCATCGGGCACCCGCCGGGCGCCACCGGGATCCGCATGACCATGACGGCGATGCACCACCTCGCCGCGACCGGCGGCCGCTACGCGGTGATCAGCATGTGCGTCGGCGGCGGGCAGGGCATGGCGACGCTGATCGAGAACCTGGTGCGCTGAGGCGCGCGGCCCGACGGGAGCCGGGCGCTAACGGGCGTCGACCGAGAGCTCGAGCTCGTCTGCGCCCACCCGCACGCGGTCCCCGTGCGCCAGGGGCTGCCAGCCGGGGGCGACCGTCCTGCCGTTCACGCGCGGGGCGTGGCCTTCCACCGTCGCGACGAAGAAGCCGCTCGGCCGCCGGAAGATCGCGACGACGTGGGTCCCCGACTCGCCGAAGGCCGCGAGCGTCCGGTCGAGCGCGACGGTCTCGCCGCTGCGCGCGCCGCTCACCCAGCGTATCGACCCGTGCGGATACTGCACGTCGACCGCGCGCGCCGGCATCGCGGGCCGCGCCGCCTGCGGCGCCGGTGCGCTGGCCGCGGCCGCAGACTCGATCACCATGGTGCGGTCGCCGTCGCCGCCGGCCACGCTCTTGTGGTCGACGTAGCGCATCTCGAAGCCGAGGATCTGGATGAGATCGCCGTGCTGGAGGAGATGCCGCGTGACTTCCTGGCCGTTCACCTTGGTGCCGTTCGCGCTGCCGAGGTCGCGCAGCACGTAGTCCTTGCCCAGCACCTCCACCTGCGCGTGGTGCTTGCTGACCGCGGCGTCCTCGAGGCGGACGTCGCTGTCGGAGGCGCGGCCGATGGTGAGGCGCATGCCGTCGATGAAGCGCGTGGCGAGCAGGTTGCCGTTGCGGCTGACGACGAGCTTGGGCATCGCGTTTCCCCCTTATCGGCCGACGATGGCGCGCAGCCAGCCGAACATGCCGCGGCTCTCCTCGCGCACCGGCTCGCTCACCGACACGGTGCGCGGCGCGATGCGGACCACCGAGACGGAGATGTTGTCGCGCCCGCCGCGGTCGTTCGCCATCGCCACCAGCGTCTCGGCGACGAGATCGAGATTCGGCTGCAGGAGGTCGAGGGCCTGCGCGATGTCGGCATCCTCGACCAGGTCGTGCAAGCCGTCGGAGCAGAGGAGGTACACGTCGCCGACCTCGACTTCCTGCTCGGCGTAGTCCGGCACCGCCTCCTCGGTCACGCCGAGCGCGCGCGTCACCAGCTGCCGGCTCTGCGAACGGCGCAGCTCCTCGGCGGTGAACTGGCCGGTGGCGATCTGCTCGTTGAGGAACGAGTGGTCCGAGGTCATGCGCTCCAGCCGGCCGTTGCGCAGCCGATAGATCCGGGAGTCGCCGATGTGGCCGAGCAGCACCCGGCCGTGGTGGAACCAGGCGACCGAGAGCGTGGAGCCCATGCCCTTGAGCGCGGGATCGGTCGCCGCCTTCTCGCGGATGGCGCGATCGGCCTGGGCGAGCGCATCGCGCATCGCCACGCGCGGGGCGAGCTGGCCGTGGTTGCGCAGGCGTTCGATGACGGTGGCGACGGCGATGCGGCTCGCCGCCTCCGCGCCCTTCTGGGGACCGAGGCCGTCGGCGAGCGCGATGAGCCCGGCGGCCGCGTCGGCCCCGACGCTGTCCTCGTTGAACTGGCGCACGCGACCCGGGTCGGTGCGCGAGGCGATCTGCAGGGTCTTGTCGTTCATGTGTGGGCGCAGTCCCTCTGCCCGGTCGGGCGCACGCCGCCCCCGGGGAAAACCGATGGTAAGCGCCCCAAACGCCGTGCGGAATGAAATATTGTCGGTTTTCCGGCATGCCCGGCGTCGCCCAAGCGCGCCCGGTTTCGGCAGAATAGACGCTGACTACGACCAGCCGTCTGGAACATGACACCGGAATCGCTCGGACGCTATCGCATCGCCGACCGCATCGGTCAGGGCGCGATGGGTGTCGTCTATCGCGCGCGCGATCCGATCATCGACCGGGTGGTCGCGCTGAAGACCATCGATCCGCATCTGTCCGGCGATGCGCTGCGCGAGTTCAACGAGCGCTTCTTCCACGAGGCCAAGTCGGCCGGCCGGCTGTCGCACCCCAACATCGTCACCATCTACGACGCGGGCGAGGCCGACGGGGTGGCCTACATCGCGATGGAGCATCTCGAGGGGCCGTCGCTGCGCCAGATGCTCGACGACCACCCGCCGCTTGCCGTCTCGCGCAGCCTGGAGATCGCGGCGCAGGTCGCGCGCGGCCTCGCCTACGCGCACGAGCACGGCGTCGTGCACGCCGACGTGAAGCCGGCGAACGTGATCCTGGTGAACGGCCGCCGCCCGAAGATCACCGACTTCGGCATCGCGCGCGTCGCCGGCGCCCATCCGGGCGAGCTCGTCGGGTCGCCGAAGTACATGTCGCCCGAGCAGGTCCGGGGCGAGCCGCTCGACGGCCGGACGGACGTCTTCTCCCTCGGCGCCGTGCTGTACGAGCTGCTTACCGGCAAGCAGCCCTTCACCGGCGACGACGTGCAGGCGATCGTCACCGCGGTGCTGGAGCACGAGCCGCCGCCGCCGTCGACGCTCAATCCCCGCATCACGGCCGATGTGGACCGCGTGGTTGCGCGCATGCTCGCGAAGCGTCCCGAGGACCGCTACACGAGTGCCCGCCGTGCGATGCGCCACCTCGCCGAGCTCGCCGAGACGCTCGGCGCGGACGAGAAGGGCCGCGCCGTCCCCGACGTGGCGGCCCCGCGCCCGGCGCGCGAGGCGGGCGGCGAGGAGACCACGGTTGTGCTGGGCATCGCGCCAGCGGCTGCTCGCTCGCGGCGCGGCGCCTACGCGACGGCCGCGGTCGCTGTCCTCGCCGTGGCCGTCGGGATCGCGTTGTGGCCGCGGGCGGAGCCGCCCGCGTCGATGCCAGTCGTCGCGACCGCGCCGCCGCCCGTGCCCACACCCGCCGTCGTGCCGGCGCCGGAGCCGGAGCCCGCACCCGCTGCGCCGGAGAAGCCCGCGGCGGCCATGCCCGCGAAACCGGCCGGGCCGCCCGCTGCTCCGAGGCCCGCGCGCAAGAGCACGCCGGCGCCGGTCGCCGCGCCGCTGCCCGAGCCGGAACCGCTCGCCCGCCCGGCCGCGCCGCTGAAGGAGGTGGCGACGCTGCAGCTCGCCGTGTCGCCCTGGGGCGAGGTCTTCGTCGACGGGGAGTCGCGCGGGACGTCGCCGCCGCTCGCGTCGATCCAGGTCGCGCCCGGTACCTACCGCGTCGAGGTGCGCAACTCCACGCTCGCGCCGTACCGGGTCGAGGTAAGCGTGGGCTCCGGCGACACGCGGCGAATCAAGCACCGGTTCGAATGACCCTACTGCAACGCCGCCTCGCGCTCGCCGCCGTGGCGCTGTGCCTCGCCGGCTGCTCCGCCACCTACGTGCGCCAGACCGGCGCCGAAAAGGTTCCCCTGGGGGCGCCCGAGCGGCTGCTGCTGACGGGGCTCAAGCAGTACGACGACGGCGAGCTCAAGCTCGCGCACGCCTCGCTCCAGAAGGCGCTGGCCGACGGTCTCACCTACGACGCGGATCGGGTGACCGCGCACAAGTTCCTCGCGTTCATCGAGTGCGCGTCGGCGCGCGAGCGGGAGTGCCGCGATCAGTTCGCGGCGGCGCTGGCGCTCGACCCGAAGCTCGAGCTCACCCGCGCCGAGGCCGGGCATCCGACCTGGGGGCCGACCTTCCGCAGCGTGAAGGCGACCGTCGTTCCGTCGCGCTGAAGGCGCGGCGGGCGCGCTCAGCGCCCGTCGACCACCTTGCGCGCGATGATCTCCTTCATGATCTCCGACGTGCCGCCGTAGATGCGCTGCACGCGCGCATCCGCCCACGCGCGCGCGATCGGGTACTCGCGCATGTAGCCGTAACCGCCGTGCAGCTGCACGCAGGCGTCGAGGACCCGGAACTGCATCTCGGAGAGCCAGTACTTCGCCATCGACGCCGTCGCGGTGTCGAGCCGGCCGTCGAGATGCCGCACGATGCAGTCGTCCAGGAAGGCGCGGCCCACGGCCGCCTCGGTGGCGAGCTCCGCGAGCCGATGCCGGATGGTCTGCTGCTCCGCGAGGGGCTTGCCGAACGCGCTGCGGCCGCGCACGTACTCGGCGGTCCACTCGATCGCCGCGTCCGCCGCACCGGCGGCCATGATGGCCACCAGCAGCCGCTCCTGCGGCAGCTCGCGCATCAGGGCGGCGAACCCGCCGCCTTCCTCCCCGAGCAGGTTCGACGCGGGCACGCGCACCTCGTCGAAGAAGAGCTCGGAGGTGTCCTGGGCGTGCATGCCCATCTTCTCCAGGCGCCGGCCGCGCGCGAAGCCGGGCCGGTCGGCCTCGACGAGGAACAGGCTCACGCCCTTCGCGCCGGCATCGGGGTCGGTCTTCGCGGCGACCACGAAGAGGTCGGCAATCTGGCCGTTGGAGATGAAGATCTTCTGGCCGCTGATGACGTACGCGTCGCCGTCCCGCCGCGCGCGGGTGCGGATGGCGGCGAGGTCGCTCCCCGTGCCCGGCTCGGTCATCGCGATGCCGGTGATGGTCTCGCCGCTCGCCATGCGCGGCAGCCAGGCGCGCTTCTGCGCCTCGGTGCCGTAGTGCAGGAGGTAGGGCGCGACGATTTCCGAGTGCAGGTAGAAGAGCGGCCCGGACGCGCCGACGCGGGCGAGCTCGTCGATCGCGATGGCGGGGAAGACGAAGTCCACGCCGGCGCCGCCGTACGCTTCCGGCATGGTGAGACACAGCAGCCCGAGCTCGCCGGCCCGGCGCCACAGCGCCTTCGGCACCTGACCGTCGCGCTCCCACGCCTCGTGATGCGGGACGATCTCCGCCGCCACGAAGCGGCGCACGGTGTCGCGGAAGGCGCGGTGCTCGTCGGTGTACGGGAGCGTCATTCGTTCGGCTTGGTCGTGATGTACACGGTCCCGGTGAACGCCGAGAGCAGCGTCCCGTCGCCGCGCGTCACGTCCACGCGATAGACCGCCAGCTTGCGGCTGCGCGAGACCTCCACCGCGGTCGCGGTGACCGTGTCGCCGACCTTGCCGGAGGCGTGATACGTGATGTGCGCATCGATGCCCGCGGCAATCACGCCGTGCGAGTTGGCGGCGAGCCCGAAGGCGGTGTCGGCGAGCGTGAAGATCACGCCGCCGTGGCAGGCGCCGAAGAAGTTGATGTGCTCCTCGCGCAGCGTGAGCGCGACCGCCGCGCGCCCCGGCCCGCCGTCGAGGCAGGTGACGCCGAGGTGCGAAAGGAACGGGTCGCGGCCGGCGAGCCGCATGACCCGCGCCTGGGCGTCGTTGGATTCGTCCATCAGAAGCCCTCGAAAGTGGCGAAGCCCGCGACCGGCTCGCGCTCGGTGACCAGGCGGTTCTCGGGCGCGTCCGGATCGGCGTGCCCCAGCGCCATTCCGCACACCAGCCGCTCCTCCGCCGGGATCGCGAGCACCGCGGCGATCTGGCGCGGAAACTCCATCCAAGCGGCCTGCGGGCAGGTGTCGAGCCCGCGCGCGCGTGCCGCGGTCATGATGTTCTGCAGGAACATGCCGTAGTCGATCAGGCTCCCGTCCTCGAGATCGCGATGCACGGTGAAGATCAGACCCACCGGCGCGTCGAAGAAGCGGTAGTTGCGCGCGTGCTGCGCGTGCATCCTCGCCTTGTCGTCGCGGCCGATGCCGAGCAGGCCGTAGAGGTCCCACCCCACCTTGCGCCGCCGCGCGAGGTACGGCTCGAACCACTTGCGCGGGTAGTAGGCGAACTCGGGGTTGTTCGCGCCGGCCGCGTGCGCCGCCACGATCGCCTCGCAGAGCCGTTCCCGCGCGGCGCCGGCGAGCGCGCGCACGCGCCACGGCTGGACGTTCGTCCCGCTCGGCGCGCGGCTCGCGACCGCGAGGATCTCCTCGACCGTCTCACGCGGCACCGGGGTCGGCAGGAAGCGGCGGACGGAGCGCCGCGAGGTGATGGCGCGATCGACCGCGGCGACGTCGTCCACGCTCGCGGCCGCCGACTGCGCCCGCAGCCGCGTGCCGTGTCCCGCGACGGCGGCGTGCTCGGCGATCCGGTCCACCAGCGCGGTCACGCCCTCGCCGGTGGTGCCGCTGGTGCGCATCACCAGCACCGGCCACGCCCCGCGGCGGCGCAGCGCGAGCATGTCCTTCAGGTCGCGCACCGTCGCCTCGGCGGTGGGGAGGTCGCCTTTGCTCACGGCGAGCACGTCGGCGATCTCGAGGATGCCGGCCTTGATCGCCTGCACGTCGTCGCCGAGGCCGGGCGCGCTCACCACCACCCGGGTGTCGGCGAGCTGCGCGATCTCGACCTCCGACTGCCCGGTGCCCACGGTCTCGACGATGACCGTCTCGAAGCCGGCGGCATCGAGCAGGTCGACGATGCGGCCGGTGGTCCGCGCGAGTCCGCCGAGGTGTCCGCGCGAGGCCAGGGAGCGGATGAACACGTTCGGATGCGCGCCGTGCTCGCCCATGCGCACGCGGTCGCCGAGTACGGCGCCGCCGGTGACGGGCGACGACGGATCCACCGCGACCACCGCGATGCGCTGGCCGCGCCGGAGGTACTCGCCGAGGAGGGCGTGGATCAGCGTGGACTTGCCCGCGCCGGGCGCGCCGGTGATGCCGACGACGTGCGCGCGGCCGCGATGGCGCGCGATCCCGACCGCGAGGGCCGCGCCTTCGGGCGCGCCGTTCTCGATGGCGCTGATGGCGCGCGCCACCGCGCGGCGGTCGCCGGCCAGAATGGGCGCGACGAGCGGATGGTCGGCCGCGTTCATCGTCTCACGCGCACGGCGGCTCGGCCGGTCCGCACTACACGACCACCAGCGGCTGGCCGAACCCCATCTCGCGCCGCAGCGTCCCGCAAATCTCGCCGTGCGTGCACCCGGCCTCCGCGGCGTCCACCACGGCGCCGAAGATGTTGCCCGCGCCGTTGGCGCATGCGGCGAGCCGCGACAGCGCCTGGTCCGCCGCGGCCTGCGAGCGCTGCGCCTTCCAGGCCTTGAACGCCGCCACGTGCGCCTGCATGCGCGCCGGATCCGGTTTCGCGAGCGCGGGGCGCGCCGCCGCGTCCTCCTTCACCTGGTAGGCGTTCACCCCCACCACCGTCTGCTCGCCGCGCTCCACCGACTGCTGGAACTTCATCGCCGACTCGCCGATCATCTTCTGCACGATGCCCTTCTCGACCGCGGCGTACATGCCGCCCGCGTCCTCGACGATGCGCATCAGGCGCAGGATCTCGGTCTCCATGTCGTCGGTGAGCTTCTCGACGTAGTAGCTGCCGCCGAGCGGGTCGATCACGTCGGTGAGATGCGCCTCCTCGCGCAGGATGTTCTGGGTGTTGACGGCGATGCGCGCGCCGAACTCGGTCGGGCAGGAGAGCGCCTCGTCGTACGAATCGGTGTGCAGGGACTGCAGGCCGCCGAGGATGCCGGCCATCGCCTGGATGGTGACCCGCGAGATGTTGTTGAGCGGCTGCTGGCGCGTGAGGTCCACGCCCGAGGTCTGGCCGTGGAACTTGAAGCGCCACGAGCGCGGGTCCTTCGCGCCCCAGCGCTCGCGGGTGATGCGCGCCCAGATGCGGCGGCCGGCGCGGAACTTCGCCACCTCCTCGAAGAAGCTCACCGAGATGTCGAAGAAGTAGGTGAAGCGCGGCAGGAACTGGTCCGGATCCATGCCCCGCGCCACGCAGTCGTCGCCGTACTGCACCGCCGAGGCGAGCGTGAAGGCCATCGCCTCCGCGGGATTCGCGCCGGCCTGCTGCATGTGCTGCCCGACGACCGACAGCGGATTCCACTTCGGCACGTACTGGTTGCAGTACTCGACGTGGTCCACCAGGATCTTCCGCGCACCCTGCAGCGCGATGCGGAAGAACATGTGGTTCGCGACGAAGTGGCTGATGCAGTCCGACTGGTTAGACGTGCCGGTGATGCGGCGCCAGTCGGTGCCGCGCTTCCTCGCGGTGGCGAGCATGAAGGCGAGCAGCGTGAACGGCGACGGATCGTTCAGCGCGCACGAGGTCGTGCCGAGATCCACGCCGGCGAGTGCCGCGTCCATGTGGTCGGCGGTGTTCACCACCGTGCCGCAGGTGCCGAGCAGCTCGATGTGCGACTCGTCCATGTCGTAGCCGCGGAACACCGAGTTGCACGGGATGAGCGAGACGGCGGTCGCGCCCTGCGCGAGCATGTCGCGCAGCCGAGCGTTGTAGTCCTCGGGCGTGCCCAGCCCGATGAGCTGGCGCTGCGTCCAGGTGCGGCCCCGATGCATGGTCGGGTAGATGCCGCGGGTATAGGGTGGCTGGCCCGGGTAGCCGAGCGCCTCCTCGTAGCGCGTGCCGTCCCAGTCGCGCGGCGTGTAGAGCGGCTTGATCGCGACGCCGGAGCGATTCTTCACCAGTTTGTCGGTGCCGATCTGCGCGGCGTATTCCTGCTGCCAGCGCGTCTCGCCGTCCGCGTCCTGCAGCAGGCGGGCTTCCAGCGGCTTGTTCATGGCGGGATCTCCTGAGGACGCCGCTACGCGGCGAGGCGATGCTTGCGGAT
>CAZKHE010000145.1:0-11037 GCA_964552535.1 uncultured Enterobacteriaceae bacterium | reverse complement strand
GACTTCCAGATCGACTGCGGCGTGTACGGCCTCGCGATCCTCGGCTTCCTCGGCGAGGCGCACAAGCTCTCGTCGGGCGAGCGGCGCACGGTGATCCAGACCGTGCTCGGGCGCGTGCAGGGCCGCATCCCCGTGTGGGTCGGCATTCGCGCCCTCGGCACCATCGGCGCGATCGAGCAGGGGCGCGAAGCCGAGGCCCTCGGCGCGCAGGGCCTCTTCGCCGCCCCCATCGGCGGGCTCGGCGACGCCGCGCTCTTCGACTACTACCGCGCGCTCGCCGCGGCGGTGAAGCTGCCGGTGTACATCCACGACTATCCCGAGGCGCTCGGCGCGGAGATCACCGCCGAGCTCGTCGCGCGCTGCGTGAAGGACGGCGGCGTCGCCGGCATCAAGCTCGAGGAGCCGCCGGTGGGGATCAAGCTCTCGCGCATCCGCGAGCTGGCAGGCGAGCGGTGCAAGATCTTCGGGGGGCTCGGCGGCACCTACTTCCTCGAGGAGCTCGAGCGCGGCGCGAACGGCACCATGACCGGCTTCGCGTTCCCCGAGATCCTCGTGCGCATCTACGAAGCCTTCGCGGCCGGCCGGCACGAGGAGGCCGCGCGCGTGTTCGATCACTACTGCCCGCTCATCCGCTACGAGTTCCAGCCGAAGGTGGGCATCGCTCTGCGCAAGCACACCTACATGCGGCGCGGCGCCATCGCGTCGGACTTCATCCGCCCGCCGGGCCCGAAGCTCGATGCGATCACGCGCGGCGAGCTGGAGCGCACCGTCAAGCGCGTCGGGCTCGACCTGGACCGGCCCGGGCGCCAACGCCTCGTGGAGTGACGCCGACGCCCGCCTCCACGTTTTACAAAGATTGACACCCGCCCGGCTGCCGCCCCTGAGAACATCGCCCGAGGCAGCAGACGCTCCCGTGTGCGGAGCGCGAGGAAAAGGCCGGGAGACGGGAGGGCATGGGGACGTTGCACGCAGACGCCGCGGCGCCACGCGCGCCGGCGAGCGAGCCGCCGGATGCAGCGCGAACGGTCCTCGCCGCGTGCTACGCGGCCGCCGCGGTCGCGTACCTCGGGTGGCGTGCCGCCACCCTCGATCTCGCGCATCCGGTCTTCTCGCTCGTCTTCTACGCCGCGGAGGTCGCCGGCACGCTCGGATTGCTGCTGCACGCCGCCGTGGTGCGCCGGCTGGCGGTGCGCACGCCGGCCGCGCCGCCCGAGGGACTGTCGGTCGACGTGCTCGTCACCGCCGTGGACGAGCCGATCGACATGCTCCGCCGCACCCTGCTCGCGGCCCGCAACATGGAGTACCCGCACCACACCTGGCTCCTCGACGACGGCGGCCGCGCCGAGCTGCAGGCGCTCGCGCGCGAACTGGGCGTGCGCTACATCGCACGACCCGTGAACACGGGATCGCGCGCGGGCAACCTCAACAACGCGCTGCGCTTCTCCCGCGCCGGCATCGTGGCGGTCTTCGACGCGCATCACGCGCCGGCCCGCAACTTCCTCACCGCCACGCTCGGCCATTTCCGCGATCCGCAGGTCGGGTTCGTGCAGACCCCGCTCGACAGCTACAACCTCGACAGCTTCGCCCACCGGCGGAGCCGCAGCGGCACCCGCGTGTGGTCGGAGGAGAGCGTCGTGTCACGGGTCGTGCAGCGCGGCCGCGATTGCGTCAACGCCGCGATGCTCGGCCCCTCGTGCGCGGTGATCCGGCGGGCGGCGCTGGACCACGTCCGCGGCTTCGCCTCCGGGACGTACGCCGAGGAGCTGCATACCTCGCTGCGGCTGCACAAGGCCGGCTGGCGTTCCGTCTACGAGGCGCGCCCGCTCGCCTTCGGCATGGCGCCGGCCGCGGTCGGGCCGTGGGCGGGACGCTATCTGCTGCAGGGTGCGGGTGCTGTACAGGTGTGGCGCCGCGAGCGGCTGCTCGGCTCGCGCCGGCTCACGCGCGGGCAGAAGCTCGCGTACGTCGATGCCGTGCTCGCCCCGTTCTCGGGCTGGCGCAAGCTGGTGTACTACCTCGCGCCGATCGCCATGCTCACCACCGGCGTGCTGCCGTTCGATGCCCCGGTGCCGGTGTTCGCGGCCGCCTTCGCCGGCTTTCACCTGCTGGGGTTCTGGGTTCGGGAGGAGGCCGGGCGCGGGTATGCAGACGTCTGGCGCGAGGAGCAGTACCACATGGCCCGCTTCGCGGTGTCGATCGCGGCGACGCTCGCGCCGCTCGCCGGCGTGGCGCTGCACCGCCTGCCGCGCGTTCGCCCGGCCGCCGCACGCGCCCCGCACTGGCCGTACGTGCTGCCGCAGGTCGCGCTGCTGTTCGCCTCGGCGCTCGCCATCCCGGCCGGCGTGGCGCTGCACGCGCGCGGCACGGTGCTGCCGCACGACGCCCTCGTCGCCGCCGTCGCGGGCGCCGTGCTCGTCGGCACGCTCGCCGCGAGCGTGCTCGCATTCAGCGCGGAACTCGCCGCGCGGCGCAGGCGGCACTATCGTTTCCGCGTACCGGTGCCGGCGCGGCTGGGTACCGAAGACGGTCCGCTGCTCGGCATCCTCGACGACGTCTCTCCGGGAGGCTTTCGCTACTACGGGCCGCTGCCGCAGCGGCTCGGCGTGGGCTCGCGCCTCGTCGGCGACCTGTTCCTGCCCTCGGGGCCCACGCCGTTCGCCGCCACGGTGCGCGCGGAGATCATGGCGAACGGCGGTCGCCACGTGAAGGGCGTGGGCTGCACGTTCGAGTGGAGCGCCGGGTCCCACCGCGACGCCCTCGAGCGCTATCTCTTCGGCAGCGACCTGCAGCGGGCGGTGAACGGCCTCGAGGACCGGCGATCCACGCCGCTCGAGCAGCTCGCGCGCTGGACGGCGAGGCGTCCGGCTGGGCCGACGGGCCACTGGGCCCCGGCGCTGTACGAGCACGCCGCCAACACCCTGGTGCCGCCGCAGGTGGGCCTCGTGACCGTGGGGCCGGAAAGCAGCGCGGAGCGCCGGCTCGTCACGCTCGCGCCGCTGGACACGCGGCTGCCGCTGCGCCTGCGCGTGGTGACGCGGACCGGGTCCAAGGCGCTTACCGCGCGCGCCGAAATGGATCGCCGCGTGGAGACCGCGCAGAATCCGGTGTTCCTGTACCGGCTGGCGCTGTAGCGCCGCCGGTTGCCCTTCGCGTGCGCGGCGGGTTCAGCCCTCGCCGCGCAGCGACTGCTCGACGCTCCGGGCGGCCTCGCCCAGGCGCAGCGCGACCTGACGCTCGGCCGATCGGTCGGTCCCCGGCACGACGACGAAGACGACCATGGGCTCGTTGCCCGGGCGACGCGCGGTGGTCGCGGCCACGAACGGCTCGCCGCGCCATACGCAGCAGCCGTTGACGCGATATTCCTCGAGGGCCGTGTCGATGGCCGACTCGGCCGAACGGAAGCCGTTCTCGTCGCGCACGCGCAGCCGGTTGAGAAGCGCCGTACGTTCCTCGGGCGTGCAACCGGCGACGAACGCGAGCCCCGGGGCGCTGGTGAGCATCGGCATGGCGGCGCCGATCTCGAGCGTCGCGGGCACGCTGCGGCCGTTCACCGATTCGATGCACACCATGCTCCACCGGTCACAGACAGCGAGGCCGGCGGTGCCGTGCGTCTCCGCGGCAAGGCGTTCGAGCGCCGGACGGGCGGCGTGCCGCATGGGCAGCCCGGCGAGCAGCGGCTGGCAGAGGCCGAGCGCCTGGGGCGCAAGCTCGTACTTGTTCTGGTGGGCGTTGCGCCGCAGGTAGCCGAGCTGCGTCAGCGTATAGGTGAGCCGCGAGACGGTCGCTTTCGGCAGGCCCGTCCGTGCAACGATGTCCTTGTTTCCCAACCGCAAGGCGTCGGGCCCGAAAGCCCGCAGGACGTCCAGCCCGCGTGCGAGCGTCGTCGCGAATTGACGGTCTTTTTCGCCGGTCTCCGACGCGATGCCGCGTCCGTGCGGCATGGCACCTGCCGCTAGCATGGTGTGCTGCATCATTCCTCCCCGTTTGGTTCCAGCAGCCGCAACATTCCGGTCTGCAAAATCAATTCTCCCGGCTCGCGGAACCGCCACCTATTGGACCTTGGTCCAACGACCTTTTGAACTATGGGGGTTAGGAGGAACTATTCCACATGCGGCAGGGCCGACAACCTCACCTGCCATCGCGCAGCCGATCCACCATGCGGACCAACTCGGCCACCGAACGGACGCCGAGCTTCTCCATCACCCGCGCCCGGTGCACCTTGATGGTCTTCTCGGTGGTGCCCAAGCGGTCGGCCACCTGCTTGTTCAGGCGACCCTCGGCGACCTCCTCGCACACTTCGCGCTCGCGCGGCGTGAGCGTGTCGAACCGTGCCCGCAGTGCATCGAGGCTCGCCTTGGACGCGCGCACCTCGGCGTGCCAGTCGAGCGCGCGCTCCACCGCGGCACGGAGCAGGCTGTCGTCGAAGGGCTTGGTGAGAAAGTCGAGCGCCCCGGCCTTCATGGCGCGCACGCTCGAGGGGACGTCGCCGTGGCCGCTCACGAAGATCAGCGGCAGGTCGTCCCCCCGTGCGGCCAGGCGTCCCTGCAGGTCGAGCCCGTCGATGCCGGACATGCGCAGATCGAGGACGAGACAGGCGACCTCCTGCACCGGCGGACGGTCGAGGAACGCCTGCGCCCCGGCGAAGGTCTCGACGCGGTACCCGAAGGAGCGCAGCAGGCGTTCCAGGCTGCGGCGCATCGAGGCGTCGTCGTCGACGACGAAGACCGCGCCGGCGCTCATGCCGCCTTGGCCCGCGGCAGCGCGGGGATCTGCGCCCGGCCGAAGCGCGGCAGCACGCAGCGGAAACACGCGCCGCCGCCATCGAGGTTCTGCGCCACGATCTCGCCGCCGTGCAGTTCGAGAATCGACCGCGTGATCGACAGCCCCATGCCCAGGCCCTCGGCCTTGGTGGTGAAGAACGGCTCGAACAGCTGGCCGAGATGCGTGTCGGGGATGCCCTCGCCGGCGTCCTCGATGGAGAGCTCGAGCCATCCGGAGAGCTGCTCGCGCGTGCGGACCGCCACGCGCCGGCGCTCGGGGGGACAGCGTGCGACGGCGTCGAAGGCGTTCACGAGGAGGTTGAGTACGACCTGCTGGAGCTGGACGGCATCGCCCCGCACCGGCGGCAGGGCCGGCGCAAGTTCGGTCTCGACGATCACGCCGCGGCGCGCGGCGTCCTGCGCGAGCAGGCGCGTGATGTTGCGCACCGCATCGTTCAGGTCCACGGGCTCCGGGCGGAACTCCTCCTTCTTGAGCAGCGAGCGCATGCGCCGGATCACCTCGCCGGCGCGCTTGTCGTCGTCGACGATGTCGTCGAGGCTCGCGCGCACCTCGGCAAGGTCCATCTCGTCGGCCGCGAGCAGGCGCCGCGCCGCCTGCGCGTTGGCGAGGATGGCGGCGAGCGGCTGATTGAGCTCGTGCGCGAGCGAAGTCGCGAGCTCGCCCATCGCCGCCACGCGGTCGAGATGCGCGAGCTGGCCGAGGCTGCGCCGCGCCTTCGACTCGGCGCGCCGGCGGCGCTCGCGCTCGACCAGCAGCGCGCCGATGAGCGCCGCCTGCACCAGGAACGCCGCCACGATCGCGAGCAGCCCCCACCGATGCCGCTCGAAGAGCGTCTCCTCGCGGTTGACGACGGTCGCGCCCGGCGGCAGCCGGGCGGGGTCGATGCCCCAGCGTGCGAGCTCGCGCGCGTCGTACCGGCTGTACGAGAAATTGTTGGCGATGAACGGAATCGATTGCGGGGACTCGCCGCCCAGCACGCGCGCACCGAGCGCCGCGAGGGCGAGGCCGACCTGCTCGAAGCTCACCACGCGTCCGCCGACGAGGCCGCGCCCGAGGAGCGTGTCGTAGCTGCCGAACACCGGGCGCGCCGACGCGTTCGCGATCTCGGCGAGCGCGCGTTCGGGCAGGAACGAGCGGCCTTCCGCGTCGACGCGGAAGCCGAGGAACAGCACGACGGCGTCGGCGGGCAGCGCGCGCAGCCTCGCGAGGAGTTCGGGGAAGCGCAGGGCCCCGAGATCGACGATGTCCACGCCGGCCATGCCACGCAGATCCGCGGTGAGCAGGCGTGCCCGCTCCCGCTCCCCGGCCGAGGCGCCCGACACCACCGCCACGCGCCGTGTCCCGGGCAGCAGGGCCGCTGCCTCCTCGACGGTCGCGCGGACCTCGTACTGGCTCGCATACCCGGTGATGCCGCCGGGAAGCGCCGGCGGCGCACCGAGTTGCGGATTGTGAAGCGCGACGACGGGCACCCGCTGCCACGCGCGCGGGGCATGCCGCTCGAGGAACGCCAACGGCTGCGGCCCCGGCGCGACGATCAGGTCGAGCGGTGTGCTGCGGTACTTCTCGGCGAGCCACGCCCGCAACCGGTCCGGATAGTCGGGGTCGTCGAAGCGGTTGACGTCGATCTCTTCGGAGAACACGAAGACCGTATCGGGCCCCTGCTCCAGGGAAGCGCGCAGCGACGCCGAGAGCGGGACGGTCCACGGAAAGCCGGTGTCGCTCGGCAGGAGCAGGAGCACGCGCTTTTCCGGCGGCGGCGGATCCGCCGCGGACGCCGCCGGCACGGCGAACAGGAAGACGAGCACGGCCGCCATGCGCCAGACGCGCGCGGCTCCTGTTCCTCCCCGAACGGCGATGCCCCCCATGGAGGCATTCTAGTCCGCTTTAGGGGAATCCCTGAGCCTCCGCAATGCCCATTCCGGGGACCCCCGCACGCATTCGCTCAGCGTGCCCGCCTGCAGTCCTGGAAGAGCATCTTCCCGTCCTCCTCGAGGAAGGCCTCGTCGCCCTTCGCGTGGAAAGTCGTACGTCCGTTGGAGTATCTCGCCCCCGAGGCAGCCGGTGCCTCGTCGAGGCGGAACTGCCGCTCGGGCAGCATCACCGTCACCGACTTCGCGTTCGGCGGCATCCGCACCATCAGCCGCTTGCCGCCCTCGCACTGGAAGGTCACCGCATCGGCGGGTGGCGCCACCCGCTCCTCCCTCGGCCCCGCCCACGGATTCCAGCTTCCGCATCCGGCCAGCGCCGCCGCAGCGCCGACGATGAGCACCGATCGCAACATCGCTCCCCTCCTTGTCAACGGTGCGCGATTGTCGTCCGCCGCGGCATCGGCGTCGACCCCGAGGTCAGCAGTCCGGCTGCCCGGGCGGCGGCGCCGGCGCCGGATCGAAGCCGAAGCGCCTGGCCGCGTCCGCGGCGACGAGCGGCTCCACGCGCAGCACCTCGCCTCCCAGCGCGACGTGCAGGCCGCCCTCGGCGGTGACCGATGCGAGGTCGTCCTCGACGCGCGCGCCCGTTGCATCCACGAGCGCATCGGCCACGGCGGGCAGGTCGCGATCGGACACGAGCCCTGGCCCGAGCGCGGTCAGCACCACGAGTGCGCCGCGCTCGTCGAGCCAGGCGCCGGTTGCGCGGCCCGCCGCGGCACCGGTGTGCGCCACGAGCGCCGCGTGCTCGAGCCGGTACACCAGCGGCAGGTAGTCGAGCGACACGAACACGCGCTGCGGCCCGTTCTGGAAGAACCAGCGGCCGCTCGCGTCGTGCGCATAGTTGCGTCCGATGAACTCCACGACGGCGGGGTTGCCGATGCGCTCGAACACCGGCCCGCCCGGCGCCTGTCCGCTCTTCAGCCACCAGTTTCCCCGCCGATCGAGGCGCAGCCAGCCGTAGACGTCGGGAACGTTCGGCCACTTCTGCATCGCGCGCGCGACGATCTGGTCCATGCCCCGAGTGTAAACTCGCGCGCTCCATCGTCGACAAGAGCCGCACAGCATGGCCCGCATCCCCTACGCCGATCCCGCCCGTCCCGACATTGCCGCCCTCGCCGAGCGCATCACGCGCGAGCGCGGCGGGCGCATGCTCAACCTCTATCGCATGCTGCTGAACAGCCCGCCGGTCGCCGAGGGCTGGCTCACGCTGTTCACCGCGATCCGGCAGAAGGCGAAGCTCGCCGACCGCTACCGGGAACTCGCCACGCTGCGCGTGGCCGTCATCAACGGCGCGGACTACGAGTTCCAGGCGCACGTGCCGTTCGCGCTCAAGGCGGGCGTGACGCAGGCGCAGCTCGACGCGCTCCGGGCCGGCCGCACGCCCGAGGGCCTCGACGAGACCGACCGGGCGGTCCTCGACTACACCGAGGCGATGACCCGATCGATCCGCGTCGACGACGCGCTGTTCGCACGCGTGCGGGCGTGCTTCGACGACCAGGAGCTGGTCGAACTCACCGCCACCGTGGCCGGCTACAACCTGGTCTCGCGCTTCCTCGAGGCGCTGCACATCGACCATGACTGACGCCCGGCACACGCGCGAGGCCTTCGCCATGGTGCACCCCATGCGCGTGCGCTGGGCGGAGGTGGACATGCAGCACGTGGTCTTCAACGGCAACTACCTCACGTATTTCGACACCGCGGTGGCCGAGTACTGGCGCGCCATCACCGCGCGCACCGGGCGCGACTACCTTGCCGACTACATGCGGCTGTACGCGGTGAAGGCGACGCTCGACTTCCACGCGTCGGCGCACTACGACGAGCTGGTCGACGTGGGCTGCCGCCTCGCGCGGCTCGGCCGCTCCTCGATGACGCTGGCGTTCTGCATCTGGCGCGGGGACGAGCGCCTGGTCTCGGGCGAGATCGTGTACGTGCACGTCGGCGCGGAGGAGAAGAAGTCCGCGCCGCTGCCCGACTACCTGCGCGAGGCGATGCTCGCCTTCGAGCGGACGCCGCCCGAAGGCGCCTGACGGCGCACGGCTAGGTCCGGCGGGCGCGAGTGCGCAGCGTGCGGGCCATGCCGAGGAGCGCCAGGCCGAGCAGCGCGAAGGTGGACGGCTCGGGGACCTGCGCGGGGTCCACGGGCGGCGGGGGCGGAGGCGGCGGATCGACGAGCACGTCGCCGTCGCGCACGGCCCACGCCCCGGCCCAGTATGTCTTGAAGGCGGCGTCGTTGAAGCCGCGGTGCAGGAAGGCCCAGCCGTAGTTGGCGTTGGCCTCGCGGTTGGTCCAGAAGCCGTCGAACACGTCCTCGTAGCGCAGGTTGAGGAACGGCACGCGTTCGCCGGTGAGCGCGTCGACGAAGCTCGTGTTGACGAGGCCCCAGTCCACGCCCTCGGTGCCGGGGCGCTGGGTCGCGTTCACCCTGAACTGCGAGAGGTTGCCCAGGTTGACGTGGAACATGTGCGCCAGCTCGTTGCCGGTGAAGCCCGCGGAGACGCTCGGCGGATCGTCCGGACCGCGCCCGGGGTAGGCGATGTTGAAGCCGTAATCGGACGACCCGTTGTAGCGCGCGCCCGCGTCCACCGAGGAGAACTGCGTGCCGCCGTTCACCGGGCGCAGCGTGGGCAGGCGCCAGTCGTCGAAGCCGCCGTACACGAGGTTGTTCGCCCAGGCATTCGCATCAGAGTAGTTGAACACCCCGTCCGCGTCGGCCCCCGAGGTGCGCGCGTAGGTGACGTCCTGCAGCCAGGTGATGTCGAGCACGTTGTCGTACACCATGCCGTTGCCGCGGTAGATCAGCCCGGCCTGCGCCGCGCCGGCTGCGGCCCACGTCGCGACGGCCACCGCGGCAATCGCCGCACTGCGCTTCACTGCCTTGCTCATGCCTGATCCTCGTCGTCCACGATGGGTGTGCGGCGAGCAGGCAAATTCCGTGCAACGCGCGCAACTCGTTGAGGTCCTGCACCATTACGCGCCGGCGGCAGGGTGGGCGTAAGGTGCGCCGACAGGGTCCCGCCACGCCGGGACGCTAACGCACGGGGCGCGGCTCGGCGAGTCGATCGACCATCGCCTTGATGGCGCGGACCTGCGGGCCCGACTGCGTGTGGTACAGGGGGCCGGTGTAGCCCCACCAGTCCCAGCAGCCGCGCGGGTTGAAGACGAAGCTCGCGCGCCACCCGGCGAAACCCGGCCCGTTGCGCGCGATCGCCTGCGGATAGAGCACGATGATGCGATTCGCATCCGCCCAGCGGTTGTAGCCGGACTCGCGCACGAAGCGCTCGCCGATCGCCTGCACGCCTTGCCTGCAGCCGTGAAGGGCGACGTGCACGCGGCAGGCCGCCGCCTCGCACTCGACCGGCACGTACACGAACCCGGTGTCCCCCATGCTCAGGGCGTAGGCGTCGCCGCCGGCGTACCCGCGTTGATCGAAGGCGAGGAGTCGTCCGGCGGGCCGGGCGGGCGGCGGCGCGAGCGGGCCGTACAGATGCGCGAGCAGGCGACCCGCGGCATCGAAGTCGCAGTCGTTGATGAACGGGCTCGCGGTCGCGCCGCAGGCGCTGCCGGCATCGAGCGTCACCATCGCGTGCCCGGCGGGCACGTCGCGCACCCGCTCGATGCGCTCCCGCGGCACGTAGGCCGCGTAGAAGCGCTCCAGCGCGTCCACCACCTCGGGCAGCACGGTACGGTCCGCAGTACCCCCGAACAGCCATACGCGGCTCCCGGACAGCGTTGCGGGGTCATCGATGGTGCGCGCCGCGGCCAGCGTCTTCACGGCGGCGTGCAGCGGCTCCACCGGCGGCAGCGGGGTCCAGCGCCCGGGCGTCATGCAGTTGTAGTAGGCGGTCCACACGCTGCCCTGCGCGCACCAGTACGGCCCCGCCGCGAGCACGGCGGCGCCGCGCACCGATGCGCCGTGCGCGACGTGGAACTGCACGGCCATGTAGCCGCCCGAGCTCACGCCCGAGACGGTGGTGGCCGATGCATCGGCGGCGAGCGCGGGCAGCGGATCGACGGCTTGGGCACCGTGCACGAGCCCGGCGAACAGGACGAGCGCGGCGGCGATCCGCATGACAGGGTCCGCATGGGGGGCCGCCTATAATACGGGCCTCCCCACCGACACGACGGATCGCCATGCAAGCTCGCGACAGGCTTTACATCGACGGCGCGTGGGTCGCGCCGCACGGCACCGGCACGATCGACGTGCACAGCGCCTCCACCGAGGAGGTGATCGCACGCATTCCCGAGGGCGACGGGCGCGACGCCGCGGCGGCGGTGCGCGCCGCGCGCGCCGCGTTCGAGGGCTGGTCGCGCACCGCCCCCGCGGAGC
>CAZKHE010000144.1:0-11076 GCA_964552535.1 uncultured Enterobacteriaceae bacterium | reverse complement strand
AGTTCTGCCAGGCGGTGAGGCGGCCGAACACGCGCGTGAACATGTTCTCGGGGCCGTTGAAGCGCAGGTTCGCTTCCATGCCGGTGAGCGCGTCCGGGCTCATCGCGACGCGCTCCTCGATGGCGATGCGCGTCTCGTCGGCCCAGTCGATGTCGTCGGGGTTGCTCGTGACGAGGCCGAGCGCGAACGCCTCGTCCGCGTCGAGCGGCTGGCCTGCCTTCGCGCGGACCGCCTCGAGCGGCGGCTGCTCGTCGTAGAAGCGGCGCTGCAGCCGGCTCTGGCCGGTCGCCATGGGATAGAAGCCGAAGTTCGCCTCGCTCACGACGATCCTCGGCGCGCGCGCGGGGTCGTCAGGCAGGGCGAGCATGTAGGTGCGGTCGCAGGCGAGCGCGAGCTCGAGGAAGGTGCCGGCGAAGCAGGACCCCGGCTCCACCAGCGCGAAGAGGCTGCGCGAGGAGACGTCGAGGCGGCTGAAGGTGCGGCGGAGGAGCCCGATGGTCTCGCGCACCAGCCAGTGGCCGCGATGCGCTACCAGCGTCGCGTCCACCGCGAGTACCGCAGAGGGATCGCCTTCGGTCTTCAGGAGCCACATGCCGATGTCCAGCTCGTTGGTGCGCATGGAGAGGATCGCGTCCTCGAGCTCGCGCGCCATCGCGAGCGGGTACCACTGCGCACCGGCCGCCTCGATCGCGGCGACGTCGGCCGGCTGGGCGCCCGTCGGCGCCTTCACGGTGAAGGTCGCGATGCGCTTCGCGCGGTCGATGGTCACCGTCACGTGGCGGTAGCGCAGGGCGTCGGCCTCGATGGTGCGCTCGAGCGGCGCGAGTGTCACGCCCTTCGCGTCCGCCGGACGATCGCTCTGGGCGGCGAGGGCGAGCGCGCGCTCGCGCACCTTGGCGGCGAACTGCGCCGGCTTGGCGATGTCGTCCACCAGGCGCCAGTCCTTGGCCTTCTGCCCGCGCACGCCTTCCGTGGTGGTGCAGAAGATGTCGGCGAGGTCGTGGCGCACGTGGCGCTTGTCGGTCACGCGGGTGAGGCCGCCGGTGCCCGGCAGCACGCCGAGCAGCGGCACTTCCGGGAGGCTGACCGCGCTGGAGCGGTCGTCGACCAGCAGGATCTCGTCGCACGCGAGGGCGAGCTCGTAGCCGCCGCCCGCGCACGAGCCGTTCACCGCGGCGAGGAACTTCAGGCCGCTGTGCTTGGAGGCGTCCTCGAGGCCGTTGCGCGTCTCGTTCGTGAACTTGCAGAAGTTCACCTTCCACGCGTGGCTCGACAGCCCGAGCATGAAGATGTTGGCGCCGGAGCAGAAGACGCGGTCCTTGCCGCTGGTCATCACCACGGTGCGCACTTCGGGGTGCTCGAAGCGGATGCGGTTGACGGCGTCGTTCAGCTCGATGTCCACGCCGAGGTCGTAGCTGTTGAGCTTGAGCTTGTAGCCGGGACGGAGCCCGCCGTTCTCGTCGAAATCGGCGGTCAGCGTGGCGATCGGGCCGTCGAAGGCCAGCTTCCAGTGCTTGTACTGCGAGGGATGGGTCTGGTAATCCACGCGGGGCGAGTCGGTCACGTTCGTCTCCTGGACAGGCATTTTGTTGCGCGTGGTGGCTCGCGCTGGAGATGCACGATACTGCAATAGGCCGAGCAAGTCAAGCGCGGCGTGCACTTTGATGCCTATTGGGTGCCTTCGCGCCGGAGGGCTTCGCGAACCTGCTCGCGGAGGATCCGGAAGGTCTCGTCGAGCGGTTGCGTGCTCGTGTTCACCCGCAGGTCGGCCTTGGCGTAGAACGGCGAGCGGCCGGCGAGGATCGTCTTCAGGTCGTCCATCGCCTCGCGGCTGTCGGCCATCGGCCGCATGTCCCCCTGCGCGACCACGCGCTTCATGTGGTCCTCCGGCTCGGCCTGCAGCCACACGGTGGTGCAATGCGCGAGCAGCAGGTTGAAGGTGGCCGGGTCGGAGACGATGCCGCCCGGCGTGGCGATCACCGCTTCCGGGTAGAGCTGCACGGTCTCCTCCAGCGCGCGGCGTTCGTAGCGGCGATAAGCGTTCTGGCCGTAGAGCGCCTGGATCTCGCTGATGCTGCAGCCGGCGAACTTCTCGATCTCGCGGCTGAGCTCGACGTAGGGGAAGCCGAGGTCGTCGGCGAGCATCGTCCCCAGCGTCGTCTTGCCCGCGCCGCGCAGGCCCACGAGCGCGATGCGCGCGCCCTTCGCCGTCGTGCCGCCCATGCCGAGCAGATCGCCCACGGCGATGCGCACCCGCCGCAGCGTCGCCTCGTCACGGCCCTCGAGCAGCTCCCTCAGCATGAGCCACTCCGGCGTGCGCGTGGTCACGTCGCCGAGGAGTTCCGCGAGCGGGCACTGCAGCGCCTGCGCCACCTGCATCAGCACCAGGATGGACGCGTTGCCGACGCCGTACTCGAGATTGGCGAGATGCCGCTCGGACACGTCGGTGGCGGCGGACAATGCCTTGCGCGTCATGCCGCGGCGCGAGCGCAGGGAGCGCACCCGCTCGCCCAGCGCCACGAGGAAAGGATGCTTCTCCGGCGTCCCCGGCGTCTCCAGTGCCGGAGCGGTCACGAGGCCGACGGGGGTGAGGGCGGCAGGCATTATATTTCTTGACATAGGCGGGCTCCGGCCATAAAGTGCCGAAAAGCACAATACTGCATCTCTCGGCCCCGAGCAAGGGGGCCGTCACACCCAGGAGGAGGTCCGATGAACCCTGCAGCCAGTGGGCCGAACGTCCCGCCGCCGCCCGAGCGCTTCAACTTCGCCCAACACCTGCTCGCGGCCAACGCGGACCGTCCGGCCAAGCCCGCGTTCGTGGACGACGCCGGTGCGCTGACCTATGGCGAGCTGGACGAACGCGTGCGCCGGGTCGCTTCCGCCCTGCGCGCCCTCGGCATCAAGCGGGAGGAGCGGGTGCTCCTCCTCATGCTCGACGTCACGGACTGGCCGGCCGCCTTCCTCGGCGCGCTGTATGCGGGCGTCGTGCCGGTGGCGGTGAACACGCTGCTGACGAGCGACGACTACGCGTACATGCTGGAGCACTCCCGCGCCCAGGCGGTGATCGTCTCCGGCGCACTGCTCCCGGTGCTGAAAGGGGCGCTCACGCGCGCCGATCACGAGGTGCAGAAGGTGGTCGTCTCGCGGCCGGTCGCGCCGCTCGATTTCGGCGAGGTCGCCTTCGATGCCTTCGTGGGGGCGCATGCGCCGCTCACGCGGCCGGCGGCCACGCACGCGGACGATCCCGCGTTCTGGCTCTATTCGTCGGGCTCGACGGGGCGCCCGAAGGGGACGGTGCACTCGCACGCCAATCCCTACTGGACGGTCGAGCTGTACGGCAAGCCGATCCTGGGCCTGAACGAGGACGACGTGTGCTTCTCCGCGGCGAAGCTCTTTTTCGCCTACGGGCTCGGGAACGCGCTCACCTTCCCGATGGGCGTCGGCGCCACCGTCCTGCTCATGGCGGAGCGCCCGACGCCGGACGCGGTCTTCAAGCGCCTCACCGGCGGGGTCGGCGGCGTGAAGCCCACCGTCTTCTACGGCGCGCCCACCGGCCTGGCCGGCATGCTGGCCTCGCCGGCACTGCCCGCGCGGGGCGAGGTCGCGCTGCGCCTCGCGTCGTCGGCCGGCGAGGCGCTGCCTGCCGAAATCGGCGAGCGCTTCACGCGCCACTTCGGCGTCGAGGTGATCGACGGCATCGGCTCGACCGAGATGCTGCACATCTTCATGTCCAACCGCCCGGGTCAGGTGCGCTACGGGACCACGGGGTGGCCGGTGCCCGGGTACGAGATCGAGCTGCGCGGCGAGGACGGGCGGGCCGTGCCCGACGGCGAGCCGGGCGATCTCTACATCCACGGCCCGTCGGCCGCGCTGATGTACTGGGGAAACCGCGCCAAGACGCGCGAGACGTTCCAGGGCGGCTGGACGAAGAGCGGCGACAAGTACGTGCGCAACGCCGACGGCACCTACACGTACTCGGGCCGCAGCGACGACATGCTCAAGGTGAGCGGCGTCTACGTGAGCCCGTTCGAGGTCGAGGCGACCCTGGTGCAGCACCCGGCCGTGCTCGAGGCGGCGGTGATCGGCGTGCCCGATGCCGACGGGCTGACCAAGACCAAGGCCTTCGTCGTGCTGAAGCCGGGTGGCGATGCCACGGAGGCGGAGCTCAAGGCGTTCGTGAAGGACAAGCTCGCACCGTACAAGTATCCGCGCCAGATCGAGTTCGTGGCCGAGCTGCCCAAGACCGCGACCGGCAAGATCCAGCGCTTCCGGCTGCGCGAACGGGAGCTCGCGGGCCGCTAGGATGCGGAGACGGCGGGCCCGGGGGCATCCGGGCCGTGGACCTCGCGCCCGGCAACGAAGGTGCGCAGGACGGCGATCTCGCGGATCGCCTCGAGCGGGCAGGTGAGCGGATCGTCCCCGAGCACGACGAAGTCGGCCGCCATGCCCGGGGCGAGCGGGCCGCGCGTGTCCTCGTCCCACCCCAGGTAGTGCCCGGCGACGGTGACGAGGCGCAGCGCCTCCTCGCGGGAGAGGCCGCTGTCGCCGAGCGTCTGCTGCCCGTCGTTGTCCCAGCGCGCGAGCGCCTCCCAGAGCGCGAAGAGCATCGAGTGCGGCACGCCGTCGGTCGACAGCGCCACCGGGATGCCGGCGTCGAGCAGCGCGCGGATCGGCGTGCCGTGGCCGCCCAGCCGCTGCAGGTTGAAGCGATCCTTCGCCATGTACATGAAGTTCGGCGTCACCGTGGCGACCAGGCCGAGGCGCTTCATGCGGCGGAGCTGGTCGGGCGTCGCCTCGGTGACGTGCACCGCCACCCAGCGCCGGTCGCGGATGGGGACCTCCGCGTCGATCGCCTCGAAGGCCTGCAGCACGCGCTCGAGCTCGTAGCACACCAGCGTGCACACCCGCAGGCCGCGGCGCGCCGCCTCGAGCCCGAGCGCGATCAGCCGCTCGTTCGGGAGCGACTGGTAGAAGTGGCCCGCCCACTGCTCGTAGGGATAGCCGCGCGCGATGATGCGCGCCGCGTGCGGGTCCGCGACGTCGAGGCACACGCCTTCCTCGCGCAGCAGCCCGGCGCCCACGTCGCTGCCGCGCCCGCCGAGGCGCGGTGCCCAGTGCCCGAGGAGCGCCCGGACCTTGGCGTCGCCGAATGCGGCGCTCGGCACCGAGAGCGGCAGCTGCATGCGCAGCGTGAGCTCGCCGGCGGCATCGAGGCGGCGATAGGCGTCGATGACCTGCGGCGTGACGCCGTGGCCCTCGAACGCGGCCGTCGTGCCGGCCGCGCTGGTCCGGCGCACGGCGTAGCGCAGGCCCTCGTAGCGGTCCTCGTAGGTGAAGCGGGGCACGCAGGCGAACAGGGTGTACTCGAGCACCGGCGCCCAGTTGCGTTCGAGAAACACGCCGGTGGGCTCGCCGCGCGCGTCCTTCACGATCTCGACCTTGTGCGGCGCCGGCGTGTCGGGCGTGATGCCGGCGATGGCGAGCGCGCGGCTGTTCGCCACCGAGGGCAGGGGCAGGCGGCTCCACCAGCCCCACGGCGAGCGGATGTACACGGGATGATGGGGCGCCGCGCGATCGAGATCGTGCCGGTCGGGAAAGCGTCCCTCGGCGAGCTGCGACGGATCGTGCACGTAGCGCTCGGGCGGCGCGCCCATCGGCAGGGTCACGATCCATTCGCCCGGCGGGGTCGTTGCGGCGGCTGCGCGCACCGCGTCGCAGATCTCGGCCACCGAGCGGCAGTGCGCGAGGCGCACGCCGCAGAGGTCGCGCAGGCCCATGCGATCGAGGTGCGGGTGCGCGTCGTAGAAGCCGGGGACGACCGTCGCGCCGCCCAGATCGACGACGCGCGTGGCGGGGCCGCGCCCGGCGAGGACCGCCGCGTCGTCGCCTGCCTTCACGATCACTCCGCGGCGCACGGCCAGCGCGGACACCGTGCGGCTCGCGCGGTCCAGGGTGTGGATGCGGGCGTTGTGGATGACGAGGTCGGGTGCGTCCATGCGGAGGGTTCCGGCGGTGGGCGGCGTCAGGCGCCGCGGGTGGCGAGGCTGGCGAGCGCGGCCGCTGCGAGCGCGAGACCGGCGCCGAGCCGTGCGGTGAAGCGCTCGCCCATGAAGAGAAGCCCGGCCGCCGCGCTGACGGCAAAGCCCATCTGCGCGATCGGCACGAGCTGGCTCGCCGGACCGCGGGCGAGCGCCTGGAGCAGGAGCATGAGGCCGAGGGCGAGCATCGTCGCCGCCATGGCGCCGTAGGCGAGCGCAGTGGCGCCCGGCCGGAGGCGTCCTTCCACGCGGTACACGCGCAGCGTCGCGAGCGAGACGAACACGGCCGCCTGTGCGGCGAGCAGGCCGGCGCCGGTCGCGCCGGCGTCCACGCCGAGCTTGTACACGAGGTTGGCGACGCCCATGGCGAGCGTGGCGGCCAGCACGCGCACGAGCGAGCCGGACGACACGCCGGCGCGCGCCCGCCCGCCAAGCAGCAGCCACGCCGCGACGAGGGCGCAGCCGAGCCCGGCGACGTGCGCGGCCGTCAGCCGTTCCCCGAGCAGCGCCACCGCGGCGAGCGCCGTCACCAGGAAGTTCATGCGGAAGATCGGCGCGTTCACGCTCACTGCGCCCGTCTGCAGGCTGCGCGCGAAGTTGTAGAGCCCGGCGAAAAGGAACACGCCGGCCACCGCGCCCCACAGGGCGGCGGCGTCCCAGACCAGGGTGCCCGTGGCGAGGCCGAAGGCGACGATCAAGGCGGTGAAGCACCAGGCCTGCGTCATCACCAGCACGTGCGCCGCGACACCGGCAGCGGCGGCGCGCTTGTACACCACGTCGAAGAGGCCGTTGGCGACGAGGGCACCGAACGCAAACGCCAGAGCGGAGCTCATGGCGGGATTTTTTCACATCGCGGCACGGCTCGGACTGCGCCGTGCCCGCAGGCGCGTCGATACCCCCTCCAGAAAGGCCCCGCTCGCGTCCCGCGCGGGGGCCGCTCCGAAGCGAGGTGATCCTCATGCGTGCCGCCGCCCTCCTGCTCGCCGCCGTCGCGGCCGGTCCTGCCTGCGCAGAAGCGCTCGTCCCGGTCGAGGGCGAGGTCATCCGCCTCTACGCGCGCGATGCACGCAGCGACCACCTGTACGTGGAGCGCCAGGCGCAGGTGGGAGGCTGGGTCGAGCTCCGCGCCGACTCGGGCGCCACCTACGTCGCGTACGCCGACGCGCGGAGCGTGGCGCCGGGCGACCGGGTGCGCGTGCGCGACGCGGCGCTGCAGGCGCCGGAGCCCGGCCGCATCGGGGTCGCGCGCTACGTCGTCACCGACGTGCTCGCGCGCCACGCGTCCGTAGCGCCGCCTGCCATGCAGGTCGAGGTGCGCGGCGAGCGCGTCTTCATCGTCGCCGCACCGACCCAGACCCAGCGCGTCGCCGCCGCGGACTAGCGCTGCGCTAGCGCAGCATCATCTGCAGCGAGGCCTCGAGCGCGCGCTGCAGCGCGGGGACGAACACGGGCAGCATCGCTGCGAGCAGCAGGAAGCCTGCGAGCAGCGTCGCCGGGAAGCCGACCGCCAGCAGGTTGAGCTGCGGCGCCGCGCGCGCGAGCACGCCGAGCGCCAAGTTCACCAGGAGCAGCGTCGCGAGCACCGGCAGCGAGAGCTGCAATCCGAGCCTGAACACCTCGCCGCCCCAGGCCGCCATCCGCGGCAGGTCGATCTTCGCGCCCGCCGCGCCGACCGGCCACACCGCGAAGCTCTCGGTCACCGCGGCAATGAGCATGAGGTGACCGTTGACGGCGAGGAATACCAGCGAGGCGATGAGGCCGAGGAAACTCGACACCAGCGGCACCGGGTTGCCGGACTGCGGGTCGATGAAGCCGGCGAACGAGAGGCCCATCTGCAGGCCGATCATCTCGCCGGCAAGTTCCACGGCGGCGAAGACGATGCGCATCGCGAAGCCGAGCGCCGCGCCGAGCAGGACCTGCTCGGCCAGCACGCCGACCGCGTCCGGCGAGGACAGTCCCACCGGCGGCGGCGGCAGCAGCGGCGCGACCAGCACCGCCACCGCGAGTGCGAGGCCGATCTTCACCCGCCTCGGCACGGCCTTGTCGTGCAGCACGGGCGCGGTGGCGAGCAGCGCGAGGATGCGCACGAACGGCCAGAGCAGCGCGGCGATCCAGCCTTCCAGCGCCGCGGAGGTGACCGTGATCATCGCGACGCGCGGGCGTCAGCCGATCATCGCGGGGATGCTCTCGAGGAGCCGGCGCGTGTAGTCCACCAGCGTCTCCAGCATCCACGGCCCGGCGATCACCAGCGCCGCGACGATGGCGATCAGCTTCGGGATGAACGACAGGGTCATCTCGTTGATCTGCGTGGCCGCCTGCAGCACGCTGATGACCAGGCCCACCAGCAGCGCGGTGACCAGCAGCGGCGCGCCCACGGCCATCATCACGCCGAGCGCCTCCTGCCCGATGGTGAGGACGCCTTCGGGCGTCACGGCACGCCGAAGCTCGACACGAGCGAGCCCACCAGCAGGTTCCAGCCGTCCACCAGCACGAACAGCATCAGCTTGAACGGCAGCGAGATGAGCACCGGCGAGAGCATCATCATGCCCATCGACATCAGCACCGACGCCACCACGAGGTCGATGATCAGGAACGGGATGAACACCAGGAAGCCGATCTGGAACGCGGTCTTCAGCTCGCTCGTGACGAAGGCGGGCACGGCGACGCGGAGCGGGATGTCCTCCGGCTTCTCCGCCTGCGGCGCCCGCGCGAGCTTCATGAAGAGCGCGAGGTCGGATTCGCGGGTCTGCTTCAGCATGAACTGCTTGAGGGGCGCCTCGCCGCGCGCGAGCGCCTGCTCGAAGGAAAGGCGGTTCTCGGCGTAGGGCCGGTAGGCCTCGGCGTTGATGCGGTCGAACGTCGGCCCCATCACGAACAGGGTGAGGAAGAGCGACAGGCCGATCAGCACCTGGTTGGGCGGCGAGGTCGGCGTGCCGAGCGCGTGGCGCAGCAGCGAGAGCACGATGACGATGCGCGTGAACGCCGTCATCAGCAGCAGCACCGCCGGCAGGAACGACAGCGCGGCGAGCGCGAGCAGCGTCTGGATGGAGATGCTGTAGGTCTGCCCGCCGCCCGGCCCCGGCGTCGCGGTGAGCGCGGGGATCGCCTGCGCAAATGCGGCGGCCGGGGCGAGCAGGGCGGCGGTAGCCGCCGTGCGGGACAGGATGCGGGCGAGGTCAGGCATCGCCGGCGGTACGCTTGAAGCGGGCGAGCACGCCGGCGAAGGCCTCCCGGGCGGCGTCGGGCGGGAGCTCGCCGCGCGGCAGGGTGTGCAGCGTGCGGACCGAGCCTTGCGCGACCCCGAGCACCAGCCAGGTGTCGGCGATCTCGACCACCACCACGCGCTCGCGCGGGCCGAGCGGCGCCGCGCCGACGGTCTTGACGAGCGGGTTCGTCAGTCCGGCGCCGGACTGCAGCCGGCGCAGCAGCCACGCCGCGGCGAAGATCGTCGCCACGACGAAGCCGAGCGCGGCGAGCGTCTGGGTCATCGATTCAGCTTCCGCAGCCGCTCCGACGGCGTCACGATGTCGGTGAGGCGGATGCCGAACTTGTCGTTCACCACCACCACCTCGCCCTGCGCGATCAGGCAGCCGTTCACGAGCACGTCCATCGGCTCGCCGGCGAGGCCGTCGAGCTCGACGACCGAGCCCTGCGCGAGCTGCAGGATGCTGCGGATCGGGATCTTGGTGCGGCCGAGCTCCACGGTGAGCTGCACCGGGATGTCGAGGATGAGGTCGATGTCGTGCGCGGGCGCGCCGCTGCCGCCGGGCCGCGCGAGGGGCTCGAACACCGCGGGCGCCGCCGCGGGCGCAGGTGGCGCGGTCGCGGCGGCCTGCTCGGCGAGCGCTGCGCCCCAATCGTCCTCGGCCGACGCCGCGGCCTGCTCGACGGTCTCAGACATGCTGTTCTCCAAGGCTGTTGTCCTCGCGGCTCACCGCGAGCACGCGGTCGATCTTGACGGCGTACTGGCCGTTCAGCGTGCCGTAGCGGCACTCGAAGATGGGCACGCCGTCCACCTCCGCGGTCACGGTCTCGGGCAGGTCGATGGGGATCATGTCGCCCACCTGCATGCCGAGGATGTCGCCGATCTTCACCTCGAGATGGGCGAACTTCGCCACCAGGTGCACGTCCGCGTCCTGCACCTGCTTCTGCAGCATGCGCAGCCAGCGCTTGTCCGGCTCGTAGCTGTCGCCCTGCATGCTCGAGTAGAGGACGTCGCGGATCGGCTCGATGGTCGCGTAGGGGATGCAGATGTGCAGCGCCCCGCCGGCGGTGCCCAGCTCGATCTTGAACGCCGTCGTGACGACGATCTCCGACGGCGTCGCGATGTTCGCGAACTGGGTGTGCATCTCCGAGCGCACGTACTCGAACGTCACCGGGTGCACCGGCGTCCACGACTTGCGGTAGTCCTCCAGGATCACCGCGAGCATCTTCTGGATGATGCGCTGCTCGGTCGGGGTGAAGTCGCGGCCCTCGACCCGCGTGTGGAAGCGTCCGTCGCCGCCGAACATGTTGTCCACCACGGCGAACACGAGGCTCGGGTCCATCACGAAGAGGGTCGAGCCGCGGAGGGGCTTCACCTGCACGACGTTGAGGTTGGTCGGCACCACCAGGTTGCGGATGAACTCGCTGTACTTCTGCACCTTCACCGGGCCGACGGAGATCTCGGGGCTGCGGCGCATGAAATTGAAGAGCCCGATGCGGAGCAGCCGCGCGAAGCGCTCGTTGATGATCTCGAGCGTGGGCATGCGCCCGCGCACGATGCGCTCCTGCGTGGCGATGTTGTACGGGCGGATGCCGTCGCCCGTCTCCGGGGCAGCGGCCTCGTCCTGCTCGCCGGTCACGCCCTTCAGGAGGGCGTCGACCTCGTCCTGGGAAAGGAATTCCCCGGCCATGGCGCTACTGGATCACGAAGGAGGCGAAGTAAACGCCTTCGACGCCCTTGGCGTTGGCGCCGAGCCCGAGGGGCTTGCGCGCCTCGTCGGCGATCTCGTCGGCCAGCTTCTGCTTGCCCGCGAGGGTGAGCAGCTCGTCGGTG
>CAZKHE010000143.1:0-11106 GCA_964552535.1 uncultured Enterobacteriaceae bacterium | reverse complement strand
GCCGCGCCGTGTTCACGCCGAACGCCATCGGCCTCGTCACGCTCACTGCGACGGCGACCGACCTCGACGGCTTCACGCGCACCGTGCAGACGACGCTCAAGGTGCGCGATCCCGCCGACACGGCCGCCCCGGGCGTGTCGCTCGATCCGTCGCTGGACGGCGCGCTGATCCAGGCGCCGATCGCGCTCGCGGGCGCGGTGACCGACGTCAACCTCGACCGCTGGACGCTGTCGCTCGCCCGCTTCGGCACCGAGGCCTTCAATGCGATCGCCCAAGGGGCGACGTCCGTCGCCGGGACGCTCGCGACGCTCGATCCGGCGGGGTTCGAGGACGGTCCGTACCGCCTGCGCCTGACGGCCGTCGATGTCTCCGGCCGCACCACCGAGGTGGAGCGCACGCTGGAGCTTCGCGCCGGGGGCTCCGTGGCTTACGTCCGTACCGAAACCGACTTCACTGCGACGCTCGACGGCAAGGCGCTCGACCTGGTGCGCCGCTACGACTCCACCGCGCGTGACCGCGACGGCTCGTTCGGATTCGGCTGGCGCCTCGCGCTGCGCGACGTCGACCTCGTCACCGACCTTCCCGGCACCGGACGCGAGCAGCTCGGCATCCATGCGCCGATGACCGCGGGCACGCGCCTGTACCTCACCCTGCCGACCGGGGAGCGCGCAGGCTTCACGTTCTCGCCCGAGCGCAAGACCGGCGGCGGCGCGACCTGGTTCGAGGCGCGCTGGGTGGCGGACCCCGGCGTGGCCTGGGCGCTCGCTTCGGCCGGCGGCAAGCTGCAGCGCGCGGGCGACCGCTTCTACGACTTCCTGACCGGCCGGCCCTACAACCCGGCGAGCGAGACCCCCGAGCGCGCGCAGTACACGCTCGTCGGTCCGGACGGAACGACCTACGAACTCAGCGCGACCCGCGGCATCTCGACCATTACCTATGCGGACGGCACGCGCCTCGCGGTCAGCGACGCCGGCATCGTGGCGCGCAATGGCGAGGCGATCCGCTTCGTACTCGACGCCGGCGGACGCATCGCGCAAGCGATCGGCCCGGACGGCGGGGTGTTCGCGTATTCGTACGACGACCGCGGCGACCTGGTGGCCGTACGCAACCTGCAGGCTGCCACCTCGCAGCGTTACGCGTACGACGCCGATCACCGCCTCACGCTCTCCACCGGGCCCGGCGGCGGCGCGCTCGTGGACTACAGCGGCGTTGCGCCCGCCTCCGTCGCGCTCTCCGGCGACCTCGGCGCGTCGCTCGCGTATCTCGCGACGCCGCTCACCGGCACACTGGGGATCGGCGAGGTCGACCGCTACGCGTTCAGCGTCCGCCCGAGCGAGATCGCCGGGCCGGCGGGTGGTGCGATGCTGCTCGCCGTCGTGGTCGAGGCCACGTCGGGCACGCTCGTGCCGGCGCTGCCCGCTCTCGCCGGATTGGCGCCGATCGCCTCGGGCGTGGACGGCGCTCGCGCCTTCGCGCTCTACCGCATCGACGCCCCGGGACTGAAGCTGCTCCAGGTGCAGGGCGCGAACGCAGGCGGGTATCGCGTGTCCTTCTTCGTCGCCGGCGATGCGAATCGCGATGCCCGGGTCGACGGCCTCGACGCGGCGCTCCTCGCGAACGCCCGCGCGAGCTCGTCCTATGTCGCCACCGCGGATTTCGATCTCGACGGCGATCTGGATGCCGCCGACACGCAGCTGCTGTTCGCGAGCCTCGGCTTCGCGCCCAACCAGGCGCCGGCCATCGGCACCGCCACCATCCGGACGCACGTCGAGCTGGAAGTGTCGCGCTCGCTCGCGTCCATCCTCTCCGACGTCGAGGGCGACGCGACGACCCTGCGCATCCTCGGGAGCACGGGCGGTACGGCGCGCGTCGGCGCCGACGGCCGGACGCTCGTCTTCACCCCGGCCGCCGGCTTCGCCGGGACGGGGACGGTGACGCTGGTCGCGGACGACGGCTTCTCGACCTCCGGCGCGCAGACGCTGAACGTGACGGTCTCGGATGCGCCGCTGGTGGCGCTCGACTTCGTCGCGCGACAGCCGCGGATCGGGGTGGGCGGCGGCGTGCAGCTGCAGCTCATCGGCGACTTCGCCGACGAGACGGGGGTGCTGCTGCCCGCGGGCTATCTGCAGTGGCTTTCGACGAACGCGGCGTCCGGGGTCGTCGGTGGGGATGGCCGGCTGCGCGGCCAGGCGACGGGCTGGGGCGCGGTCACGGCGTCCCGCGCCGGCATCTCCGCGACCACCGCGTTCCTCGTGGGCGCGCCGGCCCTGATCGCCGACCAGTTCCTCGCGCTCTCGGATCTCGACATCTATCCGGATGCCGTCACGCTTGCCGCAAACGGCGGTCTGCGCCAGATCCGCCTGGTGGTGAACGACAGCGGCCAGGAGACGAACGTCCAGGCGGCCTCGTCCGGCACGCGGTACTTCTCCAGCAATCCGTTGGTGGCGGAAGTGTCCGCCGATGGTCTGGTCACGGCGAAGGGGCCGGGCGAGGCGCTGATCGTCGCCGTCCACAAGATGCTCGAGTCCGTGATGCCGGTGAAGGTGGTCGTACCGAGCACGGGCCCGACGGTCGTGGGCCGCGACGGTGGCGTGGTGCAGAGCGCCGACGGGCTCCAGGTCGCGGTCGCGCCCGGCTCGCTCGACGGCGACGTCACCGTGTCGATCGAATCCCTGACCACGGCCGACGTGCCGATCGCGCCGCTTCCGGAGAGTCAAGGCTGGGACTTCGGCGCGCTCTTCAAGCTCGACGTGGGTCCGGATCCGCTCGCCGTGCCGGTGCAGCTCGCCGTTCCCACCCCCGGCCTCGCCATCGGTCAGGCCGTGCGCTTCTATCGTCTCTTCGACTTCCCCAACGCCGACGGCACCACCACCAAGGGCTGGCTGCAGGTCGAAAGCGGGTTCGTCGATGCGAATGGCGTCGCACGCACCGCCTCGCCCCCGGAGCCCGGGGCGGGGGGAAGCGGCGTCTACTTCGTTGCCGGATCGGACTTCGGGGTGCACATCGACGCGCGCGGCCGGATCTCGGTCCAGCTCCCGGTGCTGCCCGACCAGACCATCCTCCAGGGGATTGCCGGGGGAGTTGCGTTCGGCGCACTCGGCGTCCCGGACTTCTCCATCGTCATCCCGGTGGGACAGTCCACGTTCACCATGAAGGAGATCAAGCCGTCCGGGGCGCTCATCGAGACCACCGTCGACGTGCAGGTGAATCCGGGACAGACGGGCTTCACGGTGAACGTGCCGACGGTGCTCGACGACACGACCTTCAGCCCGCAGATCGGCGGCTTCGAATTCGCGTTCGAGGATCTCGGCGACGGACTGGAGCCGACGCTCAAGCTCACCGGCCGCAACTTCCTCTACTCCATCCCGTGGGCGCCCGACGACCTCGGCAGCAGCCTCGACGACATCCGGGTGATTTTCTACCAGGGGCCGGAGCTCGCGCTCAGCGAGGAGGTGCTCAATCTCGACTTCGTTCCGGGCATGCCGCCGCCGGGCAGCACCGCGCCGCGCCCCATCGCGGTGAAGCCGGTGTCGGTGACGGCGGTGAGCGGCGGTAACCAGGAACTCGTCGTACGGGTGCCGAAGTCCGTCGTGCTCGGCATGGCGAGCATCGAGGTCGCCCGCAAGCAGCTCTCGCCCGGACCGTTCGTCAACGGCGTCATCGAGTGGAAGCAGGTCATCGAGCGGAGCGCCCGCGTCGAGGTGCCTCCATCGACGAGCTACGTCTTCGGCACGGTGATCTCCGACCGCATCTTCGCCATCTCCACGGCCTCGGGGGGCGGCTACGTTCCGAACGACGTCGTCGCCCAGATCGAGGTCGGCGAGGACAACGTGTCCGACGTCTCGCGCTCGCTGGCGCTGACCTCCGACGGCACGCGGGCATACGTCACGCTCCGCAACACCGGCCGGGTCGCCGTCGTCGACGCGCAGTCGCTGCAGCAGATCGATGCCCTTCCCAACACGCCCGAGATGGACTGGATCGAGCTCGAGGGCCTGCGCCCCACCTCGATCGCCATCGACATGGCGGACCAGTACGCGTACGTGACCGACGCGGAGTCGGGCACCGTGGCCGTGATCGACCTCAACCCGCTGGCCTCGACATACCACCAGGTGATCCGTACGTTCGACGTCGGGGCGCCCTTCAAGCTGCGCAACAGCGGCCTGATCGTCACCGCGGACAACGAGACGCTGATGGTGGCGGTGCCCGGGGAGCGCACGCCGTTCAAGCGCACCGGTTCCATCGTGGGCGAGATCGTGCTGGTCGACATCAAGGACGCGCGCGCGCGGCTCGCGGACCCGGCCGAGGCGCCCGGCGTCTTCCAGATCAAGCAGCGCATCGAGGCGAGCCACGAGCCCTACGCCTTCGCGCGCACCTCCGATCCGAACCGCATGCTGTACTCGAACCGCCTTGATGATCAGAAGGGCGTGGTGCTGCTGCAGAAGAGCGGCGGCAGCTGGAGCGCGGGCGGTGCGATCGGGATGCACCTCGGGCCGCCCAACGACACGTTCGACGTCAACAACATCGCCGGCATCGCGGTCACGAGCGACCTCAAGTACGCGTTCGTCAGCGCGTACAACTCGTACATCCGCGACATCCCGTCCCAGGACCCGAACTACAACCCGCGGGATCCGGCCGGCAGCAACGTCGGCATCATCTTCAATCCGTTCAACCTGCCGCAGTTCAACGTGCCGGGGCTCCAGCCCGGCAAGCTCGTCGCGGCCACGCGGTCGATTCCCGAGGGCTTCATCGAGAACCTCGTGCTCTCGCCGGACGGCAAGTACCTCTACGTGGCCTACACCATGAACAGCGCGGTGATGGTCTACGACGTCGCGAACCTGATCGCGGCCGTGGAGAACCCGGCCAACCAGGCGCTCCTCGACCGCAACGGGGTGAACGATCTCGCCAACGGCCAGTCCATTTTCGGCACCCCGAGCGGCGCCAACCTCGCGATCGACGTGAAGGCCGACTACCGGCTCTACCGCGTCGGCCTCGTCAACACGCGTTTCGAGAACCGCTTCCCCGACAACGCGCCGCTCGGCGTGGGCTTTGCCGTGCGCAGCCTCGCGGCGCAGGCGTCGCCGCTGCGGCTGATCGCGCCCACGCTCTCCGACGACGACGTGCAGGTCCGGCCCACGTTCACGTGGTCGCTCGGCGGGCTGCAGCTCGACAGCACGATCTACATCAGCACGTTCCCCGAAGGCCAGGGCCTGTTCACCGCGGACACGACCGGCGATCAGCTCGGCGCGACCGATCCGCTCCAGGCGCTGGACGGCGACGCGAACCGCAACCGCATCTTCAAGAAGGTCGTTCCGTACCAGGCGGGCACGGTCCAGACCTACACGCTGGACGAGCTGGATACCTACGACAATGCGTTGCGGCTGACGGCGGGCAACCAGTACTACTGGGGCATCGAGGTGACCACCCCCGACGGGCGCGTACTGCGGGCGTCCAAGCCGTTCCGGGTGGACGCGATCGACGACGACGTGACCGGCCGCTTCTCGGGCGTCACCGTGCTCACCCACGGATTCCAGGCGCCGTATCTCACCCCGAGCGAGGCGGACCAGGCTCTCAGCGAGTTCCTGTTCCTGGCCAAGCGCCTGGCCGAGCCTGCCGGAGGGTCGGTCTTCTACCTGGATGCCATCAAGGGCGAGTGGGTCTCGGCGCTCGCCAGCCAGCAGGGCCTGCGCATCGAGGACGTGCCCGACGGCCGTCCCGTCATCCTCGTCACCAACTGGCTGCTGGACTCCGGGATCAGCGACACCGGCTTCTCCGAGGCCGCCGCCGACGCCTTCGTCGCGCACTTGATCCGCTTGGACGAACGGACGGCGGGCCGGCTCTTCGCCTCGCCCCTGCACTTCATCGGCCACAGCCGGGGGACCTCGGTCACCAGCGAGATGGTCCAGCGCCTCGGGTTCTTCAAGCCGGAGCTCACGGACATCCAGATGACCACACTGGATCCGCACGACTTCGTGCAGAAGAACCTCGACATCCCGGTGGCGGACGCGGCGGGCGCGGTCAAGCTCTGGAGCAACATCTTCGGCCTCATCCCGATCCCGCCGCTCCGCGTGGCCCTCAAGGGTCTCGCCGAGGTGGCCGACGTGGTCGAGAAGGGTACGAAGATCGTAGGCCTCGGCACGATCCAGTACGGAGACTTCAAGGATCCCAACGTCCAGGTCTGGGAGAACATCCGCTTCGCGGACAACTACTGGCAGGCCCTCGGCGACGGCGAGTGGGCGAACGACCGCGGCGAGGTGCCCGACGTCGAGGACGCGGAGTTCACCATCACGCCGAACGGCCGCGAGATCCGCGGGGCCAACGTCAACCTCTTCCTCGACACCCGTGCCGGCTTCACCATGGACGAGCTGGTGGGTGCGGCGCCGCCGCTGCTGGGCGTGGGTCTCGGGATGCCGCACATGCGCGTGAAGACCTGGTACGCCGGGACGGTCGACCTCGCATTGACGGAGCGCGCCACGCTCATCGGCACGGACCGCATCTTCCGCCGTCTCGCCGACCTCCAGTTCAAGCGCGAGGACGAGGTCCCGCTCGCCGCGCGGCCGTTCGTCACGTTGACGAACTACAAGGACGGCGAGCCCTGGTATCGCGCCTGGTATGCCGACACCGTGGAGACGCCGAACGACTGGAAGAGCGACGCGGCCGCGTCCTGGGAAGGCGTCGGCACCGGATGGGCCTGGTCGCACCTCGGCGGATCGACCGGCTTCGAGCTCCCCGACGCGGAGGAGGGTTTCGATCCGATCCAGATCGACGAATCGAACCTGTCCGACAGCAACGACAGGCCGACCAGCACCACCGAGTTCGGCGAGTGGGACGGCGTCATCCCGTCGGTGTTCAACGGCAACTTCCAGGCGAGCGCGCGCCCCTGGTACGGTCGCTTTCCGATCATCGGGCCGACATGGTTCGAGGTGCCCGGCTGGTCCCTGCAGGGCGGGGGCTGGACGCACGGCGAGGACACGCGCTCCTTCACCGACCGGATGATCGGCACCGGCCTGGAGTGGAGCAACGACTTCGACAAATGGGAAGCGTTCTGGACGAACGTGGCCCGCGACCAGACCCCAACGGTCAAGCTCGCGGTCGACTCGCTCAAGACGTTCATGGACGAATTCGCCAAGAAGATCTTCGAGAACGTGATCTCCTCGGCCGATTTCCTGATCAACGAGGCGGAAGTGCCGGGCATGGCGCTGCAGTTCGTGCAGCACATGCTGGGCGGCCTGTCCGAGAAGATCTCGGTGGGGCTGCCCCAGATCTACGAAGGGTGGGGCGCGCTCACCGATTACCTGAAGAACAACAGCGACGAGATCGACTTCAATCCGCGCAACATCGTCAACGACATCACCGCCGAGCTGCTGCTCTTCGACGCGCTGCCCGCGTTCATGATGTACGTGTTCGAGAACTTCTCGAACTGGGGCTTCCAGATCGAGCCCGACACCCCGCTGCGGCACAACTACATGTATTTCCCGGAGACGGCGACGGCGCTGCAGTTCGACTACCGCGTGGACCAGTACAACCTGGGCGCCGAGGTCCGCGTCGCGTTCCAGCCGATGGGAGGCAGCTGGATCGAAAGCGCCGACGTGATCGCGTTCGACGATCCGGACACCGTTCCCGGCGGGCCGGTGCGGGTCTCCTTCGCCCTGCCGGCCGGGATCGCGGGCAAGTCCGGGCGCTTCGAATTCCGCGTCGTCGATACGTCGGCCGGCCTGCTCGACACCGAGGTGGTCATCGACAACGTGCGGCTGCTCGGCGTGAACCCCCCGCCCGAGGAGGACACGGCGCCGCAGATCATCGACATGACGCTCTCGCCGCAACCCTCCGATGAAGGCGAGGTCGTGACGCTGAACGCGTCGTTCACCGACGCGGGCCAGGAAGCGGGACAGGTCTACCAGGTGTGGATCGACTGGGGCGACGGCACCGCTTCGACCGTCCAGCAGCTGCCCGCGGGGTCGACCACGATCAGCGCGACGCATACCTACAAGGACGACAACCCGACCAACACCAAGTTCGACCGCTACACGGTGCGCCTGGAGGTCTTCGACGGCTCCCTGCAGTCCGACGTCGAAACCCGCGAGCAGGAAGTGCGCAACGTCGAGCCGGACGTGCAGGCCGCCTTCACGGTCAACAGCATCGACGAAGGGCAGGTGGCGACCCTGCGTGTCCAGGTGACCGACGCGTCCGACGACGACCTGATCACCATCTCGGTGGAGTGGCCGGACGGGACGTCGTCGTTCGTGAACCTCGGCACCGGGCGGGAGCCGCAGGAGTTCACGTTCACCTTCACCGACGACGACCCCACGGCGACGCCGCAGGACATCGCGCGCGCCGTCGTGCGCGTGCGCGACGACGACATGGGCCTCGACGTGGTGCAGAAGGAAGCGTTCGTGACGGTGAAGAACGTCGCGCCGACGGTCACGCCCGGACCGTCGCCCTCGCTCATCGTCGGCGACCTCTTCACGCCCACCGCGACGGTGACGGACCAGGGTTCGGGCGACACGTTCACCTACGCGTGGACGATCACGGATCCGAACGGCAACGTCGTCGCGACCTCGTCCACCGAGACCGCCCCCACCGTGATGGTGTACGTCGACGGCGTGTGGACCGCGACGCTCGAGGTGACCGACGACGACGGCGGGGTGGGGACCGGCGTGGTGCCGGTCAATGTCGGCGCCGTCGCGCCGCAGGCCGGCTTCTGGAAGCTGGAGCTCTCCGAGACCGACGAGCGCATCGAGGAGGGCACGCCGGTCACGGTGTCCGGCGAAGTGCTCGGGGCCTTCGGCACCGGCATTTTCGAGGTGCGCATCCACTGGCAGGACGGCACGACCGACATCGTGCCGATCAACCAGACCGCGGCGACGACGCTGATCCCGTTCAGTCGGACGCACGTCTATCTGGACGACGATCCGACGGCGACGCCCGAGGACGACATCGACGTCAAGGTGGAGCTGTTCTTCAAGCCGCCGTCCACGAATCTCGCCATCCTGGCCGAGGAGGCCGAACTGCCCCTGACCATCGTGAACGTCGATCCCGTGGTGCAGCCGATCGCGGTCCAGCAACTGCCGGGACAGCCGGGCCGGTTCGTCCTGAGCGGCTTCTTCACCGACGCCGGTGCGGGCGACACGCACGACATCACCTGGGACTTCGGCGACGGCACCATCGTCACCAATGCCGGCGTGGTGGTCGCGCACACGTTCGCGTTCCCGCCGGCTCCGACGAGCGGGCCGGTCGGCAGCACCTCCCCCGCGCAATACATCGTCCGGTTCGTGGTGGAGGACGATGACGGCGCGACGGTGGAGCGGCGCGCGCGCCTCTCGATCGCGCCGGGCGGCAACGCGTTCACCTTGGTCTCGCCGTTCCAGCTGGCGCCGCAGGGCGACCCGCCCGGGACCCCGCCGGGCGTCGCGCTCACCTCCACGGCGCCCGTGCAGGCGCTGGCCGAGCGCGCAATCGCCGAGTGGCGCGCCGCGGGCTACGACTTCGCGGTCACCGATCCCCTGGCCGGCATCGGGTTCGAGATCGTCGACCTGCCGGAAGGCATCCTCGCGCTGTCCTACCTCGACCTGGCCCAGCCGCTCATCCGGATCGATCGAGACGCGGCGGGGTATGGGTGGTACATCGATCCCACCCCGGCGACGGCAACCGAGTTCGATACGGTCGTGTCGACGTCGGCCAAGCAGGCGACGGCCGGCCCCGCGGCGGGGGCCATGGATCTACTCACCGTGCTCACGCACGAGTTCGGCCTGCAGCTCGACCTGCCTTACGGCGAAGGCGTGATGCAGGAGCGGCTGGATCCCGGGGTGCGGCGCTTTGCCGCCGCCGTGCCGCGCTTCGGCGCCGGCGACATCGGCGTGCTCGGCAACGGCGACTTCTCCTCCCCGGCGGGCACGGCCAATGCCGCCTGGCGCCTGGCCGGCGGCGCAACCATCGCCAACGGCCAGGCGGTGCTCGCCGAGTCGGAGCGCGCCGCCACGCAGATGTCGCAGGCCTTCGTCGTGCCCCAGAACGCGACGGCGCTCGCCTTCGACATCGTGGACGCCGACTTCGTCTCCAGCGAGGGGCCGGGCGATGCGTTCGAGGTCGCCCTGCTCGATCCCGAGACCTTCGCGCCGCTCGCCGGCATCGTCACCCTGAGCCGCACGGATGCCCTGTTCAACGTGCAGGTCGATGGCACCGTGCGGCGCAGCGGCGCCGTCGAGGTCGGTCTTGCGTCGCTGCCGCCGGACCTCGCGTCGCCGGTCACCGTCACCATCGACCTCGCCGGCATCGAGCCCGGCCGGGCGGTCGCGCTCTACTTCGACCTCCTCGGCTTCGGCGCGCTCGGCAGCCGCGTGGTGATCGACAACGTCCGCTTCGTGACCGACCCGGGCGAGAATCCCCCGCCGAATGCCGCGCCGGTGATCGCGCCGATCGCGCCCGTCGCCGTGACGGAGGGCGGCGCGGTCGCATTCAACGTCGTCGCGACGGATGCGAACCCCGGGGATGTGCTCGCCTACAGCCTGGTGAACGGACCGGTGGGGGCGTCGATCGACGCCGCCACGGGCGCCTTCGCCTGGACGCCGGCCGACGGCAACGCGGTGTACGACTTCAAGGTGCGGGTCTCGGACGGCAAGGCCGCGACCGAGCGCGACGTGTCGATCACCGTGGCCAACGTTGCGCCGACGCTCGCCGTGACCGGCGATCCAACCGCGCTCCCGCGCGAGACGTATACCCTGAACCTCGCGGCGAGCGACCTGGGCACCGACACCATCGCGCGCTGGATCATTGACTGGGACGACGGCAGCGCGCCGCAGACGATCGAAGGCAATCCGGCAAGCGTCTCGCATGTCTTCGCCGAGGCGAACCGGACGTACACCATCCGCGCCTCCGCGCAGGACGAGGACGGCACCTGGCTCGCCGACGCGCTCACCGTCGCGACGCTCAACACCGCACCCGACGCGGTGGACGACCTGCTGGTCGTCGAAGAGGACGGCAGTGCGCGCATCCGCCTGGTGGCGAACGACCTCGACGCCGACGGCGACGCCCTGACGCTGGAGATTCTCTCCGGTCCGGCGCACGGCACGTTCGTCGCCGAGGAGGACGGCTGGTATCGCTACACGCCGG
>CAZKHE010000142.1:0-11150 GCA_964552535.1 uncultured Enterobacteriaceae bacterium | reverse complement strand
CGACCATGCGGATGTTGGGGACGTACTGCCCCTCGCCGCGCATGAAGCGCGCGTCCTCCTTGCGCGGCAGCCGCGCGCCGACGCCTTTCCCTGGGGCCTGCATGCTCCCCTTCCTTCCTTGCGTGCTTGCCTGTGCGAACGCGGCGACCGCCGCGGAAATGCTTACGCGGCGGCGGCCACCGGCAGAATCGGTGCGTCGGCGTCGAACCGCTTGCCGGCGCGCAGGCTGAACACCGGCCGCAGCAGGCGGTCGGTCTTCACCTGGTTGCCCTCGTTGTCGCGCAGCATCCAGCTGCCGCGCTCGTCGGCGAGCACCGCGACGTCGGCGACCACGCCCGGCTTCAGCGTGCCGAGCTCGTCCTCCATCTTCAGCAGCCTCGCGCAATTGGACGTGACCATCGGCACCACCTGCTCCAGCGTGACGCCCACCGCCATCAGCTCGCTCATCGCGTGCACCAGGCTGAACTGCGACTTGCCGAAGAAGAGGTGCATCTCCGGATCGGGGTGCGAGTCCGGCGTGCCGCGCGGCTTGGGCACGCGGGTGTTGTAGCCGTGCATGTCGGCGCCCAGCGTGTCCGGCATGATGCCGGCGGCGAGCACGTTCTTCGCGACGCGGAAGCTGAAGTGCGAGCCGTGGCCCACGTCGATCTTCGCGCCGCGCGCCAGCGCTTCGCGCACCAGCGGGTGCACCGTGCCATCAAGCGACACGAACCCGCCCGGATGCAGGCTGAACGGGTGCGCGAGCACGTCGCCCGGCTTGAGGAGGTCCAGGCACGAGGTGAAGATGTTGTCGGCATCGACCGGCAGCCCGCCTTCCTTCGGCGGCCAGAGCTGGCCGAAGTGGATGTAGACGGGCAGCTCGGTCTGCCGGCCGATCTCGGCGGCCATTTCCATGACCTTCACGCCCCAGCGGGAATAGCCCCCGATCTCGGCATGGGCCTTGATGCCCTTCACCAGGTCCGCGTTCTCCTTGGCGGAGCGCACGGTGGCGTCCACGTCGAGGCACTCCGGGCGATACAGCTCGGGGTAGTAGTGACCCTCCAGCCCGCCGACGATGTACGCCGAGATGAAGGCGAGCACGCGCGACTGCGCCGGCTCGGCGATGTAGTGCCGGAACGCCGGCATGGTGATGCAGCTCGGGCCGCCCTGGTCCACGAGGGTGGCCACGCCCGAGTGCACGCCGCACATGTCGGGGTTCAGGCCGAAGCGGCCGGTGACGTACTGGAAGATGTGCGCGTGGGTGTCGATCAGGCCGGGCAGCACCAGCTTGCCGCGGCAGTCCAGTGTCTCCTTCGCCGCCGTCGGCAGCATGTTCTCGGCGACCGCGGCGATCCGCCCGCCCTTGATCGCGACGTCGCGCACGCCGTCGATCCCCTGCGCCGGGTCGATCACCCGCCCGCCCTTCAGCACCACGTCGAAGATTTCGCTCATCGTCCGCTCCTGGCTCGATCGGAAGGTCGTTAGTGTGCGAACAATCGCGCCGCGATGCAAGGGGCGCACGCCGGCCGGCCGGGCGCGCCGCGCGGCGGTGCACGGCCCGGCGGGAAAGCCTGCCGGCTCAGCCCTTTGCGCGGGGCTTCGGGCCCCGCTCGATGCCCCAGCGCCGTACCGTGGACACGTCGATGTCGAAGAGATCGAGCGCCCGGCCCAGGCTGTGGTCGATCATCTCCTCGATGCTCTGCGGGTTCGCGTAGAACGCCGGCACCGGCGGGTAGACGATGGCGCCCATCTCGGTGACCGCCGTCATGTTGCGCAGGTGCCCGAGGTGCAGCGGCGTCTCGCGCACCACCAGCACCAGGCGCCGGCGCTCCTTGAGCACCACGTCCGCCGCGCGTGTGAGCAGCGTCGTCGTGACGCCGCTCGCGACCTCGGCCAGCGTGCGCATCGAGCACGGCACCACGATCATGCCGTCGGTGCGGAACGACCCGCTGGAGATCCCGGCGGCGATGTCCTCGGGATTGTAGGACGCCGTCGCGAGCGCCTGCACCTCGCGCACCTTGAGGGTGCTCTCGTAGGCGAGCGTCACCTGCGCGCTCTGGCTCATGACGAGATGGGTCTCGACGTTCGCGTCGCGCAGCAGCTCGAGCAGCCGCACCCCCATGACGACGCCCGAGGCGCCGCTGATGCCGACCACGAGCCGGCGCGGCGCGCTCATGGGTGGCCGCCCACGCTGCACGCGGTGGATGAGCGCCTGGGGCGGCCGGGCGCGCCAATATCCACGGCCGCGCTGCGCGCGGCGGATGAGCGCTTGGGGCGGCCCGGCGCGCTCATCGCAACCTCAGCTTGGCGCGGCCCAGATCGTTGTTCGCCTCCACCAGGCGCGCGAGGCTGCGCACGAACGACTCGCGCTCGGCTTTCGGCAGCGCGCCGATGGTCCGGTCGTGGGCGCGCTGGGCGGCGGGCGCGAGGCTCTTCAGGAGCTTGCGCCCGGCGGGCGTGAGCTCGCAGAGCTTGGCGCGGCTGTCGGTCTCGCTCGCGACGCGGTGGATCAGCGCGCGCTCCTCCAGCCGGCGCAGCACGTCGGTGCAGTTGGCGCGATCGATGCCGACCTCGCCGGCGAGCGACACCTGGTCGAGCGGCGCGTCGCGCTCCAGCGCGGTCAGGACGCTGAACTGCACCGGCGTGATGCCGAAGGGCGCGCACTCCTCGGCGAAGAGGGCGACGTGGATCTGGTGCAGCCGCCGCACCAGGAAGCCGGGGCGGTCGGCGAGCGGCAGGTCCCTGCTGCTGCCGCGGCGGCCGTTGGCGGCGCGCTTCATCGCGTCGCGTCCGCGGAAAAGCGCGACGTCACCGGCAGGCCGATGCGCTCGAAGAAGGCGAGCGTCGGCCGGATGGCTTCCGCCACCAGGGCCTGCCGCGCGGCGCTCGCGCGCGCGAGCGGCCGCCAGCGTTCCCCGTCGCCGCCGAGCGCCAGCGCGTAGACCGCCGCCGGCGGAAAGCAGACGTACGCGACGAACGGATCGAACACCTGCCGCACCAGCATCGCGGCCAGGCGGCGTCGCCAGGCGGGTGCGGCGTGCGCGAGCGTCTCGGCCATGGTGCGGGCGTGGGCGATGTGATGCGCTTCGTCGTTCATGTGGAGACCGGTCATGTGATAGACGACCGCGGACAGCGTGGCTTCGTCCACGCCGCGCCGCAGGATGCGGTTGAGCCGGTGGGGCAGCTCCTCGCCGGCGACGACGGTCGCCCAGAAGAGAAGCCCGTCGGCCGGCGCGATGCCGCCGACCGCCTGCGCGAACCGGGGCCGGTGCGCGCGCGCGCCGGGGATGCGCACGCCGCTGCGCGTCATCAACTCGAGGAACATCAGGCTGTGCCCGGCCTCCTCGCGGACTTCCTGCAGGAGCCGGCGCTTCAGGGCGATGTCGTCGGTGGCGTCGGCCTGCGCGGCGAGCCGCGCGATGAACAGCGACTCGAGCCACAGCCCGGTCTCGAGCAGGTGCGCGAGCTCGTACTGCGAGAGGCGCCGCCGGTCGGCGAGCGGCAGGGCCTCGAACGCGGGCACGCCGGCAAGCGACAGTGCGTGCGGCGGCAGCCACCAGACCGCCCGGTCGAGGGCGTCCCAGTTGAGCTTGCCCACCGGGTCGTGGTAGGGCAGGCTTGCGTCGTGGGGAGCGGGCGAGAGGACTGACGACATATGCGGCAGGGGCGCGAGACCCGAACTTTAGCGTGCATCGGCCCGGCGCGGTTGGCGCGCCGGGCGCCCTGACCGCGGGGCGGGCATGGAGCTCGACCTCTTCTACGAGCTGGCGGTGCCGCCGTTCCTCGGCCGCACCGAACGCGAGGTCTTCGAGGACGCGCTCGAGGAGCTCGCGCTCGCCGACCGCCTCGGCTTCCGCGGGGCCTGGGTGGTGGAGCACCACTTCATGCGCGGGTACTCGCACTCGTCCAAGCCCGACCTCTTCCTGGCCGCGGCCTCGCAGCGCACCTCCCGCCTGCGGCTCGGGCTCGGCATCATCCCGCTCGCGTACCACCATCCGGTGCACGTCGCCGAGCGCGTGGCCACGCTCGACGTCCTCTCCGGCGGCCGCGTGGACGTCGGCATCGGCCGCGGCTTCTCGCCACTCGAGTACGGGACCTTCGGCGCGGACATGGCGCAGAGCCGCGCGCACGTCGAGGAGGCGTTCGCGGTGCTGGTGAAGAGCTTCGCCGACGGCCCGCTGCACCACGCCGGCGAGCGCTTCCGCTACGACGGCCTCGATCTCGTGCCCCGCGTCGTGCAGCGACCGCACCCGCCGCTGTGGACCGCGGCGGTGAGTCCCGACAGCTTCGACTGGGCCGCCGCGCAGGGCCTCGGCGTCCTCGCCGGCCCGTTCAAGCCGTGGTTCATGACCGAGCAGGACATCCGCCGCTTCCGCCGCGCCTGGACGCGTCCCGAGGCGCCCCGCATCGGCATGACCGTGGGCATCGTGTGCCTGCCGGACGGCGCGCGGGCACGCGCGCTGGCCGCCCCGGCGTTCCGCTGGTTCTACGAGCAACTGCTGCGCACCACCGCGCCCGTGCTGGAGCGGCTCATCCCCTCATACGAGCACTTCCGCGACCTCGGCCGCTTCCGCAGCCTGCTGCGCTTTGGCGGCCACCCGAAGCTGCTGGAGCTTGCCGGCATGACCGTGGTCGGCACGCCGGCGGAGTGTCTCGCCAGGCTCGCGCGCTATCGCGACGCGGGCGTCACGCACCTCCTGCTCGCCGTCGGCGCGGGCGCGATCCCAAGCGCGGCGGTGCGCGAGTCGCTCGAGTGCATCGCCGCCGAGGTGTTGCCCGCCCTGCGCGACGCCGCCCCGGCATGCGCGTCTGCGTGAGCGGCGCCGCGGGCCACCTCGCCCGCGCGCTGCTGCCCATGCTGCTCGCCGACGACCGCGTGGAGCGCGTCATCGCCCTGGACCGCGCGCCGCTCCCGCTCGCGCATCCGAAGCTCGAAGCGTTGCAGGCGGACATCGCCGACCCGCGCGCGCTCCGCGCCGCACGCGACGCCGACGCGCTCGTGCATCTCGCGTTCGTCGTGCTGCGCGGACGCACGCCGCTCCCCGAGATGCGCCGCGTCAACGTGGAGGCCTCGCTCGCGCTGGTCGAGGCGGCGCGCGGCCGCGTCGTGCACGTGTCGTCGGCGTCGGTGTACGGCCGCGGCGAGTCGCTCGCCGAGGACGCGCCCCTCGCGCCGCTCGCCGGCTTCCGCTACGCCGAGCACAAGGCCGCGCTCGATGCCCTGGTCGCGACGGCTCGTCCCGACGCGGCGATCCTGCGTCCGCACATCATCCTCGGCCCGCACGCGCTGCCGCTTCTGAAACGGCTCGCCCGCCTGCCCGTGTACCCGCGCCTGCCCGACCCGCAGCCCCGCGTGCAGGCCGTGCACGAGGCGGACGTCGCCGCCGGGATCGCCGCGGCCCTGCATGCCGATGCGCGCGGCGCGTTCAACCTCGCCCATCCGCGAACATTCGCCTGGAAGGAGCTCGTACTGACGCACCGCGCGCACGCGGTCCCCGTCGCGCTGCCGGTGCTCCGGGGCGCGCTGCACGCCGCGTGGCGGGCGAGCGGATGGGGCGGCGAGCCCGGCTGGCTGGCCGGCGCGCGCGACCCGCTGACCGTCGATTGCACGCGCGCCGCGCACGTGCTCGGATGGAAGGCGACGCTGGATCCGCTCGCGGCGGCCTGATCGCTAGCGGGCGGCGAGCGCCGCGAAGCGCAGCCGCAGGCCGGTGGCGACGCGATACAGGCAGTGGTGCCCCGCGGCCATCGCTCCGGCCATGGTGATGAAGCCGTGGATCATGCCCTCGAAGCATTCGTACGTGACCGCGACGCCGGCGCGCTCGAGCGCCTGGGCGTACGCCTCGCCCTCGTCGCGCAGCGGGTCGAAGCCCGCCGTCACGATGTAGGCTGGCGGCAGGCCGGCGAGATCCGGGGCGCGCAGCGGCGAGGCGCGCCAGTCGGCGGCATCCGCGGGAGCGCGCAGGTAGTTGCCGACGAACCAGAGGATCGCGTCGCGCGTGAGCAGATAGCCCTCGGCGAGCGCGTGCTGCGACGGCGAGTCGGCGGCGAGATCGATGGACGGATAGATCAGCGCCTGCATCGCGAGCGGCGGGCCGCCGGCATCGCGCAGCGCGATGGCCGCGACCGCGGCGAGGTTGCCGCCGGCGCTGTCGCCGCCGACGGCGATGCGCGCAGGATCGACCGCGAGCGTTGCGGCGTTGGCGTGCGCCCAGCGCGTCGCGGCGATCGCGTCCTCGACCGCCGCCGGGAACTTGTGCTCGGGCGCGAGGCGGTAGTCCACCGACAGGACGCTACACCGCGCGAGGTTGGCGAGCTCGCGACAGGGCACGTCGTGCGTGTCGAGGTCGCCGATGGTCCAGCCGCCGCCGTGGAAGTACACGAGCGCGGGGAGGACCTCGCCGGGTTCCGTGCCGAGGGGCCGGTAGTGCCGCACGCGCAGGCCGCCGGCATCGAGATCCTCGACGCGCGCCACCTCGGCCGGCGCCGCGGACAGCGCACCGCGCGTCTCCCGATAGAGCACCCGCGCCGTCTGCGGGTCGAGCTGCGAATAGGGCGGCGGATTCGCGCGTGCGACGCGCTCGAGCACCGCGCGCGCCTGGGGATCGAGCTTCACGGCGCGGCGCTCACACCGCGAGGGCCGGGCGGCGCTTCGCCATCAGCCACAGCACCGCCACGCCCACCGCGGCGATGAAGGGAATCGCCAGCCAGTTCAGGAGCTGCCAGCCGTTGCGCTCCAGCAGCAGCCCGGAGGCGAACGACGACGTCGCCATGGTGAGGAAGATGAGCATGTCGTTCGCGCCCTGCGCCTTCGCGCGCTCGGCCGGTCGATAGCTGTCGGCGAGCAGCGCGGTGGCGCCGATGTACATGAAGTTCCAGCCGACGCCGAGCAGCACCAGGGCGGCCCAGAAGTTGGGAATGTCCACGCCCGCGAGCGCGATGCCGATGCAGGCGAAGTTGATCAGCACGCCGAGGAACATCACCTGCAGCACGCCGAACCGCTGGATCAGCGCGCCGGTGAAGAACGACGGCGCGAACATGCCGATGACGTGCGAGGAGATCACCATCGCGGCGGCGCTGTAGGGATGGCCGCAGACGCCCATGGCGAGCGGCGTCGCCGTCATGAGCAGGTTCATCACGCCGTAGCCGAACGCGCCGGCCGTCACCGCCACGACGAACGCCGGCTGCGTGACGATCTCCTTCAGCGGGCGGCCGGGGTCGTGCGCCTCGCTCTCGGTGGGCCGCGGGATGTCGAGGAAGCGCAGCACGACGAGCACGACGGCGAGGAAGCCGATCAGCGTCAGGTACGCGCCGAGGAACTCGGTCGGCAGCAGGTCCTTGGTCCAGCGCGAGAGGCTCGGGCCGATGATGCCGCCCACCAGGCCGCCGGCGAGGACGTAGGAGATCGCCTTGGCGCGGAAGTCGACGGGCGCGGCGTCGGCGGCGGCGAAGCGGTAGTACTGCCCGAAGGCGTTGTACACGCCGAAGATGCTGGCGCCCGCGACGAAGAGCGGGAAGTGCTTCGTGTAGAGCGCCACGCAGCAGACGGTGGCGCCCAGCATCCCGCACAGGGTGCCGACGGTGAACCCGCCGCGCCGGCCGATGCGCTTCATGAGCAGCGACGCGAAGAACGTGGTCAGCGCCGCGCCGACCACCCATCCGGTGACCGGCAGGGTCGCGAGCGACTTGTTCGGCGCGAGCGCGTAGCCCGCCAGCCCGTTGAGGGCGATGACCGTCGAGTTGTTGGTGAACAGCAGGGCCTGGAGCGTGGCCAGGACGAGGACGTTCTTCTTGACGCTCTGCAAACGCGCGGGCCTTTCCGGGATTGCGGCGCACGTCGCGCCGCCCAGCCCGCCGATTCTAGCGCTGCACGCGTGAACGCGTGGCCGCAGCCCGCGCGCGGCGGGCTGCGCGGGCCTCGCTCAGTCGAGCGGGATGCGGATCTTCTGACCGGGGAAGATCAGGTTGGCGTCCTTGATGACCTCGCGGTTCGCCTCGAAGATGCGCGGATACTTGTTGGCGTCGCCGTAGTACTTCTTCGCGATCGCGGACAGCGTGTCGCCCTTCACGATCACGTAATACTCGACCTTCTCCTTGGGCGGGGGCACCTTCAGGCCGGAGATGTCCACCTCCGACACGCCCTGGATGTTGCCCGCCAGCAGCACCGCCTTCTGCATCACCTCGGCGGACGGACACTCGCCCGCCAACGTGCACTTGCCGGTCGCCGGGTCGTAGCCGACCTGCAGGCCGGCGATGCCCAGGTTGCCGGACTCGATCTCGCTGCGGATCTTGGCCGATGCATCTTCCTTGGGCGCGGAGTCGGGGAACAGCTTCTTGCCGATGTTGCGAACGAAATCGAAGAGGCCCATGGGTGTCTCCTGTTTGTGTTCGAGGTTTTGGCGTGCAGATACGGCGGGAAGCGCGCGGAAGATGCTAGCACGCAGCCCCGCCGCGCACGATCAAGGTTTCGCAGGGTGTACGCCGCGGGGCCGGGCCCGCGCGAGGCCGCCGATCGCGATCGCGAGGACCGTCCCGTTGAGCAGATGCCACAGGAAATGCGTGCCGATCGGCACGGCCGCGCAGGCGGCGAGGTCGACGGTCCGGAAGCCGAGCGAGAGCGCGAACAGCGCGGCCGCCGCGAGCAGCCACACGCCCGTCCCGGGAAATCGCGGGCGGGCGTAGACGGCGAGGCCGGCGAGCGAGAGCAGCGCCGCCAGGTATTGCCCGGAGCCGTTGAGGATCTCGGCCGGAAACAGGCGCCCGGCCAGCCGGTCGAGCAGGAAGTACACGACCAGCCCCGCGGCGACTCCGGCGATGCCCAGCCCCGCCACCCGCGCGAGATAACGCGCGAGCCAGACGTAGATGAACGCGAGGATGGCGAGCCCGTCCGCCCACGCGGCCCACACCTGCGCGGTGGTGTGGAAGGCGAAGCTGCCGAGGCCGACGACGCCCGCCAGCACCGCCAGCAGCCGGAGGTCCCAGGCCATCGCGCCGGAGCGGGCGGCGCTCGCCGCCTCGCGCCAGCCGAACCACGCCGCGGCGAGGAACGCGAGATTGGTGAGCGCGTTCAGCGGCTCCGACCACAGCGACGGGTCGGTGCGCTCGCAGTAGATGTCGATCTGTCGGGCGAGGTCCACGGATGTGACGATCGCATGACAACGGGCGCGGATCAATCGCGCTGCCGTGACACGCGCGTGACGGGCACGACATGCGGCGTCACGGGCCGCTGCTAGAGTACCGCCCCATGCTGCGCGTGCTCGCCCTCCTCGTCGCCGTCGTCGCGTCGCACTCGGCGCTGGCCGCCGGCCTCGCCGTGATGCACGGCTTCGCCGACCAGTCGGGCATCACCCTGTGGACGCAGGCCGATCGCGCCGCCCGCATCGTCGTGGACGTGCACCCGGTGGACGACCCGCGCGCGACCCGTCGCGTCGAGACGGCGGCGCGCGCGGAGGAGGACTTCGTCGCCCCGTTGCGGCTCGCGAACCTCAAGCCGGGGACGCGCTACGCGTACCGCATCCTGGTGGACGGCCGGCCCGCGCACAGCAGCACGTTCGCGACGCAGCCGCTGTGGCAGTTCCGCGCCGACCCGCCGGAGCTCGCCCTCGCATTCGGCTCCTGCGCCTACGTGAACGACGAGTTCTCCCGCCCGGGCGCGCCGTGGGGCGGCGAGTTCGGGATCTTCGACGCCATCGCCGCCGCGCGCCCCGACCTGATGCTCTGGCTGGGGGACAACGTCTACCTCCGCGAGCCGGAATGGACGTCGCTCGAGGGCATGAGCGCCCGCTACCGCGCGTATCGCGCCCTGCCGGCGGCGGCGAAGCTGTGGACCGCCACCTCGCACCTCGCGGTGTGGGACGACCACGACTACGGTCCGAACGATTCGGACGCCTCGTTCGTCGGCAAGGCCAATGCCGAGCGTGCCTTCCGCCGCTACTGGCCCAACCCCACGTTCGGGCTGCCGGGCACGGGCGGCATCTTCGGCATGGTCACGCTCGGCGACGTCGATCTCTTCCTGCTCGACAATCGCTGGCACCGCCATCCCAACCGCTACCCGGAGACGCCGGCGAAGGCGATGTTCGGGCCCGCGCAGCTCGAGTGGCTGAAGCAGGCGCTGGTGTCGTCCCGCGCGACGTTCAAGATCGTCGCCGCCGGCGGGCAGCTCTGGAACCGCGCCAATCGCTTCGAGGCCTTCCACAACTACCCCGCGGAGCAGAAGGCGCTCGCCGACTGGCTGCTGGAGCAGAAGATCGCCGGCGTCCTCTTCCTCTCCGGCGACCGGCATTTCGGCGGCCTGTGGCGCGTGGATCGGCCCGGCACCTATCCCCTGCACGAGTTCACCTCCTCGCCGCTCACCGCCGGCGTCGTCGTCAGCCCGTCCGCGGAGGAGCGCGAGAATCCGGACCTCGTCACGGGAACGCTCGTCACGCAGCGCAACTTCGGCATGGTGCGCGTGAGCGGGCCGCGCAAGGCGCGCGTGCTGACGCTCGAGAGCTACGGCGCCGACGGCACCCTCCTCTGGCAGCGGCGCATCGCCGCGGAGGACCTGCGCTGACCGCGGCCGCTGCGCCGTCTCAGCCCGCCTCGTCCTCCATCAGTCTGCGCACGACCCGCTCGCAGTCGCGGATGTGCGACTCGCCGACGAGCTTCATCGCGCCGAAGCTGATGCCCGCCGAAACCGCCGTGCCGGCGAGGGGCACGAAGCGCGCCGCGGTCTTCGCGGTGACCCGCATGCCGACCGTCGCGAGCGCCTTCAGCACCAGCTCCCGCGTCACCACGCGCCCGACCATCAGCCCGCCGAACGCCACCACCGCGCGATAGACGAGCACCTTGCGCCGCGGCGACAGGCGCTCGATCTGGTCGGGCGTCAGCCCGAACTCGTAGTTGATGGCGGGGATGAGCTGGGTGAGGAGCGCGACGTCGGCGGCGATGTCGAGCCCCGGCACCGGCACCAGCATGGCGCCGGCCGAGGCGAAGGCCCGCTTCGTCACCATCTGCCGGCAGCGCGTGCGCACCGCTTCGAGCTGGTGCGGCGTGCGCGGCAGGGCGATGATCTCGCGTCCGGAGCCGTGGCGGTCGTCGTTCATGGCCTCATGTTAGCGCCCGCAGGAGCGCCATCGCCGCCACGCCGGCGATCACGGCGCCGATCAGGCTGCGGGTGAGCGCGACCACCG
>CAZKHE010000141.1:0-11498 GCA_964552535.1 uncultured Enterobacteriaceae bacterium | reverse complement strand
TCATCTGCACGTCCTCGAGCTTCATGCCGAGCTTGCCCATGAACGCGGTGAAGATCGCGAGGCTCGCGTCGCCGGCGGTGATGGCGATGCGGCTGCCCTTGATCTCGGAGACCTTGGTCGGGCGCGCGGCATCGGCGCGGTAGATGAACGCCATGGGGCTCTGCTGCAGGGTCACGCCGACTGCCCGTACCGGCATGCCGTTCGACACGCCGCGCATCATCGTCGCCGCATCGACGTACGCGACCGGGCTGGTGCTGTTGGCCACGAGCTGCGTCACCGTCGTCGATCCGCTGCCCTCCTGGATCTCCACGTCGAGCCCTTCCTCGCGGTAGAAGCCCTTCTCCTGCGCGACGAAGAACGGGGCGTGCTCGCCGTACAGCGTCCAGTTGAGCCGGAACGGGAACTTCTCCAGCGTCTGGGCGGGCGCGAGCCCGGGCGCGGCCAGCACCGCGCCGGCGGCGAGCCAGGACATCAGTCTGCGGATCTTCATGCTTCCTCCTCGTTTGTGGTCATGCAGGGTCGGACTTACATCGTGCCGGCGTCGTCGCGCATGCGGTGCGTGACGTGCCACGGAATGAGCAGCGCCTCCACGAACTCGACGATGTAGAAGAACGCGAGGCCGATGAAGGTGAGCGCCACGATGGTGGCGAACATCAGCGACGTCTCCATGTTGGAGTTCGTCACCAGCAGCAGGTAGCCGAGGCCCTTGTCCGCGCCCACGAACTCGCCGACGACCGCCCCGGCCACGGCGAGCGTCGCCGCGACCTTGAGGCCGCTGAAAAGGTACGGGAGGCTGGTGGGCAGGCGGAAGTCCCAGAAGATCTGCATCCGCGAGGCGCCCATCGAGCGCGCGAGGTCGCGCATCTCGCTGGACATGGACCGCAGGCCGACCGCAGCGTCGATGACGATCGGAAAGAACGAGATCAGGAACGCCACCAGCACCTTGGGCAGCGTGCCGACGCCGAACCAGACGAGGAACAGCGGCGCGATGGCGACCTTCGGGACCACCTGGAAGAAGAGCATGGTCGGCATCACGAAGTCGTCGAACTTCTTGGACGACGTGATCGCGATGGCGAGCGGAATCCCCACCGCGACCGCCATGAAGTAGCCGAGCAGCATCTCGTAGGTGGTGATCCAGCCGTGGTAGAGCAGCTTGTCGAAGTTGTCCACGAACGTCACGGCGACGTCGGACGGCGGCGGCATGAGATACAGCGGCACCTTCAGCAGCCGCACGCCGATCTCCCACACGAGCAGGAAGGCGAGCACGCCCACGAAGGGCCGCAGGCGCGCCGCCCACCCCGGCTTGCCGTTCTCCTCCTCCGGTCCGGCGGTGGCGGCGGGGGTGGGTTGCATCGTTTCCGTCTTGTTCATCGTTCGGTCTGGGCAACGGTTCGTAGGGAGCGCTCGGCCGCCGGGTCCGGCGTGATGCCGAGGCCGGGGGCATCGGGCAGCCGGACGACGTCGGCCTCGGCGCGGAAGCGCGCGTCGGTGGTGCCGCGCCCGGCGAGATACTGCGGTCCGTTCAGGGCCGCGGGCAAGTCGAGCCCCGCCCACGCGAAGAGCTGGACGGAGGCGGCGAGCGAGAGGTCCGGATCGGTGAGCCCGGAGGCGAACACCGCGAGGCCGTTGTCGCGCAGCGCCGTCACGATGCGGGAGGCGTGCCACAGCCCGCCGCAGCGCGCGATCTTCATCGCGATGCCGTCCATCATACCGAGCGCGATGAACTCCTCGGTCTCCGCCGGCGCGACGATGCCCTCGTCCATGAGGATCGGCAGCGCGCCCTGCGCGCGCAGCTTCTGGTAGCCGCGGATGGCGGCCGGCGGCAGCGGCGACTCGAGCGCGCGCAGGCCGGCGTCCGCGAGCCGTGGGGCCATGTCGAGCGCGACGTCGAGCGTGTAGCTCGTGTTCGCGTCGCCCCAGTGGAACCCTTCCGGCGAGAACGCGACGACGCGACGCACCAGCTCCAGGTCGTAAGCCGGGGTCTGCGGCGGCCCGAGCTTGACGTTGAAGTGGCGGTAGCCGGCGGCGCGGCCTTCCTCGAGCGCTTTCTCCGCACCCTCCAGCGTGGGTGACTGCACCGTCCACGACAGCCGGATCGTCCCGGTCTTCGCGCCGCCGAGCAGGCCGGCAACGCTGCGCTGGGCGCGCCTGCCCCACAGGTCGTAGCAGGCGAGGTCGATCGCCGCCTTGCAGAGTGGTTGACCGACGGAGAACGACGGCCGGATCGCCTTCTCCATGCGCGCGTGGATGCCGGGAATGTCCTCGGCATCGGCGCCGAGGATTGCCGGGGCGAGGTAGTGCACGAGCGTGGTCTCGACCGTCTCGACCGTCTCGTAGGTCCAGGTCTCCACCGGCACCGACTGGCCCCAGCCCTGCACGCCGTCGGCGTCGGTCAGGCGCACGAGCACGGACGGCCGCGCGGCGCCGCGGAAGAACTTGAATTCGCCGACGAGCGGGTAGTCGAACCGACCCACTTCCACGCGGACGATCGCTGCCAAGCCTGTGCTCCTCCTCTCGACCGGCGGACGCGCGCCGTGGCGCGCCCGTTTTGCTTTTGTAACCAGTCGGTTAAAAAGATTACCCGTGCACCCCTGCGGCGTCAATCGACGTCGCCCGCTCCCGCCCCCGGCATGCGCAGGAAGCGCGCGAGCAGCGCTGCCTGGCCGTCCAGCATGTGGCGGCCCTGATGGATCCGGCAGCCGCGCGCCGCCGCCCGCTGCAGCATGGCGGTGGTGTCCGGCTTCATAATGACTTCCGCCGCCAGGATGGACGGCTCCAGCTTTTCCACGTCGAACGGCATCGGGTCGCCGGGCTCGAGTCCCAGCGCGGTCGCATTGACCGCGATGTCGTGGCCGCGTGGATCGTCGCTCCCGGCACGCACGTCGCAATGCGGGAACGCCGCCCGCACGCGCTCGGCAAGCGCCTCGGCCTTGCTGGCGGTGCGGTTGTGGAGCGTGAGCACGGCGACCCCTGCCCCCGCCAGCGCGAAGGCGACCGCCGTGCCCGCCCCCCCGGCCCCGGCCACGAACACGCGCTGACCGCGCGGCTCGTGACCGTGCGCACGCAGCCCCGCGACGAAGCCGAGGCCGTCGAAGAGATCGCCGACCAGGCGTCCGTCCGGCTCGCGGCGCAGCGCGTTGACCGCGCCGGCGAGGCGGCCGTTGCCCTCGAGCACGTCGCACAGCGCGGCGGCCGGTCCCTTCAGCGGTGCGGTAACCACGCAGCCGCCGAAGTTGCCGAGCGTGCGCAGGCCGTCGAGGGTCTTCGCCAGCGTGGCGAGCGGGACGAGCAGCGGAACGAGTACCGCGTCGTGCGCGCCTGCGGCGAAGCGCGCGTTGAACACCATCGGCGTGCGCACGTGCGCGATCGGATCGCCGATGATGGCGTAGATCCTGGCGCTGCCGGTGATCGTCACGACGCGCCGCCCTTCCCGCCGGCATCGCCGCCGAAGTCCGCGCCGCGCTTCTGCTGGAAGGCGGCGATGCCTTCCAGGTGATCGCGCGCGGCGAAGCACAGGCTGTGCAGTTCGTTCTCATACCGGATGCCGGCGTCCAGCGGCATGGAGAGTGCCGCGCGCACCGCGGCCTTCACCGCCTGCGTCGCGATCGGGCTGTACCCCGCGATGGTCCGCGCGAGCGTCTCGGCGCGCGCCTCGACCGCATCGTCCTCCACCACTTCCTCGACCAGACCGACGGCGAGCGCGCGCTCGGCGTCGATCGGCTGGCCGGAGAGCAGCAGCAGCATCGCCTGGCCGTAGCCGACCAGGCGCGGCAGCATCTGCGACGCCGCGCCGCCGCCGATCCAGCCGCGCGTCACTTCCGGCGCGCCCAGCTTCGCGCCGCGCCCGGCGATGCGGATGTCGGCCCCGAGGGCGATCTCCAGGCCGCCGCCGAGCACCCAGCCGCGGAGCGCGGCGACGACCGGCTTCTGGATGTTGCGCACCACCGCCGCGTACTCGACGCGATTGCGCAGGGCCCAAGGATCGGGATCGGCGAGCGCGTTGAGATCGCTTCCGGCGCTGAACGCCTTGGCGCCCTCGCCGCGGATCAGCACCACCCGGATCGACGCGTCGCGATCCACCTCCGCACAGTGCTGCGCGAGCGCCGCCGCCATGTCGCGGGTGATGGCGTTCATCTTCTGCGGCCGGTCGATGACGAGCCGCGCCACCGCACCGTCGCGTTCCAGCCGGATGCTGCCGTTCATGCCGTTCCCTCCGCGCCGTGCGCACGTGCGACGACGTGTTCGAATACCGCGGCGATGTCCTGCGTGCCGCGGCCCGCGGCGACCATGTCCTCGAAGGTGCGCGCGGCGAGCGGCAGCAGCTCGAGGTCGATGCCCATCGCGCGCGCCTGCGCCGCGGCGTTGCGCAGGTTCTCGCGCTGCTGCACCGCGGGGCTCCCCGGCACGTAGTCCGCGTTCACCATGCGCTCGCCGTGCTGTCGCAGGATGGCCGAGTCGGTGAAGCCGCCCGCGAGCGCGGTCCGTACCGCGGCGAGCTCCGCGCCGCCCGCGCGGGCGAAGGCGAAGCCCTCGGCCACCGCCAGCAGCGTGCCGGCGACGACGATCTGGTTCGCGAGCTTGGTGAGCTGGCCCGTCCCCACCGCGCCCATGCGGGTCGTCCGGCCGCAGGGCGCGAGCAGTTCGGCGGCAGCGGCCACGTCCGCCGGGTCGCCGCCCGCCATGATGGCGAGCGTGCCCTCGCGTGCACCGCGCTCGCCGCCGGAGACCGGCGCATCGACGTAGCGCACGCCGCGCGCGGCCAGCCGTGCCGCCTGCCTGCGCGCCGCGTCCACCGGCTGGGAGCTCGTCACGACGACCAGCGTCCCGTCGGGAAGCGCCTCGGCGGGCACAGCCCCCGACGCATCGCGCGCGAACAGCACTTCATCGACGACGGCCGCGGTGCTGAGCATCACGATCACGGCGTCGGTCTGCGCCACCGCGTGCGACGGCGACTGGGCCACGCTCACGCCACCCGGTGCCAGCGCGTCGGCCTTCGCGGGCGTCCGGTTCCAGGCGATCACGTCGCGGCCCGCGGCCGCGAGCCGCGTCGCCATGTGCGCGCCCATGATGCCGGTGCCGAGGAAGGCGATGCGCTGCATGCGGCGGCCTAGGCTTCCTGCGTCGGCTTCTTGATCTTCGCGAGCAGCACCGCCTCCGGCGACTTCTTGTAGTGCGTGTCGAGCGGATAGCAGCCGGAGACCAGTCCGTTGCGCGGCGCCGTGGTGCAGTCGCTGAACGTGCGGCACAGCCGCTTGCGCTGCAGGGTGCCGGTCTTCAGCACGTCGCGCGGCAGCTCGTGATAGGAGAGCATGAGGCGGCCGAGGCCGACGAAGTCGGTCCAGCCGGCGCGCACCACCGCCTGGGCGACGTGCGGCAGATACTCCTGCAGATAGGTGTAGCCGCTGCCCATCAGCGCCATGTCCGGGTAGTCGCCCTTCAACTGGCGCACGACGTCCAGGTGCCGCGCGACGCCGATCAGCGGGTCCTCGGGCGGGTGATAGCCGTCGGACGGCGGATACAGCGCCGGGCGGGTGAGATGCGGGTTGTAGTACGGGCTCCCGGCGGTGATGTTCACCAGGCGGATGCCGAGGCCGCGCAGGATGCCGAGCAGCGCGCGCGTCTCGGCGAGATCCATCTCGACCGGGCGCTCGGGCTTGACGCCGAAGCCGTAGCGATACGGCAGCGCGCCGGCGTAGTCGTCGGGCACGCCGGGCCCGAGTTCCTCGGGCGTCGAGCGCTCTGGATCGGGCCGGAACGGCACGAAATCGAACGCCGACACGCGCACGCCGATCTCGAGGCGCGGTGCTTCGGCGCGGATGCCCGCGACCAGCTCGCGCAGGAAGCGCGTGCGGTTCTCCAGCGAGCCGCCGAACTCGCCGCTGCGCGTGTGGGCACTGAGGAACTCGTGGCCGAGGTAGCCGTGGCAGCTCTTGAGATCGACGAAGTCGTAGCCGCACGCCTCGGCGCGCTTCGCGGCCACGACGTAGTCGTCGATGAGCCGGCGGATGTCGCCGTCGGTCATCACCGCCTGGTCGGCAGGGAGGCCGAACTTGCGGTCGAGAATCGGATGGCGATAGAGGATGCTCGGCTCCAGGCGCCGCTTGTCGTTGGGCCGCGCGAAGCGGCCGGAGTGGGTGAGCTGCAGGCCGACCACGAGGCCGCGATCGTCGCCCATCGCGCGCACGTGCTCCTCGATCAGCACCTCGCGCAGCTTCGCGATCGCCGGCTGCGTCCGCGGGGTCAGGGTGACCTGCAGCGGATTGGCGCGGCCGTCGTGGCGCACCGCGACGGCCTCGCCGCCCCACACCAGCTTCGCGCCGCTCGCGCCGAAGTGCCGCCAGCGCCGGAACGTGTTCTCGCTCGGCGCGCCTTCCGCGTCGCCGTCCCAGCCTTCCATCGGCTGCACCGCGAAGCGGTTGCCGACGGTGAGGCGGCCCGCGGCCAGCGGCTGCGCCAGCGGCGACACCTCGCCGGCGAGGATGGCGTCGTCGCACGGCACTTCCACGCCGAGCGTGCGGGCGTGATCGCGGAACGCCTGCGCACTGGCGTGCGCCTTGATCTTGGGATAGTCGCCGAACTTCATCCTGGTACTCCTTCGCGTTGTTCTGTCGTCACTGCTGCGGCTCGAGCCGCGGCGAGGTCAGCCGCTGCGGCTTCGCACGCACTTCCGCGCCGAGCCCCATGGGTTCGGGACGGAAGATGCGCGCATCCATGGTCTTCAGGTCCGGTGCGACGCGCGGCGCGAACGCCATGCGCTCGAGCACGTCGCGGCGCACGTCGACGCCGGGTGCGACCTCCACCAGCAGGAGACCGCCGGCGCCCGAGTCGTCGCGCCGGAACACCGCGCGCTCGGTGATGAACAGCGTCTCCTGCCCGCGCTCGCGCCCGTACGGCCCGCTGTAGGAGAGCTGCTCCACCGCGTCGACGAACTTGCGCTCGCGGCCCTCGCGCGCGATGCGCGTGCTGCCGTCGGGCCAGTCGATCGCGAGCCCGCCGGCGGTGAGCGTGCCGCTGAACATCACCTTCTTCGCGTTCTGGCTGATGTTCACGAACCCGCCGATGCCGATGATGCGGCCGCCGAAGCGGCTCACGTTCACGTTGGCGTAGCGGTCGACCTGCGCGAACGACAGGAACGCGAGGTCGATGCCGCCGCCGTCGTAGAAGTCGAACTGGTAGGGCTGGTCGACGATCGCCTGGTAGTTGCGCGCCGCGCCGGGCTCGTTGCCGGTCGCCGGCGCGCCGCCGATCAGGCCCTGCTCGTTGGTGAGCACCACGTCCTCGAGGAAGCCTTCCTCGGCGGCGACCGCCGCCACACCCGTCGACACGCCCGAGCCCAGGTTGCACACCGCCCCCGGATAGAGCTCCATCGCGGCACGGCGTGCAATCACCTTGCGCGGATCGAACGGCAGCGCGGGGATCTCCGACAGCGGGATGCGCAGTTCCCCCGCGTACGCCGCGCTGTAGGGCGTGAAGTAGGTCTGCGGCTGATCGGGCACGACGACGACGAGGTCGACCAGCATGCCCGGTACCTTCACCTGCTTCGCCGGCAGCGTGCCGCGCGACGCGATGCGCTTCACCTGCGCCACCACGACGCCCCCGGCGCGGCGCGTCGCCTGCGCCATCGACAGCATCTCGCCGAAGATCGCCTCCTGCTCCATCGTGATGTTGCCGTCCTCGTCCGCGGTGGTGCCGCGGATGAACGCGACGTCGACGTGGAAGGGCTTGTAGAACAGCCACTCGCGGCCGGCCAGCGTGACCAGTTCGACGAGGTCCTCGGTCGCGCAGGCGCTCTGGCGGCCGCCGCCGTGACGCGGATCGACCAGCGTATGCAGGCCCGTGTGCGTGACCAGCCCCGGGCGCCCCGCGGCCATCTCGCGGACCAGCTGCGACAGCGCGCCCTGCGGCAGCGTATACGCCTCGACGCGGTTCGCCGCGGCCATCGCCTCGACTTTCGGCGAGTCGACCAGCGTCCCGCACACGATGCGCTTCAGCAGCCCTTCGTGCGCCCAGTGCGAGAGGCCGCGCTCGCCGCGGTCGCCCAGCCCGACCGGATGCAGCGAGGTGAGATTCCGCGGCTCGCCCTCGGCGTGGAAGCGGCGCGCGACCGCTGCGATCAGCTCGTCGGGGACCGCGTGCCCCGCGCCGGAGCCGCCGATGAGCACGGTATCCCCGGTGCGGACCACCCTGGCCGCTTCGTCGGCGGTGACGATGCGCATGGCTCGTGATGCTCCTTCAGGTTCGTGGCGCCGCGCCGCCGGCCAGATAGCCGGCGATCACGTCGCGCATGTGGGCGAGGCGCTCCTCGCGCGCCTTCGCGGTGGCGAGATCGCGGTCGAACACCGCCGACAGGGTGTGGTTGTTGGAGAGGAAGAACCAGCACAGCCCGGCGATGGAGATGTAGAGCTGCAGCGGATCGATGCCGGGACGGATGGTGCCGTTCGCTTCGCCGCGGCGGAGCAGCTCGGCCAGCGTGGCGATCACCGGCGAGTTGGTCGAGCGGATCTCCGGCGAGCGCTTGAGATGCCGCGCGCGGTGCAGGTTCGCGCTGTTGAGGAGCGTGAGGAACTCGGGATGCTCGAGGTAGTAGCGCCAGGTGAACTCGACGAGGCGGACCACCCCCTCGACCGGTGAGCCGTCGAGCAGGTGCAGCGCCTGCTCGGCGCGGCGGATGCGCTCGTACGTCTGCTCCAGCACCGCGAGGAAGAGCGCGTCCTTGTCGCCGAAGTAGTAGTACAGCATGCGCTTGTTGGCGCCGGCGCGCTCGGCGATCCGGTCCACCCGCGCGCCGCCGAGCCCGTACCGCGCGAACTCGCGCGTCGCGGCCTGCAGGATCTTCGCACGCGTGCGCTCGGGGTCGCGCGCGCGCGGCGCCACGCGCGCCGGCCCGGCTTCGCTCTTGCGGGCACGCAGCGTAGGGGTTCCGCGCATCAGGCGAGCGCCTCCAGGATGCCGCGCAGATAACCGGCCGCCCGCGCCGCCGTGGCCGGGCCGTCGGGCTCGTACCTGAACGGCTCCACGGCCACGACGCCGCCGTACCCCGCGCGCCGCAGCGCGGCGAGAATGGGCGCGAAGCGCACCTCGCCCTCGCCCGGGCCGCGGCGGTTGCGGTCGTTGACCTGTACGTGCGCGATGCGCCCGGTCGGCACCCAGCGCGCGACGAGCGCGGGAATCGGTTCGGTCTCGGCCTGGCTCGCGGCGCTGCAGTCGATCATGGTGCGCAGGCCGGGCTCGGCGACGGCATCGACGATGGCCGCCGCTTCGGCCACCGTGTTCACGAGGTCGGTCTCCGCCGGCGCGAGCGGCTCGATGCAGTAGGTGACGCCGAGCTCGCGTGCGCGGGCGCCGGCCCGCGCCCAGCATTCGGTGGCGCGCGCGAGCGCGGTCGCGTGCGACTCGCCCGCGGGGATGCGCCGCTGCGCGGGCGAGCCGTGCACGAGATAGCGCCCGCCGAGGTCCGCGCAGAGCTCCACGAGGCGCAGCATCACGTCGACGGTCCGGGCGCGCACGGCGCCATCGGCCGCGGTGATGGACAGCCCGGCGGGTGCGACCAGCAGCCAGTGGAGGCCGTCGATGGCGATGCCCGCGTCGGCGGCAGCGCGGCGCACCGCCGCGCGGTCGGCCGCGGAGAGGCGCGGCGGGTCGTCGCCCAGCGTGAATGGCGCCACCTCGAGGCTGTCGTAGCCGAGCTGCGCGGCGTACTCGCACTGCCGCGCGAACGGCATCGGCTGCAGGACCTCGTTGCAGAGCGCGAGCCTCACGCGGCACCGCCCTGCACGGCTCGCCGCGAGGCGAGCAGTCGGCGCACCGAGGGCAGCCGGAGGACCACCACGGCGACGATCACGAGGAAGATCGCGAGCGAGATGGGCCGCTCGAAGAAGGGTGCGAGGCTGCCGTCGGAGAGCACCAGGCCGCGGCGGAAGTTCTTCTCCATCAGGTCGCCCAGGACGAGCCCCAGCACCAGCGGCGCCATCGGGTAGTTCAGCTTGCGCAGGATGAAGCCGGCGATGCCGAAGCCGAGCATCACCCAGATGTCGAACAGTCGCGCGGCAATCGCATACGCACCGATGCTGCACAGCACGAAGATGATCGGCACGATGACCTGGTACGGGACGCGCAGCACCTGCACCAGCGCTCGCGTGAGCACGAGGCCGTAGAGCAGGATGCCGAGCGTGGCGAAGAACATCATCGCCACCACGTCGTACACGAACTGCGGCGACTCGATCATGATGAGCGGGCCCGGCTTCACCCCGTGGATGAGCATCGCCGCCATCAGCACCGCCGCGGGCGCCGAGCCGGGGATCGCGAGCGTCAGCACCGGGATCATCGCCCCGGGGACGCAGGCGTTGTCGCCGGTTTCGGCCGCCATGAGGCCCTCGATGGAGCCGTGGCCGAACTGCTCGCGCTCGGGGCTCGCGCGCTTGGCCGCGGCGTAGGACGTCCAGGCCGCGGTGTCCTCGCCCACGCCGGGCACGATGCCGATGAACGTGCCGATGCACCCCGAGCGCAGGATGGTCCGCCAGTACTTCGCGACGTCGCGGATCTTCGGGATCACGGAGTCGAAGGGGTTCACCTTCACCGGCGGACGCTTCTCCATCATCACCACCAGCAGCTCGGCGAAGCCGAACGCCCCCACCAGCGCCGGCACCAGCGACAGTCCGCCGGCCAGCTCGCGCGTGCCGAAGGTGAAGCGCTCGAAGGCGTAGACGCCCTCCTGCCCGACGCCGGCGAGGAACAGGCCGAGCATCCCGGCGATCCAGCCCTTGAGCGGATCGTTGCCGGTGAGGTTGCCCGAGATGACCACACCGAACACCGCGAGCCAGAAGAACTCGTACGCCCCGAACTTCAGCGCGAGATTGCCGAGGATCGGCGTGAACCACGCGAGGAAGAACATGCCGATCAGCGTGCCCATCACCGAGCCGGTGGTGGCGATGCCCATCGCACGGCCGGCGAGTCCCTGGCGCGCGAGCGCATAGCCGTCGAGGCATGCGGCCGCCGAAGCGGGCGTGCCGGGAATGTTCAGCAGGATGGCCGAGCGCGAGCCGCCGTAGATGGCGCCCACGTAGGTGCAGACGAGCACCAGCAGCGCCTGGCTCGAGGGCATCTTCAGCGTGAGCGTGGTCATCAGCGCCACGCCCATGGTCGCCGTCAGTCCGGGCAGGGCCCCGATGATGACGCCGACCAGCGACGAGGCGAAGACGTAGAACAGCGTCTCCGGCGTGGTGAACGAAGCGATGGAGTGGCCGAATGCGCCGAGGCCGGCGAAGACGTCGCCCATCAGGGCAGCCTCACCAGGAACACCTTCTCGAACACGAGCGACACCACCGCGCTGGTGCAGGCGCCGTAGACGAGGGCCATGAGCGCGCCGCGCGCCACCTGTCCGCGTTCGCGCCGCATCGGATGTTCGAACACGAGCACGAACAGGAAGACGAACAGGAACGTGGCGAGCCAGAACGGCACACGGCCGACGAGCCCCACCGCGTAGCCGAGACACAGCCCGA
>CAZKHE010000140.1:0-11503 GCA_964552535.1 uncultured Enterobacteriaceae bacterium | reverse complement strand
GACATCGACTCCGGCATCTTCGCGTACGCGAAGTACGGCTTCGGCGAGTACTGGGGCTTTGCCGCCGCCGTCGGCTTCTGGATCGGCACCTGCGTCGGCAACGTCTCGTACTGGGTGCTGATCAAGTCGACGCTCGGCGCGTTCTTCCCGGTGTTCGGCGACGGCAACACGCTGACCGCGGTGATCGTCGCGTCGATCATGGTGTGGGCCTTCCACTTTCTGATCCTGCGCGGCGTCCAGGGCGCGGCGGGCATCAACAAGATCGTCACCATCGCGAAGATCGTCCCGCTGCTGCTGTTCGTGGTGGTGCTCCTGTTCAACTTCGACGGCAAGGTGTTCGCCGACAACCTCTGGGGCGGGCCGGACACCGACAAGAGCTTCGGCTCGATCTGGACCCAGGTGCGCCAGACCATGCTGGTCACCGTGTTCGTCTTCATCGGGATCGAGGCGGCGAGCGTCTATTCGCGCTACGCGACGAAGCGCGAGGACGTCGGCCGCGCCACCGTGCTGGGGTTCATGATCGTGACCGGCCTGCTGGTGGCGGTCACGGTGCTGTCGTTCGGCGTGCTGCCGCGCGAGGAGATCGCGACCATGCGCGCGCCGTCGGTGGCGGGCGTGATGGAGAGCATGGTCGGACCGTGGGGCGCCAAGTTCATCAGCGCGGGCCTGATCGTCTCCGTACTGGGTGCCTACCTCGCCTGGTCGCTGCTCGCGGCGGAGGTGCCGTACCTCGCCGCCAAGTACGGGCTGTTCCCGAAGTACTTCGAGAAGACCAACGAAGCGAAGGTGCCCGCCAACGCCCTGCTGCTGACCAACCTCGTGGTGCAGGTGTTCCTGATCGTCACGATGTTCACGCAGTACGCGTTCCAGCTCGCCCTGGAGCTGACCAGCGCGCTCACGCTGATCCCGTACCTGCTGGTCGCGGTCTACGCCCTGAAGCTCGCGCAGACCGGCGAGTCCTACGAGCAGGACGCGGACGGGCGCAAGAAGGACCTCGTCGTGGCCGCGATCGCCACGCTCTACTCGATCCTGATGATCTACTCGGGCGGTCTCAAGTACATCCTGCTCTCGGCGCTCATCTACTTGCCGACGACGCTGCTCTTCTGGCGGGCCCGCAAGGAGAACGGCCTGCCGGTGTTCGCGCGGAGCGAGCAGATCCTCTTCTTCCTCATCGCCGGCGGGGCCGTGATCGCGCTGTGGGCGCTCGCCACCGGACGGATCGCGGTCTGATCGATCCGTCCCTGCCAACCACCCCTGATACGGAGGTACCGACATGACTGACACCGCCAAGACGAAGACCTTCGGCGTCCACTCGGAAGTCGGCAAGCTTCACAAGGTGATGGTCTGCGCGCCCGGCCGCGCGCACCAGCGCCTGACGCCGACCAACTGCGACGCGCTGCTCTTCGACGACGTGATGTGGGTGGAGAACGCGAAGCGCGACCACTTCGACTTCATGCAGAAGATGCGCGACCGCGGCATCGACGTGGTCGAGATGCACAACCTGCTCGCGGAGACGGTCGCGGTCCCCGAGGCCCGCAAGTGGATCATCGACAACCAGGTGGTGCCGAACCAGGTCGGTCTCGGCCTCATCGACGAGATCAAGAGCTACCTGCACGGCCTCTCGGATCGCGATCTGGCCGAGACCCTGATCGGCGGCCTGTCCACCGAGGAGTTCCCCGAGAAGATCGGCGGCGAACAGCTGCAGCTCATCAAGGATGCCGCCGGTGTCACCGAGTACCTGCTGCCGCCGCTGCCCAACACCCTGTACACGCGCGACACCACCTGCTGGATCTACGGCGGCGTGACGCTCAACTCGCTCTTCTGGCCGGCGCGCCACGAAGAGACCATCCTCACCACGTCGATCTACAAGTTCCACCCCGACTTCGCCGGCAAGGTGAACGTGTGGTGGGGCGACCCGACCATGGACCACGGGCTGGCCACCATCGAGGGCGGCGACGTGATGCCGATCGGCAAGGGCAACGTCCTGATCGGCATGAGCGAGCGCACCTCGCGCCAGGCGATCAGCCAGGTGGCGAAGGCGCTGTTCGAGAAAGGGGCGGCGACGCGCGTGATCGTGGCGGCCATGCCGAAGCTGCGCGCCGCGATGCACCTCGACACCATCTTCACCTTCGCCGACCGCGACTGCGTCCTGCTCTACCCGGACATCGTGAACCACATCCACGCGTACTCCTACCGCCCGGACGGCAAGGGCGGCGTGGAGCTGCACAAGGACAAGGGCTCGTTCGTGGACACCGTACGCGACGCGCTCGGCCTGAAGAAGATGCGCGTGGTCGAGACCGGCGGCACGGCGTACATGCGCGAGCGGACGCAGTGGGACAGCGGCGCCAACCTCGTGTGCGCCTCGCCCGGCGTCGTCTTCGCCTACGACCGCAACACCTACACCAACACCCTGCTGCGCAAGGAAGGCATCGAGGTGATCACCATCGTCGGCGCGGAGCTCGGCCGCGGCCGCGGCGGCGGCCACTGCATGACCTGCCCGATCATCCGGGAGCCGGTGGACTTCTAGAACGGCCGCGCGCAGCCCCGGCGCCGCCGCGCGGTGCGAGGGGGCGCGCGGCGCCAGGAGGACCGCCGGAACTCGGCGCACCGTGAGGCACGGTGGGCCGCGGAAAGGCGCGGAAACAAGAGACGCATGACGAGGGCGGGGGGCGGACCGGGCAGGGACGTTCCGCGCGGCACGGAGCCGCCGCGGGGACGGAGGCATCGTGTCGCCCGTTGACGACGCGCCCCCGCCGCAGCCGCTCTCGCTGGCCGAAGCGATCACGCCGATCGCGGTCCTCATCGCGCTCGTCGCGATGTCGTACTTCCTGTTCGGCGATGCCGGCGCGAGCGGACCCAACCAGGTGGCGCTCGTGGTGGCGACGATGGTTGCCGCGTTCATGGCGTGGCGGCGCGGCCACGACCTCGAGTCGCTCCGCGAGGCCGCCATCGCGAGCGTCAGCTCGGGCCTCGGCGCCGTGTTCATCCTGCTCGGCGTGGGGGCGCTCATCGGCACGTGGGCGATGAGCGGCACGCTGATCGCGATGGTGTACTACGGCCTCCAGTTCCTCTCCCCGAGCTACTTCTACGCCTCGGCGACGCTGATCTGCGCCCTGGTGGCGGCCAGCATCGGCAGCTCCTGGACGGTGGTGGGGACCATCGGCATCGGGCTGATGGGCATCGCGATCAACATGGAGCTCAACCCGGCAATCGCCGCCGCGGCGATCATCTCCGGCTCGTACTTCGGCGATACCACCTCGCCGCTCTCGGACTCCTCCAACCTCGCCGCCGCGTCTGCCGGCGTCGACCTGTACACCCACATCCGCGAGACCGCGCTGACTTCCGCGATATCGCTCGTCCTGGCGCTGGGCGTGTTCTACATGCTCGGACGCCCCGGCGATTTCGACGCGCTGGAGAAGCTCGCGGCGATCGAGTCGTCGTTCCGGCCGTCGGCGTGGATGTTCCTGCCGCTCGTGCTGGTCATCGTCATGGCGGTGCTGCGCTTCCCGCCGTTCACCGCCATCTTTCTCGGCGCGGTGGCCGGCGGCCTCCTCGCCGTCTTCATCGCGCCGGACCGCGTGATGCGCTTCGCCGACGCCGGGAATGGCCTCCCGGCGCCGCTGCTGCTCCTGAAAGGCGTGTGGCTGGCGCTCGCGAGCGGCTACGAGTCGCACACCGGGTTCGCCTCGGTGGACCAGCTCGTGTCCCGCGGCGGCATGGCGAGCATGCTGAACACCATCTGGCTGATCATCACCGCCCTCGCGTTCGGCGGCGTGGTGGAGCGCGCCGGCGTGCTGGAGCGGCTCATGGCGCCGGTCATCGAGCGCGCGAAGAGCGCCGGCCGGCTGGTCGCCTCGCTGGTCGCCTCGGTGTTCGCGACCAACGTCGTCACCGCGGACCAGTACATCGCGATCGTCCTGCCGGGCCGCATGTTCAAGGGCGCGTTCGCGCAGCGCGGCCTCGCGCCGTTCGTGCTCTCCCGCTCGATCGGCGCGTCGGGCACGCCGACCTCGGCGCTGATTCCCTGGAACAGCTGCGGCGCCTACATGGCCGCGACGCTCGGCGTCGCCACGTTCAGCTACCTGCCCTACGCAGTGTTCAACTTCGCCAGTCCGCTGCTCGCCATCGGCGTGGCCTACCTCGGGCTCCGGACACCGGTCGCAGCCGCACCCGGGCCCTCCCGCTCGGAGCCCGCGCCGTGAGCGGGTCGGCCGGAGCGGAGCGCCTGCCCGCGATGGGCGCCTTGACGGACAAGGGCGAGGCGAGCCGCATCGAGCAGCGCACGCTCAAGACGTCGATCTGGGGCGTGGTGGTCGTGGCGGTCGGCAGCGTCGCCTGGGGCCTCTACCTCGAGTCCGACGTCGTCATCCTCAACGGCGTGTTCTCCGTCCTCAGCCTCGTCGCCGGCGGCCTCTCGCTGCTCGCGGCGAAGCTCGTCATCCGGCCCGAGGACAAGCGCTTCCCGTACGGCTACTCGCACGTCGAGCCGCTGGTCCACACGGTGAACGGCTTCCTCGTGCTGGTCATCTGCGTCTATTCCATCCTGATGGGCATCGAGGGCGTGCGCCACGGCGGTCACGAGGTCGATGCCGAAGGGGTGGTCTGGTTCGGGGTCGTGAGCGCCGTGATCTGTCTCGGCTACTGGCTGTACGGCCTGTGGGTCGCGCGCCGCATCGGCTCGAAGCTGGTGCGCAACGACGCCCGCGAATGGGGCATGGACTTCGGCTTCAGCGTGGTGACGCTGGCGGGCTTCGCCCTCCTGCCGTTCCTCCCCGAGCCGTACCACGGCATGTGGGCGCGCTACGCCGACCCGGTGATGGTCGCCGTACTGGCGCTGCTGCTGCTGCCCATGCCGATCGGGGTGCTGCGCGAGAGCCTGCGCGAAGTGCTGCTCATGGCCACGCCCGACGACGCGCTGATGCAGCGCCTCGAAGCGGTGACGCGGTCGATCGGCGCCGAGCGCGGCGTGCAGCGCGTGATCCACCACGCCGTGAAGAGCGGCCGCATGTACTTCATCGAAGTCGACATCGTCGTCGGCGAGGGCTTCGCGCTCCAGACCGTCGCGCAGCAGGATACGCTGCGCACCCGCATCTGGCAGGCGCTGCAGGTGTCCGACGACGATGCCTGGCTCTCGGTGTGCCTGACCACCGATCCGCGCTGGGTCTAAGCCGATGAGCCCCCGCCCCTCCAATCCTCCCCTTCCTTCCGGAGCATGACCGTGCAGCCCCACACCTTCCGCTGCCTCGCGCTCGCCGCCGCTGCCGCGACCGCCCTCGCCGCCTGCAAGCCCGCCGAAGAGGCCGCCGCACCGGAGATCCGCCCGGTGCGCACCGTCACCATCGAGAAGCGCGTCGCCGGCGACGTGGTGTCGCTGACCGGTACGGTGCAGGCGCAGACCGAGGTCAATCTCTCCTTCCGCATCGACGGCCGCATGATCGAGCGGCCGGTAGACGTGGGCAACACGCTGCGTCCCGGACAGCTCGTCGCGCGCCTCGACGCGCAGAACGAGGAAGCGAACCTCCAGTCGGCCCGTGCGCAGCTCGCCTCGGCGGACGCACAGCTCGTCCAGGCGCGCAACAACTACACGCGGCAGAAGGAGCTCCTCGCGCAGCGCTTCATTTCCAAGGCCGCCTTCGATCAGTTCGAGGCCAACCTGCGCAGCGCGGAATCGAACGCCGAATCGGCGCGCGCGCAGGTGGCGCTGGCGCAGAACCGGCTCTCGTACACGCGCCTGACGGCGGACGCGCCGGGAACGATCACGCGCGTCGGGGCGGAGCCGGGCGAGGTGGTGCCGGCCGGCCGCATGATCATCCAGATCGCACGCACCGGCGGGAGCGATGCGGTGTTCGATGTCCCCGCCGTGGTGAAGGACAGCGCCCCGCGCAATCCGGAGATCACGGTCGCGCTCACCACCGATCCGAAGGTCACCGCCAAGGGCCGCGTGCGGGAGGTTTCGCCTCGCGCCGACCCGGTCACCGGGACGTTCCGGGTGCGCGTTGGGCTCATCGATCCTCCGCCTGCCATGCGCCTCGGCTCCGCCGTCGTCGGGCGCATGAAGCTCGACTTCGCCCCGGGCATCGAGATTCCGCCGTCCGCGCTGGTGCGGACCCAGGGCCAGTCGGCGGTCTGGATCGTGGATCCGAAGACGCAGACGGTGGCCATGCGGCCGATCACCGTCGGCACCCACGATGCGGACCGCGTCTCCGTCAGCAAGGGACTGGAGCCGGGCGACGTGGTCGTCACCGCCGGCATCCAGGCGCTGCACTCGGGTCAGAAGGTGCGCGTGCTGGGAGACAAGCGGTGATCGGTCCGAACCTCTCCGAATGGGCGATCAACCGCCGGTCGCTGGTCGTCTACCTGATGCTCATGTCGGTGCTCGCGGGCACGCTGGCGTTCCTGGGCCTCGGCCGGGCGGAGGACCCCCCGATCACCATCCGCACCATGGTCGTGTTCGCCGCCTGGCCGGGCGCCACGGTCGAGGACACGCTCACGCAGGTCACCGAGCGCATCGAGCGCAAGCTGCAGGAGACGCGCAACATCGACCGGGTGCGCAGCTACACGAGCGCCGGCTTCACCACGATGTTCGTGGACCTGCTCTCCTCCACGCCCAGCAAGGATCTGCCGGACATCTTCTACGAGGTGCGCCGCGACATCGGCGACATCCGGCGCACGCTGCCCGACGGCGTGATCGGGCCGGGCTTCAATGACAGCTTCGGCGACACCTTCGGCATCATCTACGGGTTCACCACCGACGGCTTCTCCAAGCGGGAGCTGCGCGACTACGTCGAGGGCATCCGCTCCGACCTGCTGCGGGTGCCCGACGTCGCCATGATCGAGCTGCTCGGCGAGCAGGACGAGCAGATCTATCTGGAATTCTCGACCGCGCGCCTGGCGGCCCTCGGCCTCACCTACAGCGCGTTCGTCGGCGAGCTGCGTGCGCAGAACGTGGTGCGCCCGGCGGGCGTGGTGCAGACCGACCAGGAGCGCATCTTCCTGCGCGTGTCGGGCGCGTTCGGCTCCGAGAAGGACCTGGAGGGCGTCAACTTCACCGTCGGCGACCGCATCATCCCGCTGCGCGACATCGCCGCCATCCGCCGCGGCTTCTCCGATCCACCCGATCCGCTGTTCCGCGTCAACGGCAAGCCGGCCATCGGCCTCGCCATCGCCATGCGCGAAGGCGGCGACATCCTCACCCTGGGCAAGAACCTCGATCGCGAGATGCAGCGCATCCGCGCCGACCTGCCGGTCGGCGTCGAACCGTTCCTGGTCTCCGACCAGGCGCAGACCGTGGACGTCGCCATCGGCGACTTCATGGAGTCGCTGTGGCAGGCGATCGTGATCATCCTCGTGGTCAGCTTCATCGCCCTCGGGATGCGCCCGGGTGCGGTGGTGGCGCTCGCGATACCGTTGACGCTCGCCATCGTCTTCGCGGTGATGCAGATCCTGGGAATCGACCTGCATCGCATCTCGCTCGGCGCGCTGATCATCGCGCTCACGCTGCTGGTGGACGACGCGATGACCACGGTGGACGCCTCGCTGCGCCGCCTCGCCGCCGGCGACACCAAGGAGCAGGCGGCGACCTTCGCCTACCGCACGCTGGCCGCGCCGATGCTGGCGGGCACGCTGATCACCATCGCCGGTTTCGTCCCGATCGGCTTCGCGCGGAGCTCCGCCGGGGAGTACACGTTCTCCATCTTCGCGGTGGTCACCATCGCGCTGCTCGCCTCCTGGTTCGTCGCGGTGACCTTCGCCCCGGTGATCGGCATGTCGGTGCTGAAGCCGCCGAAGGATTCCGGCGCGGAAGCGAAGCCGGGCGCCCTCCTCCGCGCCTACCAGGCGCTCGTTGCCGGCGCGATCAAGGTGCGCTGGCTCACCATCGCCGTCACCATCGCCTGCTTCGTCGCGGCGCTCTATCTCCTGCAGTTCGTGCCGCGGCAGTTCTTCCCGTCATCGGACCGGCCCGAACTGCTGGTGAACCTCACGCTGCGGCAGAACGCCTCGATTCACGCGACCGAGACGGTCGTCAGCCGCTTCGAGGAAATCCTCGCGAAGGACGAGGACGTCGATCACTGGAGCAGCTACGTCGGGCGCGGCGCGATCCGCTTCTACCTCCCGCTCGACGTGCAGCTCGCCAACCCGTTCTTCGGGCAGATCGTCGTGGTGGCCGACGATTTCGACGCGCGCCTGCGCCTGCAGCCGCGGCTGGAGAAGCTGCTCGCCGAGGAGTTCCCGAACGTGGTCGCGCGCATCTCGCCGCTCGAGCTCGGGCCGCCGGTTGGCTGGCCGCTGCAATATCGCGTCAGCGGTTCGGACAAGGACGAGGTGATGCGCATCGCCCAGCAGGTCGCGGGCCTGATGGCGCAGGCACCGGGCGCCCGCCTGGTGAACTTCGACTGGATGGAGCCGGCGCGGCAGCTCAAGGTGCGTGTGGATCAAGAGCAGGCGCGGCAGCTCGGCGTGAGCTCGGGGACCATCGCGGCGACCATCAATGCCGCGATCTCCGGCACGACCGTCACGCAGGTCCGCGACGACATCTACCTCGTCAACGTGGTCGCGCGTGCGGTCCCCGAGGAACGCATGGCGCTCGACACGCTGCGTTCGCTGCAGGTGCCCATCCCCGGCGGACGCACGGTGCCCATCAGCCAGTTCACCACGTTCGAGTACGGCGACGAGTTCCCGATCGTGTGGCGCCGCAACCGCGTGTCGACGCTCACCGTGCGCGCCGACGTGAACCCCGGCGTGCTGCCCGACGACGTCACCGCGGTGCTCCAGCCGAGGATCGACGAGCTGAACAAGACCCTCCCGCGCGGCTACCGGGTCGAGCTCGGCGGGATCGCGGAGGAAAGCGCCTCGTCGCAGGCGTCGGTGTTCGCGGTGGTACCGCTCATGCTGCTGCTGATGCTCACCGTGCTCATGTTCCAGCTGCAGAGCTTCCGGCGGCTGTTCGTGATCCTCGCCATCCTGCCGCTGTCCATCATCGGCGTGGTGCTGGCGCTGCTGGTGTTCCAGCGGCCGCTCGGCTTCGTCGCGATTCTGGGCATCCTGGCGCTGCTCGGTATGCTGGCGAAGAACGGGGTGATCCTGGTGGTGCAGATCGACGCCGACCGCGCATCGGGGATGGGCGTGCGGGACGCGGTGATCGCCGCGGCCAGCTCGCGATTGCGGCCGCTGATGCTCACCGCGCTCTCGACCGTGCTGGGACTGATTCCGATCGCGCCGACCGTGTTCTGGGGGCCGATGGCGTTCGCCATCATGGGCGGGCTGCTGGTCGGCACGCTGCTGATGCTCATCTTCCTGCCGTGCCTGTACGTGATCGTGTTCGGCGACAAGCCCGGCGAGAAGCCCGCCGCGGGCGCGACACCGGTGCCAGCGCAGTGACCGGCGCCGCTCAGCGGACGGCCGCCGTGCGCGGCCGCTCCTCCACGCCTTCCCCGATCCGCGCGAGCATGTAGTCGAAGAACGGGTTCGACGACGCGCGGATCAGGTTCTCCAGGCCGACGATCAGGAGGCCGACCTCGCCGCGCGCGGTGACCGTCCCGAGGTGCACGCCGTAGAAGTCGGTCGATTCCGGATTCAGCCCGTAGAGCGAATCGCTCAAGGGGAACGGCACGGCGACGTGCGAGAGCGAGTACATCTCCTTCGGGTAGGCGACGCCGAGGTTGCGGCGCGTTTCGGCGGTGGCATTCGCGGCCGTCTTGCGCTCCACGACCTCGCCGGTCGGCGACTCGGCGTTCGTCACGACGACGGTGGCGTAGCGCCGTGCGCCTTCCGGCAGCAGGCGATCCAGCGCGTTGTCCAGATTGGATCGCAGGAGCGGCGACAGGGTGGCGGCGCGGTTCACGTCGTAGAGCACCAGCTCGCTGTTGTTGGCGGGCAGGTTGTTGTACAGCGCCGTGACGATCGCCCGGGTGCTGACGGTGAAGTCGACCACCGACTGGAACGTGAGCACCGGCGGCAGCGCCGCGATGCCGCCGTCGCGTGCCCGCGCGTTGATCTGGGACTGGAGCTCGCGCGTGAGCAGCGACGACTGCCGCGCGCCGTTGATCGGGAACGAGTTGTACTTGAATGGGTTGAACTCGGGCACGATGCCGAGCCACGACGCGTTGGCGAAGGCGGGGAACACCGCCGGCCACCCGAAAATCCCGGCGAAGCGCGCGAACGCGGTGATCCCGATCATCGGCGAGATGAGCACGACGCGCTCCGCGGGTGGCAGCGACTTGTCCTCGAGGGCGTCCAGCGAGTATTTCATCGCCAGCGCGCCGCCGTTGGAGAAGCCCACGAGGTGCAGCGGCTTGCCGTCGCCCGCGCGCCGGCGCGCTTCGCGCATCGCGAGGCGCGTCGCCTCCGACCAGTCTTCCCAATCGACGTAAGAGAGCCCCGACGGCACCGTGCCGTGACCCGGCAGCCGCGGGGCGACCACCGCCCAGCCGCGGTCGCGGTACATCCGCGCGACGTGGCGCAGGCTGTAGGGCGAGTCGGTCAGGCCGTGGAGCAGCACCACCGCACCGCGCGGCGCCCCGGCCGGATCCATGGTGTACGAGCGGTTCCAGTCGTTCTTGAACTTGCCGGGATAGACCGGGCTGCCCTCGTAGTACCGGTTCGAGGCGACGCGCTCCTCGGGTGCGATCTTCTGGACCACGTTGCGGTGCACCTCCTCGAACAGCCGCTTCTCGTGGGCGAGATAGCCGTTCCAGTCGAGCTTCGGCAGGTCGCCGGCGTCGAGATCCTCGGGCACGTACGTGTGCCACACCGACAGCGGCGGGCCGCGCTGGATGTCGTAGGCACGCAGGCCCACGAGCGCGAGCAGCGCGACCAGCGCCAGCCCCAGGACCCATTTGGCGAAGGTCCACATGCGCCGCATGATGTCCGCGCTCCCGCTAGAAGAGGTCGTTCAGCGTGATGCCCGCGCCGACCGTCGTCTGGTTCCAGTTGTAGTCGACCATGCTCTCGCCGTAGCCGGTGAAGACCTGCGCGTACAGCCGCAGCGGGCCGAGGATGGGCGGGCTGGACCAGGTGAATTCGCCGGCGCCCTTGCCCTTGCCGAGATTGCCCCGTCCCATGGCCTTGAAGGTATGGCCCCCCGCCGTCCGGTACAGCGCGGTGAGGTCGCCGTACCCCATGTAGTCGGTGATGTCCGGGTTGTCGTCCTTGTCGGCGCTTTCGCTGAAGCGGTGCCAGGCACGCGCCTGGAACACGAAGCCGCCGCGCTCGATCGCGACGCCGCCGATCAGGCGGTTCCAGCTCCGCGAGAGCGGATCGGCCCGCCCGTTGGACTGGTGATTGAGGCTCAGCGTGGCGAGGCGCCAGCGGAACCCGCCGAAGGTCATCTCCGGGTTGTAGGCGACCAACAGTTCAGGCTGATAGTTCGTCTCGCGGAAGGGCCGGGAGACGTCGTCGTTGTACACCTGCCACTGGTTCTGCTGCGTGTAGGCGGCCCACACCGACCAGCGCTTGTCGTCGGTGTTCCAGAGCCGCGCCTTGAAGCTGATCTGGAACTTGGCCT